>NZ_JBHVPZ010000001.1:0-21818 GCF_042887135.1 Kitasatospora sp. NPDC057965
CCGTCACGTCAAAACGCGCCACGTCCTCGAGTTCTACCAGAGACACTGGCCCGAAACTGAGTCACTCCAAGATCCGAACCTTGAACAGCTCCTAGGGGTGTCCACGCGCGGGCCGCGGAAGTTGACTCGACGACGAACCAGGGGCGGAACAGATGGCGTGGATGTCGCGTGAGCGGGCCGAGCTGCTGGCGCAGTGCGCGGTGGCCTTCGAGCCGGGCGATCCGGGGCGCACCGGAAGGCTCGTGTACCGGTACCCCGACGATCCGGCCGGTCCCGGTCCCGGTCCCGGTCCCGGTTCCGGCTCCGCCGCGGGGCCGCCCTTCGGTGAACCCGGTGAACCCGGCGAACCCGGCGAAGCCGAGCTGGTCACCGCCGACGGCGGCACCCTCGCGGTCCGCCGCCGCCCGGTCCTGCGCCTGACCGTCGCCGAGGCGCTGCCCGCCCTCACCCTGGCCCGCCGACTCCACACCGAGGCGGCCACCGACGGATCCACGGCCGCCGCCCCCAGCCCGTCCGCCGCCTACTGGGGCGCCGCCACCGCCCTCGGCCTGCACCTCGCCGCCCGCGAACGGCTGCTCCCCGGTGTCTCCGCCACCGGCTACGACACCTGGCGCGTCGGCCCGCTCGCCCCGGAGGACGTCCGGCGCATCCGCGAACTGGCCGCGGCGGCACCGGCCGAGGCGCTCGCGCTGCCCCTGCCCGTCCCGCCCGGCGGCCCGCTGCTGCTGCCCGACGCCACCGCCCTGCTCCGCTCCTTCGTCGACGCGGTCGCCGACACCCTGCCGCGCACCGCCGCCGCGCCCGCCGCGACCGGCCGCCGGGCCTTCGCCGCCGTCGAACCCCAGCACGTCCCCCAGCTGCGCGCCTGGGCCGAGCAGCTCTCGGCCGGCCTCGACTCGGGCGTACGGCTGACGCTGCGCCTGGACCTGGTGCCCGCCGGCGAGGGCGAGCGGCCCGCCCTGCGCCTGGTGCCCCGGGTGTCCAGCCTGGCCGACCCGACCCTCGCCGTCGATGCCGACGAGCTGTTCGCCGCGGTCGGGACGGCCGGGTTCGGACCTCGCGCCCGGGCCGACACCGCGCTCGCCGTACGGCGGGCCGCCGAGGTCTGGCAGCCCCTCACCCGCCTGCTGCCGGTGCCCTCCGCCCTGGACCTCACCGACCGCGAGGTCCAGGACCTGCTCGGCGACACCGCCGACCGGCTCGCCGCCCACGGCATCGAGCTGATCCGGCCCGAGGGCGCCGTCCGCTCCTTCACCACCCGTGCCGTCCTCGGCGGCGAGCGGACACCGCCCACCGACCTGCGGTCCTTCTTCGGCGGTGACGGCATGGTCGACCTGCGCCGGCGGCTCGAACTCGACGGGGAGACCCTCACCGAGCAGGAGACGGCCGAGGTCGCCGCCGCCGCCGTCGCCGACCGGCCGGTGGCCCGGCTGCGCGGCCAGTGGGTGCTCATCGACGCCGACACCGCCCGCAAGGCCCGCGAACGCGACCTCCGACCGCTCACCGCCGTCGAGGCGCTCGCCGTCGCCCTCACCGGGTACACCGAGATCGGCGGCACGCAGGTGCGGGTCGCGTCCAGCGCCTGGCTGCTCGCCCTGCGCCGACGCCTGGCCGAACCCGACGGCGGCACCGAAGCCGTCGAGCAGCCGGACGCGCTCGCGGCCACCCTGCGCGACTACCAGCTGCGCGGCCTGCGCTGGCTGGACCGCCTCACCTCGCTCGGTCTCGGCGGCTGCCTCGCCGACGACATGGGCCTGGGCAAGACCGTCCAGCTGATCGCACTGCACCTGCTGCGCCAGGAGCGCCCGGACAGCGCCGGCCCCACCCTCGTCGTCTGCCCCGCCTCGCTGTTGGGCAACTGGCAGCGCGAGGTCGCCAGGTTCGCCCCCGGCACGCCCGTGCGCCGCTACCACGGCCCCGACCGCACCCTGGAGGGCGCCGACTCGGGCTTCGTCCTGACCACCTACGGCACCATGCGCCTGGACGCCGGGCGGCTCGGCGCGCACCGCTGGAGCACAGTCGTCGCCGATGAGGCCCAGCACGTCAAGAACCCGCACTCCGACACCGCGAAGGCGCTGCGGCTGATCCCCGCCGGCGCCAGGATCGCCCTGACGGGCACGCCGGTCGAGAACAACCTCTCCGAGCTCTGGGCCGTCCTCGACTGGACCACCCCCGGGCTCCTCGGCGGACACGGCCGCTTCCGCAGCCGCTGGATCGCCGCGGTGGAGGCCGAACGCGCCGAACGCGCGCAGTCCGGACCGCCGCCGGGGGAGGAGGGGGAGTACGGCCCCACCGCACGGCGACTGGCCGAACTGGTCCGGCCGTTCCTGCTCCGCCGCAGGAAGTCGGACCCGGGCATCGCCCCCGAACTCCCGCCGAAGACGGAGACGGACCGCCCGGTCCCCCTCACCCCCGAGCAGCGGACCCTGTACGAGACCCAGGTCCGCGAGGTCATGGCACGGATCGAGGCCACCGAGGGCATCGCCCGGGGCGGACTGGTGCTCAAGCTGCTCACCGGTCTGAAGCAGATCTGCAACCACCCCGCGCAGTTCCTCAAGGAGGCGGACGGCGCCCGGCTGGCCGGCCGTTCCGGCAAGCTGGAACTGCTCGACGAACTGCTGGACACCATTCTCTCCGAGGGCGGAGCCGCCCTGGTGTTCACCCAGTACGTCACCATGGCACGGCTGTTGGAGGCGCATCTGCGCGAACGCGGCGTCCCCACCCTGCTGCTGCACGGCGGCACCCCGGTGGCGCGCCGGGAGGAGATGGTCCGCCGGTTCCAGGACGGCGAGGTGCCCGTCTTCCTGCTGTCCCTCAAGGCCGCCGGCACCGGACTCAACCTCACCCGCGCCGACCACGTCGTGCACTACGACCGGTGGTGGAACCCGGCGGTGGAGGCCCAGGCCACCGACCGCGCCCACCGCATCGGGCAGTCGCGCCCCGTCCAGGTGCACCGGATGATCGCCGAGGGCACGGTCGAGGACCGCATCGCCGCGCTGCTCGAAGCGAAGAAGGGCCTGGCGGACGCCGTACTGGGCGCCGGGGAGCAGGCGCTGACGCGGCTGAGCAACGAAGAGCTGGCCCACCTGGTCGAACTGAGGAGTGCGGGATGAGCGGCGACGGGACGGGCGGGGACGGGACGGGCGGGGACGGGACGGTCGCGCGGGGCTTCCCGGCCTTCGCCGCACGCCGGGGCGGCCGGTCACGCGGCCGGTCCTGGTGGGGCAGGGCCTGGGCGGACGCGCTGGAGGACACCGCCCTGGACGAGGAGACGCTGAAGAAGGGCCGGGCCTACGCGCGGACCGGCCGGCTCGGGCCGATCACGGTCAGTCCCGGGCGCGTCTCCACCACCGGCCACGAGGACGGCGCCCCGTTCAGGACGCTGCTCACTCTGGAGGAACTCGACGAGGGCGACTGGGAGTCGCTCTGGGAGAAGGCCGCCGAACGGCCGGGCGTCATCGAGGAACTGCTCGCCGGTGAACTGCCGCCCGACCTGCTGGAGGCCGCCGAGGACGCCCGGGTCCGGCTGCTGCCCGGTTACGGCGACCTGGACGCGGAGTGCGACTGCGACGCCTTCGCCCACCCCTGCGAGCACGCGGCGGCGCTCTGCTACCAGGTGTCCTGGCTGCTGGACGAGGACACCGTGCTGCTGCTCCTGCTGCGGGGGCGCGGCCCGCGGGAGGCGCGGGAGGAAGCCCGGTCCGCCCTGCTGGTGCAGGCGATCGTCGGCGGATTCGGGAACGAGGACACCGACGGCGTCGACGCCGACGATGTGACGGAGGAGGTACGGGCCGACGCGGTGCGGCTGCCGGACGGCACGCCGGCCGAGGAGGTGTTCGGCCGCGAGCCGGCGGCGCTGCCCGAGCTGCCGCCGCTGCCCGGACCGCCCGTCCGGCAGGACGCCTCCGCGGGCGGCGTCGGGGCCGACCCGCTGGAGCGGCTGGTCGCCGACGCGGCCGTGCGCGCCCGTGAGCTGCTGGCCTTCACCCACGGTTCCGCCGCCGAGCCGGTCGAGGTCCTCGTCGAGCTGCTCGACGGCTGAACCGCAGGGAAGGCATCCCGAGCGCCGGTCCGACGGTCCGACGGTCCGACGGTCCGTCGGACCGGCGCTCGCATCGGGGCGCACAACCCCAACCTCCCTGCCGATAAAGGAACATGGCGGGCATTCACTCGTCCGGCCTATTGGGCCGGTGGTTCGGGCCCGATACATTTTTCCGTACCGGGACGTTCGGAACGGGCGCATTCGCCCTCCCGGTACCACAGGACCGACTCACCGACCTGTCCGGCGGCCGTCACCGCGGCCGCCGATGAGGGCCTGCCGCCTCCTGCGGCGGTCCGAAGGACGCCTTTCCCGGAACAGACCGGAAGACCGCACCGGCGCACCGAGCGCACACCCGGCACGCACCCGGCACGCACCGTCCACTCGGGAGGAACCGTGAACGCCGCCGCCAACTGGAACGACATCCTGGTCCGGGACAACTTCCGGGACGTGGGACAGACCCCCACCGCCGACCCCGTCTGGGAGTCCCCGGACATCATCCCCTTCGGCAGCGACATCCTCGACTTCCCGCTGCTGGAGTCGAGTTACGACGGCCCCGACCTCGGAATCAGCCACCCCATCGTGTACGGGAGGCTCAACCGCATCTACGTCCGGGGGAAGAACCTGAGGACCGGCTGCCCGAGCTCCGGCAACGTCAGGCTCTACTACGCCCCCGGGGGACTGCTGCTGGACCCGCGGGCGTGGACCCCGATCAACGCCGAGGGCGGCGGCACCACCGTGCCGTTCACCGTCCGCGGCGGCTCCCGGGAGATCCCTCCCGGACAGATCTGCGTCAGCAGGTCCGCCTTCGTCTGGCCGAGCCGGAACCCGCCGGGCCACTACTGCACGATCACCACCGTGGACACGCCCGCCCACCCGATGCCCGCCACCCTGCCCACCTTCGGCTCGCTCGTCGACTACCTGAACTGGGTCAGGTACAACCCCAACGTCGGCTGGCGCAACATCGACGTCATCCCGTGTCAGCGGACCAGCTACGTCCTCTCCGAGCTGGCCGTCTGCAACCTGAACAACACCCCGACGCGATTCGTCTTCGGGGTCTCCGGCACCGACCTGCCCGGCGGCACCGCGACCTTCTCCAACACCGACCAGCAGGCCCCGTTCAGCCTGACGGCGCAGATCTACTCGCCGGGCACCGACGAGGGCTACACGCGCTCCGTCCTGCTGCCCGCCAACTACTCCGGCACGGTCACGGTCGTGGTCCGGTTCGACCAGCCGCTCCCGTGCGACGCCCGGATCGTGCTGCGGGCCTACAACCCGGTGACCACCAACGCCGGACCGCGCGAGCTGCGGCTCGCCGTCCCCCTCACCGGCGTGCCCGGGCTCCAGGACGCCCTGTTCCTCGAACTCGGCGCGTACACCTTCGTCGCGGCCGAGAGCAGCCCGTGACGCTCGTGCGCCGTCGCCGGCACGATCGTTGACCGGGGTTCTCCTGGACGTCGCGGTCAGGAGGCCCGGCGTTGGCCGGGCGCTGCCACGCTCACGGGCCTGTCCGCCCCTGATGCGAGGAGTGCCATGCGTTCCATCCCCCCGTCCCGCCGTGCCGCGGCCCTCGGAGCCGTCGCCGTCGCGGTGGTCGTGTCGGCGCCGACCGCGTACGCCGCTCCCGGCGCGCCGGGCACCCGGCCGCCGCTGTGCGGGCACGACAACCGCTCCACGCCGTTCACGCAGTACCTGTGCGCCGAGCCCGGTGAGCTGCTCGACGTCCGCATCGGCGACGTGCACCCCACCCAGCCCGCGCTGGGCTATGACGAGGTGTACTACAAGCTCGGCCGCTACACCCTCGGCAAGGACGCGATCAACAAGAAGTTCGGCGACTGGTGCGAGGCCGACGGGCGGGTCGACGTGGCGACGGCCCAGCCCGGCGCCCGCCTGGACGACCCGTCCTCCTTCACCTGCAAGCTCCCCGTCGGCGCCGAGACGGCCGACAGCGTGGCGGCCATGAAGACGGTCGTCATCGGCCCGCACGGCGAGCCGTTCCTCACCGACGGGCACCACACCCTCACCTCCTTCTACGAGACCCCGGACGGCGGCGCGGACCTGCACGTCCGGCTGCGGGTGCTGGCCAACTACAGCAGCCTCACCCGGCAGGACTTCTGGGACCGGATGCAGGCCAACAAGTGGGTCTACCTGCGCGGCCCCGAGGGCGACCGGGTCAAGGTGAACAAGCTGCCGACCGGTGTCGGCCTGGCCAACTTCAGCGACGACAAGTACCGCAGCCTGCTCTACTTCGGCCGCGACATCGGCTACACCCAGAACTCCCTGCCGTTCCAGGAGTTCTACTGGGGCAGCTGGGTCCGGGACGCCAAGCCGGTCGACCTGTCCGGCTGGGACCGCAACGACCTCGGCAGCTACCTGGCCACCGTCAGGAGCCTGACCCGGACGATGACCGCGCTGCCCAAGGCCACCGTCGTCGACAGCGGCTTCACCGCCGCCGACCTGGGCGCGCTCGACCAGTGGAACGCCGGCAAGCCGGACACCAAGGGCGAGTTCGACAAGCTGAGCAAGCCGTACTCCGACGCCAAGCCCGGCAAGCTCGCCTACGCCCTGGAGTACAAGCGGGTCAACGGCCTGGGCTGACCGGGCCCGGCGCCCGGCCGCGAGCCGCGGGGCCCGCCGAAGCGGACCGGCCACCCACGGCCGGTCCGCTTCGCGATCACCGACCGGCCCTCCCGGCAGCCGACGCGGGTCCGGGCCCCGTCCGCGGTCCCGCGGCACCTCCCCGTCGGACAGCTCTCCTCCTGCGATGATGGAACATCAAGAGCTCGTCGCAAGCAGCTCCTTGAGGGCGCGCGTCGTATCGCGGCGGGGATAATTCGAGCTCTTCCGTGCGGTGGTCATGGGATGATCAGCACACGGCGTCCACCGGTCGACGGTGCGGCGCTGTGCGACGCCTGCGGCTGATCCGCAGATCCGCCCCCTCACGGAAGTGGTCCCTCTCTCCATGCCTACGGTCCTCTCCATCGCCGACACGCTGCACGAGCGCTTCGCGCAGGCGATCTCCGCCGCGTTCCCCGACGCCACGGACAGTGACCCCCGGCTGCGACGAAGCGACCGCGCCGACTTTCAGGCGAACGGCATCCTCGGCCTGGCCAAGCCGCTTCGGACCCACCCCCGCGAGGTCGCCGCCCGCGTGCTGGAGAAGCTCGACGCCGACCAGGTGATCGCGAGGCTGGAGGTCTCGGGGCCCGGTTTCGTCAACGTCACCGTCACCGACGCCGCCATCCTCGACCGGCTGGCCGCCCGCGCGGCCGATGCCCGGCTCGGTGTCGGCGGCAACGCCGAGGCCGGCGTCACGGTGATCGACTACAGCCAGCCGAACATCGCCAAGGAGATGCACGTCGGCCACCTGCGCTCCACGATCATCGGGGACGCGCTCGTGCGCACTCTGGAGTTCAGCGGCGAGAGGGTCGTCCGGCGCAACCACCTCGGCGACTGGGGCACCCAGTTCGGCATGCTCATCCAGTACCTCGTCGAGCACCCCGCCGAACTCGACGAAGGCACCGAGCCGGACGGCTCCGGCCCGTCGATGTCCCGGCTCAACCGCCTGTACAAGGCGTCGCGCGCCAAGTTCGACGGCGACGCCGACTTCGCCGACCGCGCCCGCCGGCGCGTCGTCGAGCTGCAGGCCGGCCACGCCGAGACCGTCGCGTCCTGGCAGGGCATGGTCGACGAGTCGAAGGTCTACTTCGAAGCCGTCTACGCCCGCCTCGGCGTCCTCCTCGAAGACGCCGACGCGGTCGGCGAGAGCCACTACAACCCGATGCTCGCCGAGGTGTGCGCCGACCTCGAAGCCTCCGGCGTCGCCGTCCGCTCGGACGGAGCCCTCTGCGTCTTCTTCGACGACATCAAGGGCCCCGACGGCGAACCGACCCCGCTCATCGTCCAGAAGAGCGATGGCGGCTACGGCTACGCCACCACCGACCTCGCCGCCATCCGCGACCGCGTCGGCGTGCTCGGCGCCGACCAGCTGCTCTACGTCGTCGACAGCCGCCAGGCCCTGCACTTCGAGATGGTCTTCGAGACCGCCCGCCGCGCCGGCTGGCTCCCCGACGGCGTCCGCGCCCGGCACCTCGGCTTCGGCACCGTCCTCGGCAAGGACGGCAAGCCCTTCAAGACCCGCTCCGGCGAGACCGTCCGCCTCATGGACCTCCTCGACGAGGCCGTCGACCGCGCCCGTACCGTCGTCGCCGAGAAGAGCCCCCAGCTCGCCGCCGGGGAACTCGAAGACCGGGCCAAGCAGGTCGGCATCGGCGCGGTCAAGTACGCCGACCTGTCGACCTCCCGCACCCGCGACTACGTCTTCGACGCCGACCGCATGGTCTCCCTCACCGGCGACACCGGAACCTACCTCCAGTACGCCTACGCCCGCATCCGCTCCATCCTGCGCAAGGCCCCCGAGGCCGTCACCCCGAACGCCCACCGGGACGTGGCCCTGGAGCCGGCCGAACGCGCCCTCGGGCTGCTCCTCGACGAGTTCGGCGCCACCGTCGACCTCGTCGCCGAGACCTTCGAGCCCCACCGCCTCTGCGCCTACCTGCACAGCCTCGCGGCGGCGTACACCACGTTCTACGAGCACTGCCCCGTCCTCAAGGCCCCCGGCCGCGAGGTCATGGAGACCCGGCTGCTGCTCTGCGAACTCACCGGCCGGACCCTCCGCCAGGGCATGGACCTGCTCGGCATCGGGACACCCGAGCGGCTGTAGCCCGGGACGGTCCCCGGGGCCTGCCCCTGCCGTCCACCAACCGGTGGACGGCAGGGGCAGGGCCACGACCGCGGGGTGTCCTACCGTTCGCGCTCGCCGATCCGAGGATCGTGGTTCGACGCCTCGACGGCCTGCCGCACGGACAGGTGGATCCAGCGGCGTGCGAAGTCGACCTCGGTGACCAGGACGGGGACACGGTCGCCCACGCGGACGACCTCCTCGGGTGCGTCGACGTCCTCCGTGCTCAGTTCCGAGAGGTGGACGAGGCCCTCGACGTGGGGCGCGAGGCGGACGAACGCGCCGAACGGCACGAGTGCGGTCACCGTGCCGGGGGCGATGTCACCCGCGCCGCGAGCGTCGAAGTAGCGCCGCCACGGGTCCTCCTGGGTCGCCTTGAGCGACAGCGCGACCTGTTCGCGCTCCAGGTCCACGCCCAGGACCTCGAAGCGGATCTGCTGTCCGACCTGCACGGCGTCGGTGATCGCCTCGATGCGGGTCCAGGACAGCTCGGGGATGTTGATGAAGCCCACGCCCCGCCCGAGGTCGTCGTCGAGGTCGACGAAGACACCGAACGAGGGCGTCGCGGCCACCCGCCCGGTGCGGATCTCGCCCGTCCGTACCGTGCGGAGGAATGCGCGCCTTCGGTCCGCCCGGGTGGGGTTGGTCCGCCAGCGGACGCGAAGGACACCGTCCCGGTCGGGCAGGGCCGCGGCCATCAGCGGGTCGCGCTCGGCAGCGAGCAGCGGGATCAACGCAAGGCTGTCGGACCCCCGGGAGTAGCCGTGAGGATCTGTGCGGGAGGCCATCCACGGCTCCGCGATCCGCGTGTGGATCCGCCCGTCCGGCTGCTGCGCGACGAGGAGCCGGAGCCGGTCGGGTCGGCTCATGGTGTCGAGGACAGGGCCGATGTCGTCGGTGAGGTCCGGCCAGACGGCCAGTCTGGCGCGCGGGGTCAGTCCGCCGCGGACCGAGGGGAGGCCGGCGGTCGTCAGGCGGTGCCAGCGCGACCCGTTGCGAACGTAGGTCTCCTCCAGGAGTACGCCGCCGCGCTCGGCGACCAGGGCCGTGAGTGCGGCCCAGAACGCGTCGTCGGCCGGCGGCAGCAGCTCGGCCCGGTCGAACGCCGGGTCGTAGGGTGAGGCGTCGATCCGCTCGGTGACCAGGCCGAGTTCGCGGCAGCGGTCGAGTGCGCCGGGGCAGGGGGCCGTGCTGCCGACGTACAAGTCGTGATCCTCGCCGACATGGACGAAGAACCGGTCTCCGTCCTGCAGCCGGCACCAGATGCCGCTGCGGCGGAGCATCGCCCGCACCAGGCCGAGGCCGGTGGCCCGGGGGACGCGGGCGCCGTCGTGATAGCCCCGGTGGCCGGGCGGGAAGAGCTCGGCGAGCCCGAAGTCCGCCGCTCCCGGGTGCCACGCGTAGTGGAAGAACCCGTCGAGCATCGGATTGTCGATCGTCAGGTGCTCCACACCGCTGTCGCGGGCGAACGCGTCGGCCGCTTCCGCGAGGGCGGCCACGACGCGGTCCCGGGGGCGGACGGCGGCGTGCGGGGCGATGCGGTGGACCGGCAGCGGCATGTCAGCGCCCCGCGGGGCTCGACGTTGCCTCAACGGCCGGAGAGAGACGGGTGGATGATGTGATCACATGACAAGCCTATGTGCTCGGATCCTTGGCTTGGGCCTGCCTTTGACGGAGTGCCACCGGCGGGGCCCGGGGGTCGGGAGAGCAGGGGGGCGGCTCCGGCGCGGGGACGGGGCACGCCGGAGGGCGCCGCGCTCCTGCGCGCTGCCACGGGATCGCGGCCGGAGTGCGCGGCGGCACGGGTACCTGGGTATCGGGAGGGGATATCGGGTGATCACGGGAGGTCCCATGAGCGAGCAGGAAGTGCCGCCGATCTCGATCTTCTACCGCCGCGACGGGCTCCACCCGGGCTCGGAGCTGGGGGAGGTCCAACGCGGGGACGCGGTCCGGCGGGTCCGGGACTTCTGGCTGCACCGGGTCGGTGAGTACTGGCTGGTCACCCGGCACACCGATGTGCGGCGGGTACTCGCCGACCAGGAGACGTTCGCGATGTACGACCCCGAGCGCAGCCCGGTCCTGCCCGACGAGCTGCTCAACATGGACCCGCCGGAGCACACCCGGCTGCGCCACGTCCTGACGCCGGAGTTCACCGGGAGGCGGATCCGCGCACTGGAGCCGATGATCCGCACCCTGGCCGGCGAGCTGGTCGACACCATGGAGTCGCGGGGTTCCGCGGCGGACCTGATGGACGACTTCGCCCTGCCGCTGCCGCTCGGGGTGATCTGCGGGATGCTCGGCGTCCCCGACCCCGACCAGGGGGCGTTCCACCGCTGGTCCCGCACCACGCTGGACCTCGGACTCCCGATCGAGGAGCGGCTCGCGGCCGGCCGGGAGTCGCGCGCGTACACGGCCTCCCTGGTGGCGGAGAAGCGGCGCAGCCCGGACGACGGGATGATCGGCATGCTCGTCCGGGAGCACGGTGACGCGGTGTCGGACTCCGAACTGGTCGGTGTCTGCGAGCTGTTGCTGCTCGCCGGTCACGTCACCGTGTCCAATACGATCGGCCTGGGCGTGCTCGCCCTGCTGTCGCACCCGGAACAGGCCGACCGGCTGCGCAACGCGGCCGAGGGCGATCCGCTGATCGACGGCGCCGTGGAGGAGCTGTTGCGGTACCTGTCGGTGTCCAGCACCGCGCTGGCCCGGACCGCGCGACGGGACACCGAGATCGGCGGCGTGCCGATCAAGGCCGGTGACCAGGTGGTCTGCCAGCTGCCGGTGGCCAACCGGGACCCGGTGCTCGGCGCCGGGATGGACCTCCTGGACATCGAGCGCAAACCCGTGTCGCACGTGACCTTCGGGCACGGTCCGCACCGCTGCCTCGGCTCGACCCTGGCCCGCGCCGAACTGCGGATCGCGCTGCCCGCGCTCCTGCGGCGGCTGCCCGGTCTCGCGCTCGCGTGTCCGGTCGAGGAGGTGCCCTACCGGGTCAACAACGAGGTCTACGGCCTCCACGCGCTCCCCGTCACCTGGTGACCGGTGCGGAGCGACCGGTGGCCGGTGACGTCGGTCCCGGAGCGCCCGGCACCGGAACCGCCGTCACCGGCGGCCGGTCCTATCCGGGCGGGAGGACCTCCGAGAGCGCCTGCAGCACCGGTTCGCGGCGGACGTCGATGTGCGCGTAGGCCAGCGCTTCGGCGAGCTTGGGCCGGCCGGAGTAGATGACGCGGCAGATCTCCCGGTGCTCCTCGCAGTGCAGCCGCGGGCCGGCCTCGGTGGAGGTGAGGCGGAACAGCCAGTGCATCAGGCCGAGGGAGGGCTGGAGGGAGGCCTGCAGCAGCCGGTTGCCGGTCATGGTGATGATCTCGGCATGGAAGGCGGTGTTCGCGGCGGCGATGTCGGCGGCGTCGCCGCGCCGTGTCGCGTCCTCGGCCCGGTCCATGATCTGCTGCAGCGTGGGATCGTCGTACCCCTGGGCGCACCGTTCGGTGGCGCGGCCCGCCGCGAACACCTCCAGGCTCAGCCGCAGGTCGAACAGTTCGTCGACGTCCCTGAGGGTGAGCCGGCGCACGGTGGCACCGCGCCGCGGTTCGGTGACGACGAGGCCCTCCGCCGCGAGCCGCACGAGTGCCTCGCGCACCGGGATGCGGGAGACGCCGAGGGACTCGGAGAGTTCGCGCTCGCGCAGCCGGGTTCCCTGCGGATAGTCGCCCGAGTGGATCCCGGCACGGATGAACGCCTCGGCGCGGTCCACGTGTGTCGAGGTGGGGGGTTCTTCGCTCATGCCTGGATCCGGAAGTCGGGGAAGGTGGGTGGGAAGAGGGTATCGGTGTCCCGGCGCATGACGTCACGTTCGCTGTAGGCCGCCCGCATCCTATCGAAGAGGTGCTGGGCCTGCTGCTTGAGGGCCGGGAGGTCGACGCCGGGCAGCGCGCGGTCCACCAGGACCGGCCGGCCCGCGACGACGGAATGGGTCGCCTGCCGGGCGGTGCCGCTGAGCAGGAAGGTGCGCACGGGGTCGTCCTGGACGCCGTCGCGGATGTCGCCGAGGTCGAAGGCGACGAGGTCGGCCTGGGCGCCGGGTTCGAGCCGCCCCAGGTCGGCGCGGCCCAGCGCACGCGCGCCACCGAGGGTCGCGGCCTCGACGTAGTGCTCGGCGGGGGCCGCGTCGAACCGTCCGTCGACGAGCTTCGCGAGCTGCACGCCGGTGTCCATGCCGCGGACCAGGTCGGGCGGGAAGGAGTCGGTGCCGAGACAGAGGTTGACGCCGGCGTCCCGGTAGGCGCCGAAGGAGTGCAGGACCGAGCCGTACCGCAGCGAGGTCAGCGGGCAGTGCACGACGGACACCCCGGCCCGGGCCAGCCGGTCCAGATCGCCGCGGTCCTCGCCGTGCACGTCCGGATGGCGGTCGAGGACCACGCTGTGCGGGATGAGCAGCCGGGTCTCGAACAGGCCGCTGTCCTCGATGAGTTGGATGGGCGTCATGCCGTGCAGGCGCTCGATCAGTTCGCGTTCCACGGTGCCCTGCAGGGCGTGCAGCCGCACGAGGACATCGCGGCGCAGGGCGACGGCCGCCGTCTCGCGGAGCAGCTCCGCGGTCAGGGTCTCGATGCGGCACGGCAGCAGGACGCCGGTGAGCAGCGGGTCCGCGAGCCGGTCGAGGTGGTCGAGGAAGCGGACGGCGTCGTCCAGGCCGGCGCGGCCCCGCTCCTCGTCGAACGCCACCTCCCGGCCGCCCTCCGGCAGGGCCACGTTGACGCCGGAGCGGTAGGCGGGCCCGAGGTAGCCGCGCAGCCCGATGCGGCGCGAGGTCTCGGCCATCGCCACGAGTTCGTCGTACGGCTCGGCCCAGGAGCTGTGCACCTCGGAGGCGATCGGCATGTAGGTGGTGATGCCGTGCAGGGCCAGCTGCGCGAGGGCGAACTCGCGGACGGTGCGCCGCTCGTCGGAGGTGAGGACGTCGTGGCGGCGGTGGTCGAAGTAGTCCCGGGACCACTGCAACGCGCCGTTCAGGCCGGGGCCCTGCCAGGAGTCGAGGACGAGGTGGTCGATGTCGGTGAGCGCGTCCAGGTCGATCAGACCGGGCATGACGAGCGAGTCGCCGAGGTCCAGATCGACGTCGACCGGACCCGCGTAGCCCCGGCCGACATGGACGATGACGTCGTCCTCCCACACCACCTCCCCGTCGCGCAGCAGCGCGTGGCCGCCGTTCTGGTGGGCGAGTACGTGACGGGCGCGCCAACGCGTGCGCATGTGACCTCCAGGGAGCTGTTGGATGCGGACAACCTAGAGGCTGGCATACCAAATGGGGAAGGGGTCGGCG
This sequence comes from Kitasatospora sp. NPDC057965, assembly GCF_042887135.1. NCBI lineage: Bacteria > Bacillati > Actinomycetota > Actinomycetes > Kitasatosporales > Streptomycetaceae > Kitasatospora > Kitasatospora sp. NPDC057965. Next base: position 14,104 of record NZ_JBHVPZ010000001.1, read on the forward strand.
TTCGCGCCGCGATCGTGACCTGCGCTGCGACGTCCTCCGGCGCGCCGAGGGGTGCCGCACGTCAGGGCATATTCGCAGGTGAGAGTGCATGTGGGTGGTCGTGCGAGCGACGGGTGGCGGCTTCGCCCGATACCTGGCGAGATATTTCGGGCGTGTCGGGTCTGGTGGCGAATCCTGATTTCGGTATACCGTCCGGGTCACCCCCCACCCCCAAGCGCCGGAGGACCGACGTGTTGGATCCGCATGTGCCGCCGAGCCGGACGCCCCCCGCCGACGCGTCGGAGCCCTCCGGCGAACAGGTGGCCACGCTCTCCCCGCCGCCCGCCACGACACCCTCGGGCCCCTCCGCGGAGCCGGCCGGCGCGCGTACCCTCCTCGGTACGGCGTGGCTGCGGATCCGGCGCAGCCGCATCGCCGTCGGCGCGCTGGTCGTCGTGGCCCTGATCATGCTGTTCGCGATCCTGGCCCCGCTGCTGACCGCCATCGAGGGCCAGGACCCGTACACCTCCCTGACTGGGCCCGACCACCTCGACGAGCTCGACACCCCCGGCCTGCCGCTGACGTACTACCGCTTCCCGTCCGCGGACCACTGGCTGGGCCTCGAACCGGGCCTGGGCCGCGACATCTTCGCGCGCATGGCCTACGGTGCCCGGATCTCGCTGGTCATCGCGCTGCTGTCGACGATGGTGTCGGTCTTCCTCGGCACCGTGATCGGAGCCGCCGCCGGATACTTCGGCGGCAAGGTCGACATGGTGATCAGCCGGGTGATGGACCTGTTCCTGGCCTTCCCGCACCTGCTGCTCGTCCTGTCGCTGACCCCGATCCTGCAGTCCCGTCTCGGCGGCACCGCGCTCGACTCCGGAAGCCTGCTGCCGGTCGCCTCACTGGTGATCATCCTGGGCTTCTTCGGCTGGGCGTACCTGGCCCGCGTGGTGCGGGGACAGGTGCTGTCGCTCCGGGAGCAGGAGTTCGTGGAGGCCGCCCGCTCCTACGGAGCCTCCCGGCGCAGCATCATCTTCCGGCAGATCATCCCCAATGTGATGGGCGTCGTGCTGGTCTACGCGACCATGCTGATCCCCACCAACATCACCGCGGAGGCGGCCCTGTCCTTCCTGGGCGTCGGCGTCAAGGACCCGACCCCGTCGTGGGGACAGATCCTCAACGCGGCCCAGGCCGGCAACTGGTACCTCTCCGATCCCTGGTTCCTGGCCGTCCCGGCGGGCGCGCTCGTGATCACGGTGCTGGCCTTCAACCTGCTCGGCGACGCCGTCCGTGACGCGCTGGACCCCAAGTCCTCCCGCCACTGAACCACCCCCGCGCTTCGGCCCCCTTCGAAGCGTTCGACGTCCCTCCCACCCCCACCCTCCCCGAGGAGACGCTGTGCAGCGACGTATCGCAGCCGCGATTGCCCTGACCCTGACCACCGCGATGGCCCTGACCGCCTGCAGCGGCAGCAAGCCCGCGCCCGGCTCCGGCGCCGCCGCGGGCGCGGCGGCCGGCACCTTCGACCCCGTGTTCGTCGGCAAGGGCTTCGACACCAAGGGCGGCAACGTCAACGTCCTGATGTCCACGGACTTCCAGACGCTGGACCCCGGCAACAGCAACTACGTGCAGACCGCCAACGTGGGCCAGCTGTACTACCGCACGCTGACCATGGCCAAGGAGACGGCGGGAGCGCCGCCCACGATCGTGCCGGACCTCGCCACCGACCTCGGCACGCACTCCGAGGACGGCCTGACCTGGACGTACACCCTGCGCGAGGGGCTGAAGTTCGAGGACGGCACGCCGATCACCAGCAAGGACATCAAGTACGGCGTCGAGCGCACCTACGCCCGCGACGTCTACACCCAGGCGCCGCAGGAGCTGAACTCCGCGCTCGCCGACGACACCTACAAGGGCCCCTACAACGGCGCCGACTTCAAGGGCATCGACACCCCGGACGACCGCACGATCGTCTTCCACCTCAAGCAGCCCTTCGCCGAATTCCCGGCGCTGGTCTCCCGGTCGAACACGGCGCCGGTGCCCAGCGGCGCGGACACCAGGCTCGACTACACCAACCACCCCGTCTCCTCCGGCCCGTACAAGATCAAGTCGTACCAGCGCGGCCGTTCGCTGCAGCTCGTCCGCAACGAGCAGTGGGACCCGGCCACCGACCCCAACCGGCCGGCCCTGCCGGACACCTTCACCTTCACCCTCTCCACCGCGCAGGCCACCATCAGTCAGCAGCTGATCGCCGACTCCGACCCGACGGCCCTCACCCTGGACAGCAACGGCGGCCTCCAGGTGTCCGACGCCGCGCAGCTCAACACGCCCGAGGTGAAGAAGCGCACCGCGTCCGGCCTGCTCGGCTGCACCGACGTCCTGGACCTCAACACCACGACGATCGAGGACCCGCAGGTCCGCAAGGCCATCGCGCTGTCCATGGACCGCAGCGCCATGCACCTCCAGTACGGCGGCAGCCGGTTCGGCGCGCTCGCCCAGTCCTACATCAACCCGGCGCAGCGCGGCTACGTCGAGCAGCACAGCGACCTGGACCCGTCCGGCAAGCCGAAGCCGGACGAGGCCAAGAAGCTGCTGGAGGGCAAGACCTTCCCGAAGAAGCTGGTGTACGGCTACGCCGACAGCAGCCCCCGCTACAAGAACATCGGCACGACGCTGCAGCAGAACCTCAAGCAGATCGGCATCGACCTGGAGCTGCGGCCCATTCCGGCGGCCAACTACTTCACGACCCTGGCCGGCGAGCAGATGCCCGACATCGCCCGCAGCGGCTGGTGCGGCGGCGCCGACAGCGGCTCGGTGCGCACCACGATCGACCCGAACCTGGGCCCGAGCGTGGACGGCACGACCTACGGCTTCTCCAACATCCCGCGCTACTACAACCCGGAGATCTCCCGGGCCATGTACGAGCTGCGGGGCACCAACGGGACCAGCGAGGAGCTGGGCAAGAAGTGGGCGACCCTGTTCGACCGCGCCATGCAGGACTACCCGCTGGTCCCGCTCGTGCGCAACTTCACCAACAGCGTCGTCGGCTCCAAGATCCGCGGCGCGCAGGTCGGCTACTTCTTCGGCGGCATCGACCTGTCGACCGTCGGCGTCGAGCACTGACGACCCCACCGCCCGACGCGACCACCCGCTTCCGCCGCCCCTGAGAGGTACCACGGTGAGTTCCCTGCGAGCCGACAGGCCACGCCCATGACCGGATTCCTGCTGCGGCGCTCCGCCGCGATGATCGCCCTGCTGCTCGTCATCAGCTTCGTCACGTTCAGCCTGTTCCAACTCGGTCCCGCCGATCCGGCCGCGGCGGCCTGCGGCCAGGAGTGCACGCCGGCCCGGGTGGCCGAGGCCCGGGTCGCCCTCGGGATGGACAAGCCGTTCCTCACCCAGTACGTCGACTACATGTCCGGCCTGCTGCACGGCCGGATGATCGGCGCCCCCGGCACCGAGACCCTGTGCCAGTGGCCCTGCCTCGGCAAGTCGTTCCAGACCAACGAGGACGTCACGGCCGTCCTCGGGCGGGCCCTGCCGTACACCCTGTCGGTGGCGGGCGGCGCGATCGTGCTGTGGACCGTGGTCGGCGTGGGCCTGGGGCTGCTCGCCGCGCTGCGCAAGGGCCGGTTCACCGACAAGCTGATCGTGGGCGCCGCCTCGGTCGGGGTGTCCCTGCCCATCCCGGTGACCGGACTGTTGCTGCTGCTGGTCTTCGTCAGCACCCTGCACGTGCTGCCGTTCACCACCAACGCCATCTCCTCGCCGTTCGGCGCCGCCGGCCCGTGGGCCTGGGTCCTCAACTACCTGCTGCCGTGGGTGGCGCTGGCCGTGCTGTTCAGCGCGCAGTACATCCGGGTCACCCGGAGCAGCATGCTGGAGACCTTCGGCGAGGACTTCATGCGCACGGCCCGCGCCAAGGGCCTGGCCCGGCCCGGCATCGTCCTGCGGCACGGCGCGCGGGCCGGCCTCACGCCCATCGTCACCATGCTCGGGCTGGACATCGGCCTGCTGCTCGGCGGCGCCGTCCTCACCGAGCAGATCTTCTCCGTCCCCGGGGTCGGATTCACCGCGGTGCACGCCGCGCAGTCGGGCGACCTGCCGGTGATCATGGCCATCACGATGGTCGCCGCGTTTTTCATCATCGTCTCCAATGTGGTGGTCGACGCCGTCTACGCCGTCATCGACCCGCGAGTGAGGGCTGTCTGATGACCACACCACACGCCGCGCCCCTGCTGGACATCCGCGATCTGCGGGTGACCTTCCCGACCGACGACGGACTGGTCCACGCGGTCAACGGCATGGACCTGACGCTGACGCGCGGGGAGACCGTCGGCATCGTCGGCGAATCCGGCTCCGGCAAGACCGTCACCAGCCAGGCGCTGATGGGCCTGCTCAAGGACACCTCGGCCGCCGTCACCGGGCAGATCCTGCTCGACGGGCAGGACCTCAACGCGCTCACCGAGGCGCAGATGCGCGCCTACCGGGGCAAGAAGATCGCGATGATCTTCCAGGACCCGCTGTCCGCGATGCACCCCTTCCACCCGGTCGGCGTGCAGATCGCCGAGGCCTACCGGGTGCACAACACCGTGAGCAGGAAGGCCGCGGCGGCCGTCGCCGTCGACATGCTCGGCCGGGTCGGCATCCCCGACCCCAGGAGGCGCTACGCCGCCTATCCGCACGAGTTCTCCGGCGGCATGCGGCAGCGCGCGATGATCGCGATGGCCCTGGTCTGCGAACCGGAACTGCTGATCGCCGACGAACCCACGACCGCGCTGGACGTGACCGTCCAGGCGCAGATCCTCGACCTGCTCGGTGAGTTGCAGGCCGAGACCGGGACCTCGGTGATCCTGGTGACCCACGACCTCGGTGTGGTCGCCGAGGTGTGCCACCAGGTCGTGGTGATGTACGGCGGGCTCTGCGTGGAGCGTGCCACCGTCGCCGACCTGTTCCGGGCGCCCCGGCACCCCTACACCCAGGGCCTGCTGGACTCGATGCCGTCGCTGACCGGCGCCGGAGAGCGGCTCCGCCCGATCCCGGGCTTCCCTCCCTCGCTGCTGGCCCTGCCCGAGGGCTGCCTGTTCGCCGACCGGTGCCCGCACACCCGCCTCGTGCCCGACGGCGCCTGCCACACCCGCCGGCCGGACCTGACCGGCCCCGGGGCGCACCCGTCGCGCTGCCACCTGACCCACCCGCAACCGGCCCGAGAGGTGGCCCGATGACGCCGCTGCTCCAGGTGACCGACCTGACCAAGCACTTCCCGGTCCGCTCCAGCGGTTTCCGCCCCTTCCGGTCCGGCGGCGGCGTCAGGGCCGTCGACCGCGTCAGCTTCTCGGTCGACGCCGGCCAGACCCTCGGCCTGGTGGGGGAGTCGGGCTGCGGCAAGTCCACCACCGGCCGCATGCTCATGCGGCTCCTGCAGCCCACCTCCGGCAGCATCCGGCTGGACGGCCGGGAGATCTCCGAACTGCGCCGTGCCGACCTGCAGGAGTACCGGCGGCAGGTGCAGATGGTCTTCCAGAACCCGTCCTCCTCGCTCAACCCGCGCCAGTCCGTGGGCAGCGCGATCGCCGCCCCGCTGCTGGCCCAGCGGATCACCCCGCGCGGGGGCGTCAAGGCCGCGGTGCGGGACCTGATGGACCGGGTCGGACTGCGCCCCGACCACTACAACCGTTTCCCGCACGAGTTCTCCGGCGGCCAGAAGCAGCGCGTGGGCATCGCCCGGGCACTCGCCCTGGGGCCGCGGCTGATCATCTGCGACGAACCGGTCTCCGCCCTGGACGTCTCCGTGCAGGCCCAGGTGATCAACCTCCTGGAGGACATCCAGCGGGACACCGGTGTCGCCTACGTGTTCATCGCGCACGACCTGTCCGTCGTCAAGCACTTCGCGCACCGCACCGCCGTGATGTACCTGGGCCGGATCATGGAGCACGGGGACACCCGCGAGGTGTTCGACGCTCCCCGGCACCCCTACACCCAGGCGCTGTTGTCGGCCGTCCCGCAGGCGGACCCGGACGCGGACCGCAGCGGACGCATCCGGCTGACCGGTGACCTGCCCAGCCCCACCGATCCTCCCTCCGGCTGCGTGTTCCGCTCGCGCTGCCACCTGCGGGCGCGCCTCGACCCGGAACGCGCCGGCCTGTGCGCCGACCGCGTGCCGGACGGCGGCATCGCCTGCCACCACATCACAGAGAACTGACACCAGAGAGGTGACGACAACCGTGCTGATCCGTAACGCCCGCCCCTGGGGCGGCGAGCCCAGCGACGTGGAACTCGACGGCTCCCGCATCGCCGGGATCCGCCCGCACGACCCCGCGGCCCGTCCGGCGGGGGAGGTGGTCGAGGGCCGCGGCAGGCTGTTGCTGCCGTCGTTCAGCGACGTGCACGTCCACCTCGACTCGACCAGGATCGGCCTGCCGTTCCGGCCGCACACCGGCGGCCCGGGCGTGTGGACGATGACGATGAACGACCGGGACAACTGGCGTTCGGCCGAGGTCCCGCTCAATGAACGCGTCGCCGGCACGCTGGAGCGGATGATCGCCCGCGGGACGACGCGCGTGCGCTCGTACGCGCAGGTCGACGTGGACTGCAAGCTGGAGAAGTTCGAGGCCGTGGTGGCCGCGAAGGAGAAGTTCGCGGGCCTGGCCGACGTCCAGATCATGACCTTCCCGCAGGCCGGCATCCTGCGCGAGGAGGGTACCGTCGACTACCTGGAGGCCTCGCTGAAGGCGGGCGCGGAGGTCATGGGCGGCATCGATCCCTGCACCCTGGACCGCGACCCCAAGAAGCACCTCGACATCGTGTTCGGCCTGGCCGAGAAGTACCAGGTCGAGGTCGACATCCACTTGCACGAGCCCGGTGAGCTGGGTGTGTTCTCCACCGACCTGATCATCGAACGGACCCGGGCCCTCGGCATGCAGGGCAAGGTCACGATGTCGCACGCCTACGAACTCGGCTCGGTCAGCGAGTCCGTCAGCCGCCGCATCATCGACGAGTTCGCCGAACTCGACATCGCCATGGCCACCGTGGCACCGTCCGGCCGCGGGCACCTGTCGCTGGTGGACCTGGTCGAGGCGGGCGTGCGGATCGGCCTCGGCGAGGACGGCCAGCGTGACTACTGGAGCCCCTATGGCAACTGCGACATGCTCGACCGCACCTGGCAGCTGGCCTTCGTCAACAACTTCCGGCGCGACGACCTGATCGAGATGTCCCTGGCGGTCGCGACCCTCGGCGGGGCCTCGATCATGAGCCACGAGGTGCCCCGTCTGACGGGAAGCACGGACCGGCCCGGCCTCGCGGTCGGCGATCGCGCCTCCCTCCTGCTGGTCGACGGCGAGACCCCGGCCAGCGCCGTCATGGACCGCGGCACCGACCGTACGGTCCTGCACGACGGGGTGGTCGTCGCGGACCAGCTGGCCCTGACGAACGCCTGACACGGCGCGGTGTTCTAGGTACGACGAGGAATTACGAGGCACGACGAGGAACTACGAGGCACGACGAGGCGCCAGGGGTTCGCCCCCGGCGCCTCGGGCACGCCCGACCCCTTCTCCTAGGCTCGTGTTCGATATACGGTACAAAACGCTTGTTACGTACCCGGTGGATCGGCGCGACGGCGCGCCCATCCACCCCACCCACCCAGGAGAGTGCGCCCTGTCCGAGCCCCCCCAGCCCCTCAATTTCCGGACGAACCGGCTCACCCCCGGGGGGAGCGAGGTACACGCCCAGAAAAA
>NZ_JBHVPZ010000001.1:21827-405264 GCF_042887135.1 Kitasatospora sp. NPDC057965
GGGTGGGAGTCTGCCGGCGTTCATGGTGCCGGCGGCGGTGGTGGTGCTGGAGTCGTGGGGGGGGGGGGGGCCCCGCCACAACGAACCGGGCGCCCCGCCCCCCCCCCCCACCCCACCCTCCCTGGAGAGTCCGCAGTGACCGAGCCCACCGAGCCCGTCAAGTACCGGAAGAACGGTCTCACCCGCGGGGTGAGCGAGGAACTCGCCGAGAACATGAAGCAGGGCTGGGCCGACACCGAGCGCCACGGTCTGGAGCCGATAGCGCAGGCCCCGTACACCGAACGCCGGCGCGCCGCGCTGTCCGCCGCCTTCCCGGGCGAGCTGCTGGTGGTCCCCTCCGGCAACCCCAAGGTGCGGTCCAACGACGCCGACTACCCGTTCCGCCCGTCCTCCGACTACGCCTACCTGACCGGCGACCACGGCCAGGACGGCGTGCTGGTGCTGGAGCCCACCGGGGAGAGCGGCCACCGGGCCGTGGTCTACCTGCGCGGCCGGTCCCGGACCGACAACGGCGAGTTCTGGCTGGACGGCCACGGCGAGCTGTGGGACGGCCGCCGCGACAGCCTGGCCGAGAGCGAGCAGCTGCTCGGCCTGCCCTGCCGGGACGTGCGCACCGTTCGCGCCGATCTGGCCGCGGCCGCCGGGCCGGTCCGGGTGCTGCGCGGCCACGACGCGGGCGTGGAGAAGGCCCTGCGGGACAAGGGCACGGCCGAGCGGGACGCGGAGTTCGAGGTCTTCCTGTCCGGGCTGCGCCTGGTCAAGGACGCGTGGGAGATCGCCGAGCTGCGCTTCGCCTGCGCGGCGACCGCCCGCGGCTTCGAGGACGTGGTGCGCGTGCTCGCCGCCGACGCCGAGACGGCCGAGCGGCTGATCGAGGGCACCTTCTTCCTCCGGGCCCGGATCGAGGGCAACGACGTCGGCTACAGCACCATCGCCGCGGCCGGCCCGCACGCCACCACCCTGCACTGGGTCCGCAACACCGGCCGGGCCCGCCCGGGCGACCTGCTGCTGCTGGACGCCGGCGTGGAGACCAACCAGCTGTACACCGCCGACGTGACCCGCACCCTGCCGGTCTCCGGCCGCTTCACCGACGTGCAGCGGAAGGTCTACGACGCCGTGTACGCGGCGCAGGAGGCGGGCATCGCGGCGGTGAGGCCCGGCGTGAACTTCCGCGACTTCCACCACGCCGCCCAGCGCGAGCTCGCCGAACACCTCACCTCCTGGGGCCTGTTCGGCGACCTCACCGCCGACAAGGTCTACGAGCTGGGCCTGCACCGCCGCTTCACCCTGGCCGGCACCGGCCACATGCTGGGGCTCGACGTCCACGACTGCGCCCACTCCCGCACCGAGGAGCACGTCGACGGCCTGCTGAAGCCGGGCATGGTCCTCACCGTGGAGCCGGGCCTCTACTTCCAGGAGAACGATCTGACGGTGCCGCGGGAGTACCGCGGCATCGGCGTGCGGATCGAGGACGACCTCCTGGTCACCGAGGACGGCAGCGAGAACCTCTCGATCGGCCTCCCCCGCCGCTCCGACGAGGTCGAGGCCTGGCTGGCCGACCTGCGCGGCTGACGCCGGGGCGGCGGACCCGCCCTGGTCGCCGTCGGTGACCAGGGCGAGTCCGCCGCCCGGCTGGAGGGGACTGAAGGAGGGTCAGACCTCCAGGTCCGCCTCGATCCTGGTGAGCTGGTGGCGGGCCATCGCCAGGTTGGCCCGGTTCTTGTCCAGCGCCAGGTAGAGGAACAGGCCCTTGCCGCTGTGGTCGGTGAGCGGGCGGATCAGGTGGTACTGGGTGGTGAGGGTGATGAGGATGTCCTCGATCCCGTCGGTGAGGCCCAGCATGTCCATGGTGCGCATCTTGGCCCGGACCACGTCGGTGTTCCCGGCGGCGGCCACGTTGAGGTCGAGGCCGCCGGGGCCGTCGAGGGTGGCCAGCGCCATGCCGCTGTTGTAGTCGACCAGGGCCGCGCCGATGGCGCCCTCGATCGTGGTCATGGCCTGCTTCAGCGCGCCTGCGGCGTCGGTCATGGTGGTGTCTCCAGGTGGTCGGACGAGAATCGGGGGGATTCGGTCGCGGGTCGGTAGTGGTCGGTAGTGGTCGGTAGTGATTGGTCGTGAATCGGAAGGAATCAGTCGGAAGCGGTTGTGTCGTTCAGCAGCTCGGCGATGCGCCGGGCGGAGCGGCGGGCCTCCAGGTGCAGGCGGCCGACGTTGGCCTCCGGGTGGGCGAGGACGGTGAGCACGCAGCTGCCGCCGGCCGCGTAGATGGCGACGTAGCCGTGCTCGCCGCGGACCAGCGACTCCCGGAACTCGCCCTGTCCGGTGCTGTCGGCGAGCCGGTGGGCCAGGCCGAGCGAGGCGGCGCTCATCGCCGCCAGGCCCGAGGGTTCGGCCCCGTGGGTGTCGTGGGCGATCAGGAGGCCGTCCGCACTGGCGACCAGGCCGCCCGCGAGATGCGGCACCCGCTGCCTGAGGGCGCGGAGTTCGGTCAGCAGTTCGGTCTCCAAGGCGATCAGTTGTCTCCTTCCGGCACGCTGCTTGATGAGCGTCCGCCTCATGGCCGTGAGGGCGGGGTCGCGGGCGGAGCATGGTTCACAGTCGGGCCTCCAGAAGGGTGCGGACCCGGATCAGCAGCGTGATGTCCGGGAGGGTGGACGGGAGTGGAACCGGGGCCGGGCCGGTCGCGGCGCCGCCGAGGGCGGAGAGCGCCGCACCCGGCCGGCGCCGGAGCAGGCCGCCGGGGGTCCTCGGCGTCGACACTCCGTCGGCCGCGCCGTCCGGAGGCTCGCCGGCCGACCCCGTACCCGCCGACCCCGTACCGGCCGGGACCGTACCCGCCGGGACCGGGACCGGGACCGGAGCGGCCCCGGTCAACAGGCCGGCGGCGGCGAGCCGACGGACGTCCGCGGTGGTCGCGAACCCGGAGCGGCCGAGCAGCCGGGCCAGCTCCGCCGGGGTCGTCCGGCCGTCCGCGTGGTCGAGCAGCTCGCACTGCCGCCGGGTCGGCGGGCGGACCCGGCGGGCGTGGCGTCCGAGGGCGGCGGCCGGGGCGGCCTGCACCGCTCCGGCCGCCCCGGCGTTCGCGGGCGCCCGGCACAGCGGCGCGGTGTCGAACAGGGCCGAGGGCAGGATCCGGTCCAGCAGGTGCCGCCGGCGTTCGGCCTCCCGACGCAGCCGGTGGGCGCCGACCGCGGCCACCGGGCCGAGCCAGTGCCGCACCCCCGGTGTGAAGGTCCAGGAGGCCGGTGGCGCAGGGGAGTCGAGCAGGAAGCAGGCGGCGTCGTAGAGCGCGCCGAGGTGGCAGAGTTCGAGCTCACCGCGGGTCAGCCGGCCCTGTTCGACCAGTGCCTCGCCGACCCGGGCGTCCGCGCCGAACCGGTGGATCGCCTTCAGCCAGGCGGCACGGCTGAGTCGGCCGGAGGCGGTGAGCAGGGTGGCCAGGTCGGGGGCACGGTCGGATTCGGCGTGGGAGACCAGGCCGTCGACGAGGTAGACGGCGCCGCCCGGGCCGCGCAGCGCGCCGGTCGCGCGTTCACCGGCGAGCCGTTCGACCGCCGCACCGGCCCGAAGGTCGCTCGCGACGGTGTCCGTCATCCGAGCACCAGGTCCTTGGTGAGCGCCTGGAGACGGAAGCGGGCACCGGCGAGGTTGCCCTCGGAGCGGTCGAGCCAGAGGTGCAGTACGAGCCGGCTGTCGAAGACGGTGTCGATGAAGCAGAGCAGGTGGTAACTGTGGTCGGCGGTCAGGATGATGTCCTGCATCGGCGCCTCGCGGTCCTCCCCCGCGGTGAAGGTCGCGGCCTCAACGGCCGCCCGTACCAGGTCGGTTGCCTCGGCCGCCGTGGTGTCGTGGTCGCCGGTCGGACTGACCCCGGCACTGCCCAGGGCGAGCCCGCTGCTCCAGTCGATCAGACTCGCGGCGCGCGCCCCGGCGATCTCCATCGCCTGGGTCAGGCACTCGTCGATACCCGGCACTGGGGCTCCTTCGGAGGGTTCGGGGAGGGAACGGCGCGGTGGGGCGGGGCCACCGCGTGCCGACCGGAATGCCGCGGCTGGTGGCATGTCCGACTCGGAAGGGTAATGTCGGATTCGCCGCATTGAACGTGCCAGTGGCATATTCACACCATAAGGACACAATTTCAGCCATTCTCTGCCGAGCCATCGGCTCCGCCGCAGGTCGGCGGGCCGGAGACGGCCGAGGGCGGGGATCGGAAGGGCAGTCCGTGCAGCAGCCACAACACGCAGTCGACTGGCACGAGGCCACCTGGCTCAACCAGCCCGAGCGCACGGAGGCCGACGGCAGCGGTCTTGTCGTCACCGCGCGTCGACGCAGCGACTTCTGGCGCACCACCGGCTACGGGTTCGTCCGCGATGACGGGCACGCCCTGCTCAGTGGATTTCCGCAGGGCGGCGCGACCGAGGTGACCTTCGTCGCGGACTTCGACACGCTGTACGACCAGGCCGGTCTGATGATCCGCGTCGACGCCGGGACGTGGATCAAGGCCGGGGTCGAGATGAACGACGGCGTCCCGCACGTGGGGGCGGTCGTCACCCGGGGTGTCTCGGACTGGTCGCTGGCCCCGGTTCCCGACTGGCGGGGACAGGAGGTGACCGTGCGCGCCAGCCGCAGCGGGGACGCCGTGACGATCCGCGCCCGCTCCGGGAGCGGCCCCTGGCAGCTGGTCCGGTTGGCGCCGCTGGCCCCGGACGCCCCCGCGACGGCCGGCCCCTTCTGCTGCTCACCCGAGCGGGACGGCCTGCGCGTCCGCTTCACCCGGTTCACCCAGGGGCCGGCCGACTCCGCCCTGCACCTGCCGGCGGACTCCTGAACGAGCGTCCGTCCGACGCGCGCCCGCGGGCCCGGCGAGAAGCCGTCAGCCGTCCGCCTGGTCGGACCCCGCGAGGCAGTGGCTCCTGACGGCGTCGATGGTGGAGGCGATGAGCCGGGACTCCGCGAGGGGGACGAGGTATCCGGGGCGCCCCGTGACGGCCTTCTCCACGGCCCGGACCATGAAGCGGTACGGGTCGAGGGCCGGGTAGGTGCGGGGCGGCCGGCCGGCGCCGGTGAGCACGGCGGGGGCCGTGGCCGCGCAGAAGGCCGGTGCCGACAGCCCGAGCTCGCCGGTCGCTCCGGTGACGGTGAACTCCTCGGCGTGGGAACCGTTCAGCGAACAGTGGATCTCGGCGACACCGCCGCCGGGGAACTCCAGCAGGCATGACGACTCGCGGTCCGCCGAGCCGATGTCCCAGCGGTCCTGCTTCGCCCACACCACCTTGGGGGCCAGCCAGCCGAAGGCGGCCAGGGTGGCGGACACGGCGTAGTAGCCGACGTCCAGGAGGGCGCCGCCACCCAGGGCGGGGTCGCGGCGGTAGTTCCCCGGGGACGGCGCCAGACCGTCGAACCGCGCCGTGACGCCGGTGACGGTGCCGATCGTGCCGCTCGCGATCATGGACTCCAGGTCGCGGGTCCGCGGGTGCCAGCGGTTCCAGGCCGCTTCGACGAGCAGCCGGCCGGTGTCGGCGGCGGCGCGGACCATGGTGTCGACCTCGGTGGCGGACAGCCCCAGGGGCTTCTCGCAGACGACGTGCTTGCCGGCGCGCAGGGCCGCCTCGGTCCAGCCGCAGTGGGCGCTGTTGTGGAGGGCGATGTAGACGACGTCCACGTCGGAGTCGCGGAGCAGCGCCTCGTAGGAGGAATAGGCCTTGCGCGGGCCCAGCGCGCGGGCCCGTTCGGGGCTGCTCGACGCCACCGAGTGCAGGGTGGCGCCGGGGTCCGCGTGCACCGCCGGCGCGAGGCTGGAGTTGGCGATCGAACCCGCGCCGAGGAAACCCCAGTTCGTCATGTCGACTCCTTCGTCCGCGGCCGTTCGGGGACCGTGGCCCGCAGGCCCAGGGGGTCCGACTGCCGTTCCCGGCACTGTCGCAGGAGCTCGGGGGCGAGCATGGACGTCTTCATCGACGGGCCGGCGCCGTACTCCAGGAACACCCGCCGCACATCGCCCGCGTCGCTCAGGGCGACCCGGTCGGTGATCAACGGCCGGGCGTCCACGAGGCCGGTCCTGAGCATGCGCAACGCGACGTTCATGACGTTGGCGGACCGGGACATGGAGAACAGGCGCACGTCGAACGGGGTGGAGCGCAGTTGCAGACCCTTGGCGAGGATCAGCCAGGTGCTGATGCGCTGCGGGACGGAGGTCGCGCCGAAGATGACGTACGTCCCGCCCGGCCGGAGCAGTCCCATGGCCAGTTCGCGGATGTCCTTGCCGGTCGTCGTCGCGGAGGAGTCGATGTGCGGCAGCGCGTCGAAGACGTAGTCCGCGTACTGGTCGTGGTGCTCGTGGACGAACGCGTCGAGCTCGGCCGCCTGGGTCTCGGTGTTGAAGGCGGACGACGCGCCGTGCACCAGGGCGGTGGCCAGTCGCGGGTCGCTGCGGTCCAGCACCGTCACCGAGCCGGCCCCCAGGTACGCGTTCAGGACCTGGACGGCCAGCAGCGCGCTCGGGCCGCAGCCCAGGACCACGCAGACGTCACCGGGGCGGCAGGGATTGAGCAGGATCGAGCGGAGCACCGAGGTGAGGGGCTCGACCACGGACGCCAGGTCGGTGGGGACGTCGGCCGGTATGGCGACGACCGCGGCCTGGGCGGCGTCGTAGAAGTTGCGCTTGGTGTACCAGGCGGTCTCCAGATCGGGCCGGCCCGCGAAGAGCGGCCGGAGCAAGCGGTACTCGGCCATCCCGTCGAAGTCGGTCTGTCCCCAGTAGGCGATGCGGTCACCGGTCCGCACGTCGCCCGCGAGCCGGCGCCCCACGTCGACGACCCGGCCGACGTACTCGTGCCCCGGAACGATGGGCCACGATTCGGGGGTGATGTGGCCGCGGAAGTACGAGACGTCCGTGGAGCAGATCGAGACGGCCTCGGTGTGCAGCACGATTTCGTCGGGCCCGCAGACCGGGTCGGGAACGGCGGTGCGGGCGAGTTCGCCGGGTGCGTTCATCTGATAGGCGAACACGGCAGCCCTCCAAACGGCGGGTGGGTTCGTGAGCGGCGACGTCAGGACCGGGGCGGGCCCAGGCTCGGGCGTGGGTTTCCGGGGTGCCGGAAACCGGGTGCGGTGACGTCGGCGGAATCGGGAATCGCTGCCGATGCTTCCAGCCGGGTCAACGAAGGGCGCGCCGGGCTGTCCGAACGGGTGAATTCCGAACGCGGCGGTTTGAGCCGAGGCGGGGTCGTTTCCGCTGGTGGCGGCCGTCGGCACTTGTTACGTTGGAGGCGAGGTGCCCCGTGAGGCCCGTTGCCCTGTCGACCTCTCCGAGGTGTCCCACGGCGGTGCGACCCGACCGGTCAAGCGATCGGGCCGCGCGCCGATGCCCGATGAACATCCGCTGCGCACACATCCGGGACAGTCCTGTGGACCACACCGATGTCGACGTTCACGACGTCGCGAAGATGATCGATCACTCGCTGCTGCGGCCCGAGCTGACCACGCAAGATCTGCTCGAAGGCTGCGCACTCGCCGCCCGCTACGACGTGGCCTCGGTCTGTGTGAAGCCGGTCGACGTGGCCAGGGCCGCCAAGGAGCTCTCCGACACCGGAGTGCTCGTCGGCACCGTCGTCGGCTTCCCGCACGGCGCCTCGCTCACCGCCGTCAAGGTGGCCGAAGCCCGGGCGGCACTGGCGGACGGTGCCCATGAACTCGACATGGTGCTCTGCATCGGGCGCCTGCGCGGTGGCGAGGACGACACCGTGGCCGAGGACATCCACGCCGTCGTCCAGGCCGCCCGGGAGGCCCGGGCCCTGGTGAAGGTGATCTTCGAGAACGCCTACCTCACCACCGACGAGAAGATCCGGGCCTGCCGGCTGAGCGACGAGGCCGGCGCCGACTACGTGAAGACGTCCACCGGCTTCGCCCCGTCCGGCGCGACGGTGGAGGACATCCGGCTGATGCGGGCCAACGTGCCACCCCGGATGAAGGTCAAGGCCGCCGGCGGCGTGCGCACCCTCGACCTGCTGCTGGAGATGGTCGGGGCCGGAGCCTCACGCTTCGGCGCCACCGCCACGGCCGCCATCCTGGACGACCTGGCCGCCCGCCGCGCCGCCGCGACCTGACAGCGCGGACCTGCCGCCGAACGGGCCGGAGCGTCACCGGGGCCGGCCGGCCTCCCGCAGTTTCACCCGGACAGGCGCTTGTGCGGCGCGGCGGTCGGGGGGTGCAATGGCGGTCACGACGTGTGACCGGTCCAGCACTCTGCGAGGGCGTCGATGAACCCATGCACGCCCCCGTGCAGGTGCGGCCGTCCGGGCGGCCGACTCTGCGAACGCGCGGTGCCGCACTCCAGCTCGCCCAGCGTTCACGCGGGCGATCGGGTGACGCGGGGCAAGGCGGGCGCGCTCGACACCGGCTCCGCCGGACTGATCGTCCGCAGGACCGGGGGAGCGGGCCGTTATGTCCTCACCTGCGGCCACGTGCTCGGCCTGGCTCCGGGGGATACGACGGCGCCGGATGTCAACCTGGTGTACTCGCCCGAGTTGAGCACCTGCTGCGGCTTCGAATGCAGCAAGCCGATCGGGAACGTCGTGGGCGGCACGATGCTGCAGCTCGTGTCCAAGGCGATCCAGAACAAGATCACGATCGGCCGGGTCGACTTCGCCGTGGACGCCGCGCTGGTCGAGCTGGGCAGCGACGCGGCGGCGTCGAACGACGTGCCGAAGATCGGGAAGATCTCCGGGGTCCGTGACCTCGTCTCCGAATGGTCGCTCTCCGCCGCCGAACCGACCGACGGACCCCTGCCGGCGGCACGCCAGATCGCGGTGCGGAAGTACGGCGCGAAGACCGGCCTCACCGCGGGCACGATCGCCGCTCTGCGGAAGGTGCCGATCAAGGAAAAGGTCGGCGACGCCGTGGTCGACGGGCAGGCCTGGCTGTTCGAGGTCCAGGTGGCGGCGTCCGCGGGTCAGTCGGTCCATGAGTACAAGCTGGACATGAATCGGTACAAGACCGACGACCCCACCAGTACCCCGGCCTCCATCGCGGCGGATCTCAGCGGTCCGGGAGTGGATGCCATGCCCGGGGGTTCCACCGACACGCCCACGGTGGTCGTCAAGAGCGCACAGTTCTCCGAACCGGGCGACTCGGGCGCGCCGATCGTCGACAGCAACGGCAAGGTCGTCGGCCTTCTCACCAGCGGAGTCACCAAGCAGATCTACGTGGTGGGGCAGTCCGCGCCGGTGGACATCCTGACCGGCCTGTCCCACTGCCTCTTCATCGACCCGGTGTTCAGGCTCCGGCAGGTGGAACTGCTCCCGGCCGCGCTGAGCTCCGCGGGCCGCCCGGTCGCCGCACCCGGCACGGCCATCACCCGCGCACGGCCCGTGGACTGGTCGGCCGTCCGCAGCGCCTGGGCGGCGGTGGAGGGCAGCGAACTCGGGGCCCGGCTCGGAGCACTGGTCCGCCGGCACATGCACGAGGTGCGTCGCCTGGTGCACCACAACCGCCGGGTGATGGTGACCTGGCACCGCTGCAAGGGGCCCGCCTTCGTCAACCACGCGCTGAACACCGCCGACCAGCCGCGATGGCCGTTGCCCACGGTGATCGACGGCGTCAGTCCGCTGCAGGCGCTGCTCGCGATGAGGGACGTGCTTCTGGCCGAGGGCAGCGCGTCCCTGCGCGCCGACATCGCCGCGCACCAGGACCGGGTGCTCGACCTCGCCGGACGCACCACGTCCCTCCTCGACCTCCTGGAGCTCGCGGACTCCACGCCGCCGGCGGCCGTACGGATCGTGAACGCGCGCGGGGTGCCGGGCGTCGCCGGTGTCCTGGTCCGCGACAGCCGGGGCGTCACGTACCTCCTGGCGAGCCATCACGTCGTCTACGGGGCCGGGGCGGAGGAGGGCGACATTGTGTGGGCCCTGCCCCTCTCGGCCGACCCCGCAGACCCGGCCGGTCCCGTCGAGCCGGCCCCGCTCGGGCGCGCCCGGCGCGGGCACCTGGGGCTGGTGGAGTTCGCCGGAGAGGCCTGCTACGTGGACGGCGCGCTCGTCGAACTGGACGACGCGCCGAACCGGCCCGCATGGCTGCGCGACGCCCTCGCGGGTGCGTGGCCCACCGCGGCCGGGCGGGCCGAACCCGGCGCCGCGGCGCACAAGAGGGGCGCGGCGACGGGTCTGACGCGGGGCACGGTGCTCGATGTCGCCTACCCGGACCGCCCGTTCATCGACGGGCGGGAATGGACGGCGCCGGGACAGCTGCTGGTCGCGTCCCGCGATCCGAGCCGGGCGTTCTCGGCGCCGGGCGACTCGGGCGCCCCGCTCCTGGACGACCGGGGGCGCGTGCTCGGCCTGCTGTGGGGCGCCACGGCCGCCGGTGACGGCGTCGCCTGCCCGGCGGAACCCTTGCTGAACCGACTCGGCGTCGATCCCGTGGGGGCGTTGCCACCCGGCGCCGCCGCCCAGGACGCACCACGACGGGAGGAGCCGGTATGACATCCGCCACCGCGACCGCCACCGCCACCGCGACCGACTGGCGGCAGCTGCTGCCCCAGGTCAGGGAGGCCCTGAGCACGCTCCCCGAGGTGGAGGGCGTGGGTCTCGGGGTGGCGGACACCGACAGCACCGCACTCGTCTGGCGCGTCTATGTGCGAGACGGCCAGGACGCAGCCCGCGACGGGGTGCCGACGGCGTTGCTCGGTCTGCCCGTGCACGTCGTGACCGCCCGTACGAGTGTCCGGACCGCCGACGCGCCCTTCGTCACGGCCGGCGCGAGCATCGAGACCAATCACAACGAGGGCGAGGGCACCCTCGGCTGCTTCGCGCAGGACAGCAGCGGCAAGACCGTCCTGCTGACCTGCTCCCATGTCCTGTTCCCGGGCTTCAGGATCATCGACGACCTCGCCGTCTACACACCCAAGTACAGCAAGTGCTGTTCCAACGGCGTTCGGATCGGCACGCCCGTCTACGACCGGAGCGTCAAGGCCCAGCCCGCCGAGAACAACGAATGGGTGGGCGGGTACCACGACGGCACCTGGACCGGCGGCTTCAACTGGATTCCGGCGAAGGTCCGGGTCATGGGAACCGCGGTGAACGGCCATGCCAGCGAGTACGACTGCGCGACGGCGAGACTCGACCCCGGAGTGAAGTTCCACAACGCCTGGCAGGTCGACCTCGGCGGCTCGACGACCACCATTCCCCTCAAGGGCGCTGTCACCGACGGGCACGGCATCGTCCCGGGGCCTCAAACAGGTACGTTGCCGAGCGACCAGCAGTACGTGCGGATCTACAACGCCGTCAACGGCCGGCTGAAGTTCGGCACGATGCTCAGCCACAAGGCCACGCAGGACGACCCTGACGAGCTCGTCTTCACGGTCGGGATCTCCGACGCCAGAGACCACGGGGCGGGCTCGAAGGCGAACGTGAACCAGTTCCTGATCCTGCCCAGGCCGAGCCCCGTTCCCGGCCAGTCGTTGAACGACAGCTATCGCAACGGCGAGGAGCTGACCTTCGAGGGCGGCGACTCGGGCAGCATGGTGATCAACCACGACAACATGATCATCGCCATGATCATCCGTGCCGGCCCGATCGACGAGTTCTTCAAGCTCGACCGCAGCGCCATCGAGTTCGCCAGCATCGGCAACCTCGCGATCGCCACCCCCATCGCCAAGGTTCTCAGCTTCCTCCAGCTGTCGATCCCGGCGGCGGACCAGGGCTGGTCGGGCACGGTCCCCAGCGCCGGAAGTCCGTCGCCCCTCCTGCTGCGGGGGCCGGCGACCGCTGCCGAACTGGCCCGGCGACGCACCGCGGAGGAGCTGCGCGGGCAACTGCGCACCAGCGTGCTCGGCCGGCTCCTGCTGGGCAAGATCCCGCAGCACCAGAAGGAGGTGCGACGGCTGCTGACCTCGGTGCGCCAGGTGGCCGCGGTCTGGCACGCCCTGCAGGGACCCGCCTTCTACCACCACTGCGTGCGGGGCGCCGAGCATCCCGGGCACCCTGTTCCCGACCGCATCAACGGCGTCAGCCGTGCCCAACTGGTCGACGGCATGCTGCCGTTGCTCATCCAGTACGCCACCCCGCCGCTCCGCCGGGACCTGGAGCGCTACGGGCGGCCGGTGATCGGGGCGCTGCTGTCGGTGGACACCCTGCACGACGTGCCCGCGGCGCTCGCCCGGCCGGGAGGCCGGTCATGACCGGCCGGCGCGGCACGCTGGAGATCCTGGTCGGCCAGCTCGGCACGCTGCTGTCCCCGCTGACCGGCCTGAGCCAGCAGGGCGCCCGGGAGTTCTTCGCGGACGTCGGCCTGCCGCTGACCGACGCGCAGGCGGCCGCCCTCGCGCCGACCCTGGGCACCACCACCGGCGCCGTCGGATTCCTGGGCGAGCTGCTCGACACCCTGCAGGTCGCCGTCGCCGCGGAGAAGTGGGGCGACGTCCTGCAGCAGCTCGTCCAGATCGGCGGGCAGGTCAACACGATCGTCTCCGGATTCGACGGGCTCAAGTCCGCGCTGGCCGCGCTGAACCTGCCGGGCGCCGACCAGATCCTCCCGAACCTGCCGGAGCGGCTGTTCAACCTGCTGCTCGTCAAGCACCTGGAGGGCGGCCAGGGTGTCGACGAGCTCCTCGAATTCTCCGGTGTCCTGGTGCGCACCGACCACAACACCGGCCTGTTCGATCCGCAGAAGCCGTTCTTCACCGAGAACACCCTGCACCTGGAGCGCCTCGGGGGCTGGCTGCAGAACCCCCTGGCGCAGCTGGGCGCGCTGTACGACTGGGGCACGCCGGGCTTCGACGGGCTGAAGATCCTCACCGTGCTCGACCGGCTGGCCGCCCAGGCCGGGCTGCCCTCGCTCCTGGACACCACCACCACGCCGCCGACGCTCGACCTGGTGTTCGCGGTCCTCGTGCCGCGCACCGACGTCCAGCCGCACGGCATCGCCCTCGCGCTGCCGGCCGGCCTGGCCAAGGGCACGCTGGAGCAGTCCGGCGGGGCCTGGACGCTCACCGTCAGCCTGGACGCGGACGTGCCGGCGGGAACCACCCTCGTCCTGCGGCCCGGTGCGTCGGCGGTCGAGCCCCCGCCGGGTGCGACCGTCTCGGCGACGGCGGAGGTCGTCCACAGCTACCGCCGCGACCCGGACGACCCGCTGCTGCTGGTGTCGCTCCCCGGCGGCAGCAGGGTGTCGGTCGAACAGGTCGACTCCACCGTGCGGCTGCGGGCCCGGCCGGACGGCGGCCTCGACATCGGCCTCGGCCTCCAGCTCCAGCGCGGCAAGGTCCTCATCACCCTCGGCGACGACAGCGACGGCTTCCTCGCGACCCTGCTGAAGGACGTGCGCATCGAGAGCGCCTTCGAGCTGGGCGCCCGGTTCACGGCGGCCGACGGCCTGCGCTTCGAGGGCAGCGGCGGCCTGGAGGTGCAGCTGGCCTCCCACATCGGGCTGGGCCCGGTCGACCTCAGCGCGCTCACCCTGACCCTGGGCATCAAGGACGGCACCTTCGCCCTCGGCCTGACCGCCGACGTGAAGGGGAGCCTCGGCCCCGTCTCGGCCGTCGTCCAGGGCCTGGGCACCGACATCCCCGTGGTCCTCGCCCCGCTCGGCAAGGGCAACCTGGGGCCGGTCGACATCCGCCCGGACTTCCGGCCCCCGACGGGTGTCGGCCTCGCGCTGGACCTCCAGTTCGTCAGCGGCGGCGGCTTCCTGGGCTACGACGCGGACCGCCACGAGTACGCCGGGACGCTGGCCCTGCGCCTGGCCGGGTTCATCGACGTCAAGGCGATCGGACTCCTCTCGACCCGGATGCCCGACGGAACTCCGGGCTTCTCCCTGCTGCTGGTGCTGACGGCCGAGTTCGGCGGCATCGGCCTGCAACTGGGGTACGGGTTCACCCTGCTCGCGGTCGGCGGGCTGCTCGGCCTGAACCGGGGGATGAACCTGACCGCGCTCACGGAGGGCGTCCGCACCGGCGCCATCGAGTCGGTGATGTTCCCCAAGGACGTGGTGGCCAACGCGCCGCGCATCCTCAGCGACCTGCGGGCCTTCTTCCCCCCTCAGGAGGGGACGTTCCTGGTCGGGCCGATGGCGAAGATCGGCTGGGGCACTCCCACCCTGATCAGCGTCTCCGTCGGCGTCATCGTCGAGATCCCCGGGAACATCGCCATCGTCGGCGTCCTGCGCTGCAGCCTTCCCGCCGAGGACCTGCCCCTCCTCGTCCTCCAGGTCAACTTCGTCGGAGCGATCGAGTTCGACAAGCAACGGCTCTGGTTCTACGCCCAGTTGTTCGAATCGCGCATCCTGATCATGACCATCGAGGGCGGGATGGGCCTGCTCATCGGCTGGGGCGGGGGAGACTTCGTCCTGTCCGTCGGCGGTTTCCATCCGTCGTTCCGACCGCCTCCGCTGCCCTTCCCGGTCCCGCCGCGCATCGCGGTCGACATCATCCACACGCCCACCGCCCTCATCCGGGTCAGCGGCTACTTCGCGGTCACCAGCAACAGCGTGCAGTTCGGAGCCCAGGCGGAACTCGTCCTGGGCTTCGACGACTTCGGGCTCCAGGGGCACCTCGCCTTCGACGCCCTGTTCCGGTTCTCCCCGTTCGCCTTCACCATCGACATCGCGGTCGACCTCACGCTGAAGGCCTTCGGCGTCGGTGTCTTCGGCGTGCACCTCCGGTTCCAGCTGGAGGGCCCGGCGCCCTGGCGGGCCCACGGTCGCGGATCGATCTCGCTGCTCTTCTTCGAGATCTCCGCGAACTTCGACCTGACCTGGGGCGACAGCCACAACCCCACGCTCCCCCCGGTCGACGCCCTCGCCCTGCTCGGCGACGAGATCGGCAAGGTGGAGGGCTGGCGGACCGAGCTGCCCAGCGGCGGCAGCCAGGCACTGGTCAATCTGCGCACCCTGCCCGCCACGGAGGGCCTGGTCCTGCACCCGCTCGGCACGCTGTTCATCCGGCAGCGCGTGATCCCGCTGCACGTGCGCGTGGACCGGGTCGGGGCCCAACGGCCGCTCACCGGACACCGCTTCAATGTCGCACCGGCCCCGGACAGCGGTCTGACGCAGGCCTCGACCACCACCGACCGGTTCGCCATGGCCCAGTTCCAGGACATGGACGACGCGGCGAAGCTGAGCCGCCCCGCCTACGAGGACCAGGACGCCGGGCTGGAGCTGACCCCCCTCCAGGGGACGCTCGCCTCCGCCCGCGCCGCCCGCCGCAGCGCCCGGTACGAGATGATCGTGATCGACAGCAGGCGCCGCCCCGCGACCCTCCGGGCCGAGGGCCGGACACGCATCCCGGACCCGCCCGCGCCGGCGGCGGCCAAGCGGCTCTACGCGGCCAGCCCGGCCGTGTTCCAGCAGCTCCTCGGCGGCAGCAGTACCGGCCGCTCCGCGCTCTCCCAGCACGAGGCCACCCTGCGCCAGCCGTTCGCCGACGACGTCCTGCGGGTGACCGGGCCGCGCTACGCCGTCGCGTACCGGCGCAACAACCGGACGGCGTTCTCGCCCGGCACGCCCGCCTTCGCCGACGCCCCGGCCAGTTTCCTCAGCCAGGCCGCCGCGACCGACGCGCTCGCCGCGATGGAGGACGCCGACCCGCGCCGGCAGGGCACCCTGCACGTCATCCCCCGGTCGGAGACGGTGGGCACTCCGGCCACCCCCGGCGGATGGACCGGCGCGGCGAACATCCCGACGGCCCTCGCGGCCGACACGGGCACGGACACCGCCGTCCTGCTGGCGACGGGCCGGGTCCTGCTGGCCGGCGGCACGGACGAGACCGGGGGTGCTCGGACCGACAGCCTGCTGTTCGACCCGGTCAGCGGCACCTGGACCCAGGCGGGCCGGCTGCGCACCGGCCGTCGGCGGCACGGCCTGGTCAGGCTGGGCAGCGGCGGCGTCCTGGCCGTCGGCGGGATCGGCCCGGACGGCGCGGCCCTGAAGTCCGCCGAGGGCTACGACCCCGTCGCCGGGACCTGGTCGACGCTCCCCGGGGCCATGAAGACCGCTCGGTACGGGCACTCCGTCACGGCCCTCGCCTCCGGGCGCGTCCTGGCCGCGGGCGGCACCGGTGCCCGTGGAGCGGAACCCGTCGCCCTGGCCTCCGCCGAGCTGTTCGACCCCACCGCCGGCACCTGGAGCGCCGCCGGGCCGATGACGGACGCCCGCACCGGGCACCGGGCGGTGGCACTGAGGAACGGCTCCGTCCTGGTCGTCGGGGGCACGGTGTCCACCGGCCGCGGGCCCGCGGCCCTCGCCTACTGCGAGCTGTACGATCCCGCCGCCGGCACCTGGAAGCCCACGGGCAGCCTCACCACCGCACGCGTCGGCCACCAGGCGACCCTGCTGCCCGACGGCCGGGTCCTGGTCACCGGCGGTGACACCCCCACCGGCCGTCCCCGCGGCCGGTACCGCGCCGGCAGCCTGGCCACCGCCGAGCTCTACGACCCCACCACCGGCCAGTGGACCACCGTCTCGCCCATGCCCGGCGGGCGCAGCCGGCACCGGGCCGTCCTGCTGTCCACCGGCAAGGTGCTCGTCCTCGGCGGGACCGGCGCTCCGGGCGACCACGCGGGATTCCGCGGCACCGTCACCTACGACCCCGCCGCGGACACCTGGTCCCCGACCGGCGGACTGGCCGCCGGCCGCTGGGACTTCACCGCCCTGGCGCTCTCCGACGGACGGGTCCTCACCACCGGTGGCCGCGTCCTCGCCGGCACGGCGGCACCCGGCGGCGCGGATGTCCTGACGGACACCGCCGAGATCTTCACCCCGTGAACGCATCGACCGGAACACGGCGACCGGAACACGGCGACCGGAACGCATCGACAGGCACGCATCGACAGGCACGCATCGACGACGAAGGGGTTCGCGCCCATGACCAGTACCCTCGCGGCGGCGACCGGGAAGTGGACGGCCACCGGCGACCTGCCCGCGGCCGCAGGCTGGTACGGCCGGCATGACAACGCGATCGTGCTGACCGGCACGAAGGTCCTCGTCATGGGCGGCTCCGACGGATCGGCCGCGGCGCTCGCCCGGGCCGCCGTCTACGACCACACCACCAAGGCCTGGACCGCCACCGGAAGTCTGCAGACACCCCGTCGGCTGCACACCGCGACCCGGCTGTCCGACGGCAAGGTGCTGGTCGCGGGAGGCATCAGCGGAACCGCCCAGTTCCCGGCGCCGGGCCTGGCCGCGGCGGAGATCTACGACCCCGTCGCCGGCACCTGGACCAGCACCGGGAGCATGCACACCGCGCGCTGGGGACACAGCGCCGCCCTCGTGGGCGACAAGGTGCTCGTCGCCGGCGGGACGACGATCCGCTCCGCCCAGTCGGTCAAGGCCCTGGCCTCCGCCGAGCTGTTCGACCCGGCCACCGGTACGTGGACGGAGACGGCGCCGATGACCGACGCCCGCAGCGGGCACCCGGCCGTCGTGCTGGCCAATGGCCGGGTGCTGGTCTCCGGCGGCACCCTGCCCACGGCCCGTGACGAGGACACCGCACTGGCGTACTGCGAACTCTTCGACCCCGCCGCCGCCACCTGGAGCCCGACCGGCGCCCTCCTCGCCCCCCGCGCCGAGCACCAGGCCACCGCGCTCTCCGCGGGAGCCGCGGTGCTCGTCACCGGTGGACGGGCGCCGGGCGGTCCCGGCGACGGCACCTTCGACCCGTTCAGCCGGGCCGGGGCGGAGCTCTACAGCCAGGACACCGGAACGTGGACCGCGGTACCGGACATGCCCGGAGGTCGTGCCCTGCACCGCGCCGTTCCGCTCGGGGGGACGCAGGTCCTGGTGGTGGGAGGCGGCGACGGCGTGGGCGACGACGTCGGCTTTGCGAGCGCCGCCCTCTTCGACGCGACGACCCGCGGCTGGAGCGCCGCGGCGGGGCTCGGCACGGGCCGGTTCGCGTTCGCCGCCGCACCGCTGTCGGACACCCTGGTGCTGGTCGCCGGGGGCGTCGTGCGCTCCGGACAGGCCGCGGCCGACCCCGCTGTCCAGGAGCTGACCGTCAAGGCGGAGTTCTTCGACGTGGCCGCGGCGGTCAGCCCGTGACGGACAACGCCTACACGTTCCTGCCCTGGCTCCGGGCCGGCATCGCCACCAGGATCACCACCGACCCGGGGACCGCCGCCCGGGCGAGCGTTCCGGTCGCGCTGCGGGTCACCGCGGAGGACGGCACCGGCGCGGGG
Organism: Kitasatospora sp. NPDC057965; assembly: GCF_042887135.1. Taxonomy (NCBI): domain Bacteria; kingdom Bacillati; phylum Actinomycetota; class Actinomycetes; order Kitasatosporales; family Streptomycetaceae; genus Kitasatospora; species Kitasatospora sp. NPDC057965. Next base: position 39,995 of record NZ_JBHVPZ010000001.1, read on the forward strand.
CCGCTCAGCCGTGACGTGCAGCGCACCGTGCAGATCTACGGTCCCGGCGACGTCATCGGGATCGATCCGCGCGCCGTCTCGCGCACCGAGCCGCGGTCCTGGATCACCAACATGGAACCCAACTACCTGGCGCACATCGAGTTCCAGGACGAGGACTTCCCCTGGCGCTACAGCCCCGCCGCCCCCGACGCCACCACACGCCGGCTGCTGCCCTGGCTGGCGCTGGTCGTGCTCGCCGCGGGGCCGGACTCCCGCTCCAGCGACGGCGCCGAGTTCACCGACGGCAGGGCCGCCGGCCGGCCACTGCCGTACATTGCCGTGAGCAACCCGAGCGCCCTGCCGCCGTCCGACCAGCTGGGCGCCTGGGGGCACGTCCACGTCAACGGATCGCTCGACTCACCCGTGGTCTCCGAGGACATGGGCAGTGTGCTGCCCGCGCTCGCCCAGGTGCTGCGCACCAACGCCGACCACGCGTGCGCCCGGCTGCTGTGTCCACGTCGGCTGACTCCGGACACCGCCTATCACGCCTTCCTCGTACCCGCCTTCGAGACCGGACGCCTGGCCGGCCTCGGTCTCGACCCGGCCGCCGCACCGGGCGCGCTCCACCCCAGCTGGGGGAAGGGCTACAACGGCCAGCAGGCTCCGGGGCAGCTGCCGTACTACCACCGCTGGTTCTTCTCCACGGGCAGCGCGGGCGACTTCGAGTACCTGGTCCGTCTGCTGGACCCCGTTCCCGAACTGGACCCCCGGGTCGGCCGCCGGGACCTCGACGTGCACCGGTCGGCGGGGCCCGGACTGCCCGGCATCACCGTGCCGACGGTGCTCGGCGGCGTGCTCAAGCTCGGCGGCGCGTTGCGGCAGCCGGACCGTCCGAGCGACGACTACGACACCTGGGACGATCTCCAGCGGCTCGGATTCCACTATCCGCACCCGTTCCAGCAGGCTCTGGCCGGTCTGATCAACCTGGCCGACGACTACCTCACCCGGACCCCGGCCGCCGCCCACGGCGCCCTGGCGACCACGCTCGCCGCGCCGCCCGTCGGCGCCGCCGATCCGGTGGTCACCCCGCCGCTGTACGGACGCTGGCACGCGCCGGCCTCCCGGCTGCTGACCGAACGCGACGGCAGCCCGGCCGCCAACCAGCGCAACTGGGTGCACCGGCTCAACCTCGACCCCAGGTTCCGGGTGGCGGCCGGCCTCGGCGCCCAGGTGGTGCAGAAGCGGCAGGAGGAGTTCATGCAGGCCGCCTGGGCCCAGGTCGGCGACGTCCTGGCCGCCAACGCGCGCATCCGGGCGGCACAGTTGGCCCGCGAAGTGAGCACGGTGCTGCAGAACAAGCACCTGGACCCCCCGGCCGCGGCCCTCACCGCGGTTCCCGCGTCGGGGAGGGCGCTCACGCTGACCGCGCCGGCCCATTCCCGGGTCGTCACGACCACCCAGCAGGCGGCGACGGCGAGCGGACGGTCGGCGGGCCCGGCCGAGCAGCTCGCCGTCGGCTTCCACTTCTCGGAGAGCCGGGTCTCCACCGCCCCGGTGTCCGCGCCGATGCGCCGCATCGCCCGGCCCGGATCACGGCTGGTGCGCGGGCTGCCGTTCACCGCGGACCGGTCGCCGCACGACCTGATCGTCAGGATGGACGCGGACATCGGAGGTGTCACGGCGGCGCCCCCCAAGGTGCGGCCGGCCGCCGTGATCACGCCCACCCGGCTCGACCAGGTGCTCCACCCCACCCCGGCCGTCGCCGCGGCCGCGGCCCCGACCGACCCGGTGGACCAGCTGCCGACGAGCCACGACTTCGTCCTGACGCTCCCCGGGGACACCTTCATCCCCTCCCCGGGCGGTGCGGACAGCCCCGAGGCGCAGTCCTTCAAGCAGGCGCTGCACGAGATCTACCAGGGCTACTCGGACGCCCAGTTGGGCGGCCAGGACGGCGCACGCCGCCCGCTGGACGTCCTCGGCACCACGGCGGCGACCCTGGCCGGACTGCGGCCGGACGACACCGTGCCGCGGAGCCTGCTCAGCTCCGTCCGGCTGCCCGGGCGACTGGCGCCCTTCGCCGAGCAGTTCCTCGAGGCCATGGCGTACCCGGTCCTGGACATGCCGATGTACCGGGCGCTGCTCGACATGTCGGTGGACCTGTTCATGCCGAACATCAACCTGGTCCCGCCCAACTCGATCACCCTGCTGGAGACGGACCAGGAGTTCATCGAGGCCTACCTGGTCGGGCTCAACCACGAGATGGCCAACGAGCTGCTCTGGCGCGAGTACCCCACCGACCAGCGGGGCACGCCCTTCCGCCAGTTCTGGGACGTCCGCGCGGCGCCAGCCCTGCCGGGCGAGAGCGCCGGCGAACGGCGCGAACGGCTGTACGACATCCCGCCGGTCGCGACCTGGACGCAGGAGTCCAAGCTCGGCGAGCACAACAACCGCGAGACGGGCGTCCAGGCGAACGAGCTGGTGCTGGTCATCCGCGGCGAGCTGCTGAAGAAGTACCCCAACGCGGCGATCTACGCCCACCGCGCCCGCTGGGAACTCACCGACGGACAGCCCGACCCCCGGAAGGAACGCCTGCCCGTCGACCTGGTCGACGAGGCGAACCCCTCGCACGACGAGATCCGGCTTCCGCTGTACGAGGCGAAGATCGAGCCGGACATCTACCTGCTCGGCTTCGACCTCACCGCCACGGAGGCCAAGGGAGCCGAACCACCCGGCAGCGCGGGCTGGTTCTTCGTCATCAAGGAACGACCGGGGGAGCCCCGGTTCGGCGCGGACGTCGAACCCGACGCGACCCCGCCCCGGGTCGAGGTCTGGAACGACCTCTCCTGGCCGGACATCGACCCCGCGTCCACCGGGTTCGTCCGGCTCGACGAGAGCACCGTGCCCGTCGTCCTGCGCGAGTTCGCCCACCCGGAGGACGACCCCGAGAAGCACGACCAGCACACCGAGGACCTGTCCCTGCCGCTGTGGCACGCGGGACTGAGCTCCGCCGACATCGCCTACGTCCTCTTCCGGGCACCGGTCCTGATGGCCGTGCACGCACAGGAGATGCTGCCGTGACCACCCTCCACCCGACCGCGGCCCTGCCGCTCAGCGACGACTTCCCGGTCCTGCTCGGACCGGTGCGCATCGAGACCCGCTTCACCGCCGCCGAGCTGCTCGTCCGGATCTTCCCCGACGAATGGTCGGTGGAGTCCTTCGAGCCCCTGCCCACCCAGGCGGAGATCGGCGCGGTCGACGCCTACTGGACCGCGCTGTGGCGGGCCGGCGGCAACGCGCCCGCCGAACAGGCCGCGTGGCAGGAGCTGACGGCGAGGGTGCCGGCGGGGCGGGCGAGCTGGCTGCTGCAGAACCGGCGCCCCGCCAACCCGACCGAACAGCCCACCGGCGTGGACCCCGGCACCGCCGTTCTGGTGCTCGTCACCCCGCAGCCCGTGGCGGCGGCCGACCGGCAGCCCACCACCACGTACTGGACCGCCGTGTGGCAGGCCCACGGGGACCGGGCCAAGATCGCCGCGGCCGACGCGGCGCTGCTGGCGGCGGTGGGAGCCGCCCGCGCGGACGCCGTCCGCGCCAGCCGACCGGTCGGCATCGACGGCGCGTCGACGGCGACCGGGAACAGCGTCCTGGTGGCGTTCCTCGTACTGCCGCCTCCCGCCGCCACGGACGTGTCGTCGCGTTCCTGGACCCAGGCCCCCCGGGCCCGGCTGCTGCCCGACCGGTTCACCGTGACCGGGTACGTCGGCGCCGCCCAGGTGTTCTCCGTCACCGGTGCGCCGGTGCCGGCCACGCTGGACGTCGGACCGGACCCCGGCTCCGCCGACAAGCCGAAGGTCGACGAGCGGACCGGGGTGCTGACCGTCCCCGCCGCGCTGCGCTGGCTGACCGACTTCGACACGGCGGTCGGCGTCGGCATGGCGGTGCGGGTGCCGCTGCAGGACAGCTTCCGGGGCGGCGTCGAACGGCTCGTCGTCCTAGGTCTGCGGGTGAACAGCACCGCCGGACAGACCGCCACCGACTTCGCCGACCTGCTGACGCGCCAGCTGCGCAGCCAGGCCGGCTTCAGTCTGCTGCCGCAGGGCACCCCGACCAACAACAGCGAGGAGACACCCGCGGGACAGGACCCGCGCGCGGTGTCCGCCGCGGTGCTGCGTGCCGCGTCCGCCCCCACGGCCGCGGCGGCGGCCGACGACTGGACGACCCGGACGGACGGCCGGTGGTTCGCCGAACTCCTCGGTCTCGACCCGGCCGTGATGACCGGCGTGGCGGGTGCGGACGGCACCGACCAGCGCGAGGCCCGGGCCGCGAACCTCGCGCTGTGGCCCGCCACCTGGGGTTCCTATCTGCAGACCATGCTGTATCCGACGGTTCCGGACCGTACGGTGAGCGACACCCGGGACTTCTTCGTCCGCTACGTCTCCGGACGCGGCCCGATTCCCGCGGTCAGGATCGGACGCCAGCCGTACGGCATCCTGCCGACGACCGTCTTCTCCCGGCTGACCTGGCCCCAGACCGCCACCCACCGCCGGGCGCTGGGCGCCCTGCTGTCCGCGGCCGCCGTCGACTGGAGGAACGCCGCCGCCCAGGTGTCGTACCTGGGCAAGCACACCCCGCCCGGGACACCGGCGGCCGATCCGCACCAGCTGCTGCTGGACATCCTCGCCCTGCACCCCACCTCGGCCGAGTACCACCAGCGCTACGCGCAGAGCGTCGAGGACATCTACAACCGCGAGAACCTCGGCAGCAACGGCCCGCGGGTGCTGCCGGCGCTGGACCGGCTCGGCATGCCGCAGCCGATCCTCGCCCTCCTGCACCGGCTGGCCCCGCCCGGACAGCCCGCCGTCGACCCGGCCATCGTCCGCCGCCTGTTCACCGAGGAGCAGTACCCGCTGCTCGGTCCCCTCGTCGACGACCAGCCGCTGTCCGAGAGCAGGACGGTCCGGTCCTACGTCCCCGACGGGCGCAACTACCTGCAGTGGCTCGCCGACAACGCGGCGCGCGACCTGGAGGCCGTCCGTCTGGAGAAGGGCTTCACCGACGACCGGCCCCCGGCGGCCGTGCTCTACCTGCTGCTGCGGCACGCGGTGCTGCTCGGCTGGGAGCAGACCGCGCGCGGGCTGGCCGCCGCGGCGGGCGAGACGCTGTCGGCCGCCGACCCGCTGTTCATCCACATCCGTGACACCCAGCCGCCCCAGCCCAGCGAGAGCCGGTACCGGAAGCTGTACGCTCCCGACCCCGCCATCACCCATGACCCGTCGAAGCTCGTCGTCGACTTCATTCCGGATGTGCTGGCCACCCATCCCGCGGCCCGGCAGCTGGCCGAGCAGACCGCCGCCCTCCGGCTGCTCGCCGACGTGCCCACCGCCCGGCTGGAACGCGTGCTGGCCGAGCACCTGGACTGCGCGACCTACCGGTTGGACGCCTGGCGGCTCGGCCTGGTCAACGAACGCCTGGCCGAACTGCGGTACGGAGCCGACGGCACCTCTCCGGCCCGTCCCGGGCTGCACCTCGGTGCCTACGGATGGCTGGAGGACGTCAGACCCGCCACCGCGGCCCTCACCCCCGTCCACCTGACGGGCAGTCTCGGCGCGCTGTTCACCCCGAGCGGGTCCAGCCCGCTGCTGCAGGATCCCGGGAACGGCGGGTACGTGCACGCCCCGTCGCCCGCCCAGGCGACCACCGCGGCCGTCCTGCGGGCCGGCTACCTCGCCAACGGCTCGCCCGGGAACCCCGGCTGCTTCGCCGTCAACCTCAGCTCCGACCGCGTCCGGGTCGCGCTCACCCTGCTGGACGGGCTCCGGCAGGGCCAGTCGCTGGGCGCGATGCTGGGCTACCGGTTCGAACGGGGCCTGCACGAGGGGCACCCCGAGGTCGAACTGGACAAGTTCCTGCCGGCGCTGCGCGGGGCGTTCCCGCTGCGCTCCGGGAAGCTCTCGACCGCCGCGCCGGGCACTCCGGTCGAACTGGTCGAGGCACGGAACGTCGTCGACGGACTGGCGCTCGTCCGCGCCGCGACCCGGGAACCCGCCCACCCCGAGTACCCCTTCGGCGTCGCGAACCTGCCCACCGCGACCGACGCCGAGCAGCAGGCGATGAACGCCGAAGTGCAGCACCTGCTCGACCTCCATGACGCGGTGTCCGACCTCGCCGTCGCCGAAGCCACCCACCAGACGCTCCGGGGAAACCCCGAACGGGCGTCGGCGACCCTCGACGCCTACGCCAAGGAGGGCTTCCCGCCCGATCCGGCCGTGGTCCGCACCCCGCGCAGCGGCGTCACCCTCACCCACCGGCTGGGCCTGATGTTCACTCCCGGGCTGAGCCACGGGCTCGGTCCGGTGGTGCTCCCCGGCACCGCTCCGCGGGCGCTGGGGGAGCCGGCGGTCAACGCCTGGCTGCCCACGATGCTGCCGTCCGCGACGGACGTGGCCACCACCGTGGAATGGCAGGACCCGGTCACCGGGGCCCACCGCCTCCGGGTGGTCACCCAGGCCGACCTCGGGCTCCAGCCCCTCGACATGCTGTGGGGCGTCCAGCCGACGGACGACGCGGCGCTCACCGACCTGGACGACCGGATCGTCGCCGTGGTCGTGGCCCAGGAGCGGCCACGACCCGATGCGAAGCTGGTGATCCGCCACACCGAGCGGATCACCGGCAAACTGACCTTCTTCGAGGTGTCGCCCCTGGTCGGCGCACTGCGCTCGCTGCTGACCCGGTCACGTCCGCTGCGGCCGACGGACCTGGTCCCGGGCGCCGCCGGACAGCCGGTCGACCGGACCACGGACGACGCCGTCACCCTGGACCGGGGCCGGCCGGCGGCGGTTCGCGCCGTCCTCGACCAGCTGCGCCAGGACACCGCTTCCTATGTCGCCTCGCTGGCCCCCCGTTTCCCCGACGCGCCCGCCAAGCCCGACCGGGCCGCCCTCGTCGCGGGCATCGACACCTTCCTGACCGGCTACGCGAACCTGGCTCGGACGGCAGGGGGCTTCGGCATGCCGCGCAGCGGCTGGGGCGAGGCGGTCCTGTGGCGCGGAGCCGTGTTCGGCGACGTGCTGACGGCCGTCGCGGCGACCGCGGACCGCATGGCCGCCTCGCTGGCGGCCGCCGACGCCCTGATCGCCGCGTACGACCAGCTCCCCTCCTCGGCCACGGTCGACCGGCGGTTCGGGCTGCTCCAGCAGGCGGAATGGCGGCTCACCACCAAGCCCACCACCCCTCGTCCCGCCCAGCCCGGGCAGCTGCGCGCGATCGTCGGCGGGGAGCGCGCCGCCTTCAACTCGCGCCTCCTGGCGCTGCGCGCCGTCGCCAGGACGACGGACACCACGCTCAGCGCGCTGCTCGCGGACGTGGCCGCTCTCCTGCCGCTGAGCGCGTTCGACCCGGCGGGGCTCGATCTGACGCCCTTCCAGGACCGGATCGTCGGCTTCGCCAGGGATCTGCTGGACCGGGCCGGCTCCCTGCTCACCGAGGTGACCAGCAGGCTCGCCGCCGCCGACAAGGCCCTGGCCGCGTACGACCAGGCCCTGACCGCCCCCGACCGGGTGCGGGCCGCGACCGACGCGCTGCAGGCGATGCTCGGCCGCGACTTCCTCGTGGTGCCCGAGTTCACCGCGCCGGACCAGCTCCAGACGGACTGGAGGAAGGCCCGCATCGACAAGGATCAGCTGCTGAGCCATCTGGTCCAGGACTTCCGGCGCGACTTTCCGGTCGACGACTGGGTGCACGGCATCGCCCGGGTGCGCGAGAAGCCGCGGTTGTGGGAACAGGCCGTGTTCGTCGCCGACGCCCTGCGAGGGCCGGGCGGGCTGCTCGGCGACCTCCTCGGATGGCAGGAACCCGAGCTGGTGCCCGTCCAGCTGCCCTACCGCCCGAACGACCACTGGCTGGGCATGGAGTTCGCGGCGGGCACCCGGATCACCGAGGACCGGGTGCTCTTCACCGCCCACTACGCTCCCGAGCCGCTGCTGGGCGTCAACCGGCACTGCGGGCTGCTGCTCGACGAATGGACCGAAGTCGTCCCGGCCCAGCAGGAGACCACCGGGATCGCGTTCCACTACAACGGCCCGGACGCGGAGCCGCCGCAGGCCATGCTCCTCGTCACCCCACCGCAGCGGACGGGCAACTGGAGCGCCGACGACCTGCTCGGCGCCGTCGGCGAGACCCTCGACCTGGCGAAGACCCGCGCCGTCGAGCCCGCGCACCTGGACACCACCGCCTACGCACAACTCCTGCCCGCGACGGTGATGTCGGCGACCCGGCGGCCGATCACGATCAGCACCGATCTCGCAACCGCCAACCTGCGAGGAAAAGCCGATGCCTGAGCCCACCCGTATCGAGGACCTCCGCGCCGCGCTCGACCAGCGGCTGTTCCCCACCGTCGGACTCTGGAACCGCCTGGAGGGCCGCCCGCGCACCACGTCGTTCGAGCGTGCGCTGCGTGCGGAGGTCCGCGACCCGCTCTGGATGCTGACGCGCCAATGGCAGCTCGGTGAGTTCCGGGGCACCGACGCCGGGTCGCCCGTCACCGCGACCTACTCGGTGGCCACCTCCGTGCCGTCCAGGTTCCGGCCGGGGTCCGGTGCGGCCGAGGCCCTGCCGAACGACCGGCCGCTGGAGGTGGTGGCCGAGCGCCGGGCCCTGCCGTTCGCGTTCGGCCCGGATCCGATCTCCTTCGACCTGCGCCTGGCCATCGGACGGCGCTGGATGAAGCTCCTCGGCCCGCAGCTCGGCCTCAAGCAGCTGCGCAAGACCTACATCGCCAAGTACCCGATCGCCCTGCCCGATCCGGGAGTGGACGCCGACACCCCGCGCACGTCCGACCCTCAGGTGTGGTCCACCCTGCAGGCGGTCGCCGGCCGCCGGATGGACGGGTACGCGCTCTACCGGCACATCAAGGTGGACAACGGCAAGGCCTCGGACGGCATCTCCGCCTCGGGGCCGGCACGTGCGCAACTGGACAGCCTGGGTGTCCGTCTTGTCGCGTGGTTCGACGACCTGTTCGACCAGCCCGGCGGCGACGCGACCTGGGACGCCACCAGGCTCGAACACCGGTTCTCGATCTCCGCCGCTCCGACCGGCACCGAGAAGGTCCTGACCGCACAGGAGTTCCCCGGTGGCCACCTGGACTGGCACGCGTTCTCCGTCGACCCGGGTGCCCCGCTCGGCGGGACGGCTCCGCCGCCGGCGCCCCTCAACCGCACCGTGTTCCCGGCGCCGGTCCGGTACTCGGGCATGCCCCTGCCCCGCTGGTGGGCGGTGGAGGACGGCCGTACCAACTTCGCCGGTGTCCAGCCGGACAGCACCGACCTGGCGAAGCTCGTCTTCCTCGAATTCGCGCTCGTCTACAGCAACGACTGGTACCAGCTGCCCTGCGACCTCCCGGCCGGAGTGCTCGCGTCGATCCGGGGACTGGCGGTCACCGACGTGTTCGGGCAGCGGCAGTGGATCAGCCCGGCGGGGGCGGGCCAGGACGAGGACTGGCAGCGCTGGTCGATGTACACCCTGGACACGATCGGCACCGCCGACGTTCCCGCCGACCTGAGCCTCTTCCTCCCCCCGACCGTGCCGAAGGTGGCCGAGGGGCCGCCGTTGGAGGAGATCGCGCTGATCCGCGACGAGAACGCCAACATGGTCTGGGGCGTGGAGAAGACCGTCCCGCTGCCCACCGGCGAGGCCCGCCGGGGCAGCGAGGTCGTGGCGCAGATCCTCCAGCACCGCCGGCGCTTCGTGCCCGCCCCGGCCGCCGACGCGCCCCGCGCGCCGATCGGCTACCAGGCGATGAGCGTCGTCCCCGAGAACTGGGTGCCCTTCCTCGCGGTGCACGTTCCCGGCGGCGACCGGGCCATCCGGTTGCAGCGCGCCGCCATGCCCAGCGTGATCGACGGCAAGCCGGTCCGGCCGCACACGAGTCTGCTCAGGGAGGGCATCGACGCGGGAAACCCCTACTTCGTCAACGAGGAGGAGGTGCCTCCGACCGGAACCACGCTCGCCCTCGCCTACCACCGCACCCGCTGGTACGACGGCAGCGTCTCCGTCTGGCTCGGCGCCCGACGGGGCGTCGGTCGCGGCGAGGGCTCCAGCGGGCTGGTCTTCGACACCCTCGTCGACACCGCTCGGCCCTGAGGCACCGACGCCGGCCGGCGGGGACCGCTGCCTGCCTTCGGACGAGCCCGTGTCGCACGTTCGGTCCAAGCGCGCGCGCCCTCGGGGGACCGGCGGCGGACCCGGCGGAGGCTGGGGTGTCAGGTGGGGGGATCGCCAACCGAGACGGAGAAGCCGTGACCGAGCCGGACTACTACCAGTTCCACTCCTCCCACGGGCACCACGCCCCGATCCACGTCGTCTGGATGCCGCTCGGAGCGGGCGGCCTGAGCTCCTTCGAGTACGCCGACCCGACGAGGTCCCACGTCTTCCGCGGTGACGAGGTGAGCGTGGTCGAGAGCGCGCTCGGCCGGGTGGTGAGCGTGACGATCGAGACGAGCATCGACCGCGGATCGACGTCGTTCTCCCTGCTGGTGCCGTCGGTCAACCTGAACGGGCACAGCGCGACGGTGAGCACCATCGGCATCACCACCGTGCACCGGATCGGGATCGGGCCCATGACCGGGCAACTTGACGTGTACTCCGAGACCCCGCTCATCGGCACGGCCGAGAGCCGCATCATTCCCCTCGACGAGAGAGCCGGTGCCGGCGCCGCTCGCGCGTGACGGTCCCGTGGAACATCGCTGCCCCGGTGCGGGAGAACGACTCCCGCACCGGGGCAGCGATGTTCCACGGGCCCCGGTATGTCTGTCGAAGCGATCGTATTTTCTCCGTGCCTGGTCATTTTCATGGGGCAGGGTGCTAGCCTGACCGGGTCCCGTCCGGCACCGAGGGTGAGGGGGCGGCATGGACAGGGACTCCCTTCCGATTCCACGTCTGGATTTCGGTGAGTGGGTCGTGCCTTTTCCCGATCGAGGGCATTACGTTTTTCTTCGGAGCGACTCGCTCCAGCATGCACAGAACAATCCGCCGACGGCCCAGGAATCCGGGGTCTGGCTGGGGCGGACCGAGTCCGGCGCCTCGGTCGTTCTCCCGGTGCGACTGGAAGTCGTCCGGGGGTCCGTGAAGCCGGTTTTCCTCGCGGTGCTGCACCATGGCGACGAACTCTATTTCGCGGGTCACACGGTCGTATTCCATGAGGTTCAGCGTGTCATTCTCGCCGCGGGCTCGCGGTTGGTCGGGTCGAAATGCCAGCAGTGCCGGACGCGGCTGACCGCGGGAGGCGGCGTCGTGCAGTGTCCGCTCTGCGGTGGTGCGTATTGCGACGACTGCTGGAAATTCCTTGATCGGGACCGGTGCTATTCCCGCGGTTGTTCATACAGCCCTTCGGAGCCGGACAAGGGGGTGACCGATCGTGGCGCCCGGCCGGTATGAGCGGTTGGAACAGATCGAGTGGTGGGACGCCGCCCGGGTCCGCGGAGCGCGCTGTGTCGTCGCCGGCGCGGGGGCCCTGGGCAACGAGGTGGTCAAAAACCTCGTGATGCTCGGGTGGGGGGAGGTCGTGGTCGTCGACTTCGACACCGTCGAGGAGAGCAACCTGAGCAGGTCGGTGTTCTTCGGGCAGGCCGACGTCGGCAGGCCCAAGGCTCCGGCCCTCGCCGCGGCCGCGGGGCGGCTCAATCCGGACTGCCGGGTCCTCGGGCTCGACGGGGACCTGCGCCTGCTGCTCGGGGCCGGGCTCGTCCAGCGGTCGGACGTGGTCTTCGGCTGCCTGGACAACCTGGGCGGGCGGGTCGCGTTGAGCCAGCTCGCCCGGCAGGCCGGCCGACTCATGATCGACGGCGGGCTCACCACGTGGGAGGGCACGGTCCAGCTCTTCGGCCCCGACACGGCCGACGCGCCGCAGCCCTGCTTCGCCTGCGGCCTCAGCTCCGCCGACGTCGAGGAGCTGGCGCTCCGTCAGTCCTGCCTGGCCTACGAGCGGCGCGCGCTCGCCGAGGGCGGGGTCCCGACCACGCCGACGCTCACCTCGACCGTCGCGGCGCTGATGGTGCAGGAGGCGCTGAAGTACCTGCACCGGGACCGGCACGACCAGCGGTCGGCGCTCGGCCGCGAGCTCCGGATCGACATGGCCAACGGCCGGTTCTGGAACCACGCGCTGCCGATCGATCCCGACTGCGTCCTGCACCGGGAGCCGGCCGCGCCGGACGCGGCCGCCGGGCCCGACGCCGGGGACAGCTGGCGGAAGGTGCTCGCGCACTGCCGCACCTCCGCCCGCCTGCCGGAGGGCGTGCTCCAGCTCCCGGCCCGGCTGCTGCTGAGCTGGGAGTGTCCGGTCTGCGGGCGCTCCGAGCAGGTGATGCGGGCCCACGCGGCGGACGGTCCGCCGGTCTGTCCGCACTGCGACGCGGATGTGATCCCGCTGTTCGCCGCGCACGTGGAGGGGGGCGAGCCGTGGATCGACCTGTCGCCGGCGGAGATGGGCGTTCCGCCGTGGACGTGGCTCGAACTGCGGGCCGAGGGCGCCGTGGTGACGTTCGAGCTGTCGGGAACCCGCGGACCGCTGCCCGAAGCCGCCGGATCCGAAGCCGCGGGATCCGAAGCCGCGGGATCCGACGCACCGGAAGGAGGCTCGCCGTGGTGATGAGCCCGCGCGACCGGCGGCTGCAGAGCGAGTTCGAGGAGATGAAGAGCCTCGCCGCCTCCAGCTCGATGCTGAGCTTCACCAGCACGGGTGTGCCGCCCACCCAGTACAGCGTCACCCTGACCTGCCGCGGGCTGATGCGGTGGAACGACCGGGTGGACGAGACCGACCGGCACGAGTTCGACATCACCCTGGGCGCGGGCTTTCCCAAGTTCCCCCCGACCGTGGTGTGGCGAACGCCGATCTTCCACCCGAACTTCAAACCTCCGCACATCTGCACCGGGGACATCTGGTACCCGGGGATCTCGGTCGCCGAGTTCTGCGTGGAGATCTGCAATCTGATCCAGTACAAGTCCTTCAACATCTACGATCCGCTGGACGTGAAGGCGAGCCTCTGGCTCGTGGTCAGGCTCGACGAGGAGAATCCCGGCATCCCGGTGGACACCCGGCCGCTCAGGGACCTGGACTTCGAGATCACCGCCCGGACCAGCGCCGGGCCGGACGCGGCGGGGGACCGTGACGACGACTGACACCATCTCCGGGTACTTCGACGCCATCGAGTGGTCGTACAAGGTGACCGGCCCGAACCAGGTGGTCACCTCCTACCGCTGCCCGGTTCCGGCCTACTTCTACGCCGTCGGCATCGAGGTCGTCCTCGGCCGGCACTGGATCGTCGTGCGCGCGCTGCTGCAGCGGAGCCTCGACCACGCGCAACGCGAGTCCGTCCTCCAACTCGTCTCGCAGTGGAACGTGTTGAGCTACCGCGCCCGGTTCGTGCTGATCGGCGACTGCGTCGTGGTGCAGGCCGAGATCCCGGCGGGAAGCCTGTCCCTGGAGGAGTTCCTGCTCTGCCTCACCGCCGTCTGCCGCTACAGCACGTTGGCCGGAACGGAGATCGCCGCGGTCGCGACCAACCCCTCGCTGCGCAAGAAACTCGACGAGGTGATCGGGGAGAACCGGCCTCCGGCCTGGGCCCAGCCCCTGTCCCTGGCCGACGCGGACCTCGATTTCGACATCACCCCCAACCGATTCCCGGACTCACCGGACACCCCGTGAGGTGCCAGCCATGACCGCGCAGAACCCGATCCCCGTCGTCCTCGCCACCACGATGGTCACCGAACAGTGGGACCTCGAACTGCCCGACACCGTGCTCGTCCAGTCGATCATCGTCAAGCTGATCGCCACCCCCGGCATGCCCTTCCGGGAGCAGGACGACAACGGCAGGCGCGTGCCCTACCGGCTGCTGTGGCGCGAGGGCGACCGCTTCCTCAACGAGACCGAGACACTGGCCGGCGCCGGGGTGCAGCCGCACCACACGCTCGTCATGACCCGGCAGGCCCGGGCCGGCCAGGCGGCCGATGCCCGATGAGCGTCGACGAGTCGGGCTTCACGATCTCACCGGTGCGGCGGGAGCTGCCGCAGGACAACCCACCGCCGCTGGCCCGGTTCCTGGAGGCCGGGCCGGGCCTGCGCCTGGTGGTGCGCGAGCGGATGCTCAACGGCATCCGCATGCAGGCCGGTGCCAGCCCGACCAAGGAGATCGGGGGCGTCCTGGTGGGGCGGCACTACCGCACCGGCGACCGCTACCTGGTCGAGGTCGACGACTACGTCGCGATGCCCAGCCGGGACAGCAGCGCCTCGCACTTCGAGTTCGACCAGCGGTCCATCCGGGCGATCTTCGAACGGCTGGAGAAGCGGCCGGACCAGTACGTGGTCGGCTGGTACCACTCGCACACCTTCGGCGACCCCTTCATGTCGGACCTGGACCACCGTCTGCACCAGGACCACTTCCCCGAACCGTGGTACGTCTCCTGCGTGGCCTCGATCGGCTCGCGCGGCCGGTCGGCCGGGTTCTGGCGGATGCGCGGCGCGGAGCTCGTCGAGATCAGCGACTACGAGCTCGCGGTCGCCACGGGAGGCGATCCGGCGTCGGCGCAGAAGAGGTACCTGGCCTCCTGCGGACTGCGGGAGCAGCAGGACGGCCCGCCCGCGCTCGCGGACCTGCTGCCCCTACTCGGCATGCCGGCGGACGGCGCGGTCGCCCGCCTGTTCCACGAGCTCGCCGAGGACCGGGCGGAGGAATCCGGCCTGGCGACGGTGCGGTTCCTGGTCCGCGCGGCGAAGGCGGTGTCCGCCGATCCCCGGGCCGTCACGGACCTGGAGGAGTTCGAGCGCCGACTGGCCCGGTTCAGGCGGCCGTCGGACGTCCTGACACCGCTCGCCAGGGCGCCCGGGCTGCGCGGCCTGATCTCGATCGGTGGCACGGACTACTGCGCCTACTCCCTCGACAAGCACAAGCTGCAACGACTGGACCTGACCTCGCTCTTCACCTTCTCGGTGCGCGCCGAGTCGCCCCCGGTCTGTGTCGCCCACGCGCCGGACGGCCACGTCTGGGTGCTGACCGGGTCGGGCCTGATCCGGTTCCCCGTCATCGACACCGCCGCCCTGCGCAAGGGCGACCTCAGCTTCGAGGTGAGCGGTGCCGACCTGCCCGACACGGACGGCGCCCCGGAGCAGATCGTGGCGGTCGAGGGCGGGCTCTGGCTGCGCTCCGCCACGACCTGGTACCGGTACGAGTGCACCGCCGGGTCCGAGGGAAAGATCCTCCTCGCCGCTCGCGCGTCCGGGCCGCTGCCCGGCCGCGGAAGCGTCTTCGTCGGCGACAACGGCTTGGGAGGCCCGCTCGCGCCCCCCGTGCTCCTCGCGAACGAGGAGGGGACGCTGCGGACCTGGAAGGCGGTGGAGGACGGCTGGGCCCCCTCGGCCGCCGCCGAGCTCCCACGGCCGTGGAACGGGAAGCCGGTCGTCCAGGCCGCTGTCAGCGGTCTGGGATGGCACGTGCTGTTCGACGACGGGGGAGCGCGCGAACTGTGCCTCTTCGATCTCCACACCCTCGAACTGGTCCACCACGTCGTGTGCGAGGACGAGGAGGACCGCATCACCGGGCTCAGCGGCGACGGCTCCGGAAAGGTCTACCTGCAGACCGAAGGGGTCCTCCACCGTGGCTGACCCGCGCACCGGGGAACCGGCCGGGGCCCGCCTCGGCCGGCTCGCGGAGGCGTTCACCGACACCATGGGCTGGGCCGCTCCGCCCGCGCCGACCGCGTCCGCGCAGGGCGTGGAGCCGTCGCACCCCGACCTCGCCGCGCACCTGCCCACGCTGGAGCGGGTGCTGGAGGACGACCGCCGGACGGACCTGGCGTGGTGGCGGTCGCTCGCGGACGCCTGGTACGCGTGCGGGTCGCCGGGGCTCGCGCTGAGGTGCGCCCGGCACGCCCGTGAACTCAGGACGGACGGAGCGGTGGCGTGGGAGGACATCGCCGCGCTGGTCCGGCTCGAAGCGCGCATCTGCGCGGAGGGCGAACCGCCCCCGCGGCAGGCCTCGCCCTGGCCGATCGGCCCCCGGGACGCCGACGCCGACCTCAGGCGCCTGAACGCGATCCTCGGTGACGCACCGCTGGAGCCCTGGCAGAACCGGACCCTGCCGCTGTCGCGCATCGCCTGGGGACTGCCCCGGGCCGAGGGGGAGTTCACCGCCTGGCTGGCCCACGCCTTCCACTATCTCGGCGAGCCGCGGATCGTGGTCGAGCAGGTGCTGCTGGACATCGCGGCCCGCGGGATCGCGGTACGGAACACCCATCGACGGGAGTTGCTCGTCCTGGCCGGCCTCAGCCTGCAGCGCGCGGGGGACCGGCCGGGAGCCTACGCGTGCTTCCGCCTCGCCGTGGGAACCGACCGGGTCCCGGAGCGGAGCGAGCGGGAGCTGAGCCGGGACGAGGAGGTGCTCGCGGAGGCCGCGCGGGAGCTCGGCTTCCTCAAGGACGTCACCCTGGACCCGCGGTCCGCCGACGGCGAGTTCGCCGTGTTCGACGGTGGGCTCCGGCTGGTGGCCTGGCTCCTGGAGAACGACTCCGCCGGATTCGTGCCCGACTTCCTCGGGAATCTCGGTGCCGTCCCGCTCGGCACGCACCACAACGCGCTGCGGCGGCAGGTGGCCTGGGCCGCCCGGGAGAGCGGCTGGTTCCGGACACCCAAGGTGCCCCTCCGGCCGGACTCCCGAGGTCCGGTCCTGGGCGGACGCCCGCGGCGGGTGGCGATCGGCGCCGTGGACCGGACCGGAGGCCGCCCCCTGCGACCGGCCCGGCCGCCGGCCCGCGGCGGCGCGCCCCGGCCCTCGCCGGCCGCGGCCCGGGTCGACGTACCGATCGGGATGACCGACGGCGGTGGACAGGCCGCGCTGCGGGTCGGGGAGGGCAGCAGGGTCCTTCTCCTCGGGCCGCCCTTCGAGGGGCGGGTACCGGCCCGGGTCGGAGCCCACCTGGCCGCGGCCGGCTGGACGGTCCTGCTGGTGCGGCCCGAGCGCTCGGTCGAAGCGGGCGTCAACGACCGGTGGCACCGGCTGGACATGACCGGCAGGCGCGGCGCCGACCGGCCCTGGCCCGGCGAGATCGCACGGTCCGCCGCACTGCGTGCGACGGTCCGGACGGTGCTGGCCGACGGACTGCCGCCGTGCGCGGATCCGGCCGCCGCGGCCTGCCTGGATCCGGTCGTCGAGGCGCTGGAGGACAGCACCCGGTCGGTGTGGAGGGATTCGGCGGAGAAGGTCCGCGAGTTCGCCTGCGCCGCCGTCGACAGCGCCGCCGGCCTGCGCTACGACAGGGCACTGGACCTGCGCCGCGCCGTGTTCCTGGTCGAGCGGGTGGAGCTCGCGGTGCGCGCCGTGGCCCGGGCCTTGTCCTTGGCCTGGGCGACTCCGCCCCGGCCGGTCCCGGGGGCGGGCATGGCGGCGTGTCTGGAGGTCCCGGTGGGTGATCGGCTCACCGCGACGCTCCAGCTCGCCCTCTGCGCCGAGACCCTGCTGGCGGACGCCGACCGGCCCGCGGACCCGCCGTCCCCGGGCAGCGCGGACGAGGACTTCATGTCCACTCCGCTCGCCTTCAAGCGCCGCGAGGAAGCACTGGACAGGGAGATCATCGAAGCGGCCAAGGCCGCGGAGGAGCGCGCGCCCTCTCCCGAACCGTCGTCCCCGGCGGGGAGCGGCAGCGGCGGCGACCGCCCTCGGCCGTCCCGGCTGTGGGGGCGCGGCGACGCACAGCGGTTCGGCAGTCCGCCCGGCGTCTGCGTGCTGGTCGACGCGGCGGTGGAGGCGGACCTGCCGGCAGCGCTGGTCCGGCCGGGGCGGCACGCGCTGGTCGCCTCGGCCGTCGAGCCGACCGCCGCCGCGCTCGGTGCGGTCCGGGGCTTCGACGAGCTGCTGGTCGGCGCGCTTCCCCGCGAGCGCGTCGGGCTCCTGGAGATCGCGGCAGGAGCCCGACTTCACAGCCTGTCCGCCGATCCGCCCGGACTCGGCGGCGCAGCACACTTCAGGATGTCCGAAGGCAGGGAACAGGGCCCGAGGTTCGTCGTCTGGCCCACGGAGCCGGCGGGTTGGGGAGCGGCATGAGCGAGTCGAGCGAAGCGTACGAGGAAGGTCTGGCGGCCCTCGACTCGGGCGACCCGGTCCTGGCCATGCAGTCCTTCACCGAGGCGATCATCGAGGACGGTTCGGCGTGGGAGCCCTACTACGCCCGGGCATACGTGTTCATGCAGGACGAGGAGGACTTGGACGAGGAGGTCCTGGAGCTGGTGGCCGCGGACCTGGACCGGGCACTGGAGATCAACGGCGCCGCCTCCGACGCCGCGGCGCTGCGCGCGGAAGTCGCCCTCAGACAGGGCGAGCCCGAGGAAGCGGTCCGCTACCTCCTCATGGCCTTCGGCCGCAGTACCCAGCAGACGGAGGTCCGCCGGCGGTTGGCGGAAACCCTGCACGGCCTGCTCGGTGACGTCGAGTCGGGCCGGGGAGCGGAAGAGGCCGACACCGGCCTCTGCGACCGTCTCGACCGGATGCTGGAGGTCTCCACGCTGCCCGCCGTCGTCCGCGACGGCCTGCGCGCCGAGGTCCTCGCGGCCAGGGCCCACCGGTGGCAGCTCGCCGGCGACTCCGCCCGCTCGCTGGCCGATCTCCAGCTGCTCGCCGGCCTCGTACCCGACCACCCCCGCCTCCCGGCCACGCTCCCCGCCGCGCGACCGCGTGACGCGGGCGCGGTCGGCCCGGCCTCGCAGGAGCCGGCCTTCGACACCGTGGGCGGCATCGACGGAGCGGATTCCTTCAGCTCCGAGCTGCGCAAGATCTTCGACGTCTACCTCGGCGACCCCGACGCGGGGGAGACACGACGCCGGCTCGCCGAGTTCGGCCAGCCGGCCACCCGCTCCCTGCTGCTCTTCGGTCCCTCCGGCTGTGGCAAGACCTACGTCGTGCGAGCGTTCGCCGGGGAGTACCGCCGTCGGCACGGACGGGAGCTGCCGCTGTTCCGCCTGCGCATGGAGGAGATCTACGGCAAGTACGTCGGCGAGAGCGAGTCCAGACTGGCCGAGGCGTTCGACCGGGCCCTGAACGCGCAGCCCTCCCTGCTGTTCTGCGACGAGATCGACGGGCTCGGCATGAACCGGGAGTCCATCAGCCAGGACTTCCGCCAGGAGTTCGCCGGCCACTTCCTGCAGCAGGTGGACCGGCTCAAGGAGCAGAACGCCGCGCTGCTCTTCTTCGGCTGCACCAACCGCCTGTGGTCGGTGGACCTCGCGCTGCTGCGCCGCTTCGACCGGGTGATCCCGGTGGAACTGCCGAACGAGTCGACACGCGTGGAGATCTTCCGGATCCACCTCGCCCGGGTCGCCCAACGGCTGTGCTCGCCCGACATCGACATCCCGGCCCTGGCCCGGCACTCGCACGGCCTGACACCGGGTGACATCCAGAAGTCCGTCTCACGGGCCGTCGACAACCTGCTCGTCGGCGTGGACGGTGGCGCGGACGCCGTACTCGGTCAGGAGGCGCTGATGCGCGCCCTCGACGAGGAGAAGAAGGGACAGGGCCGGATGCACCTGCAGCAGTGGGTCCGGGAGTCGCGGGCCGCGCTCAAGAGGATCGGCCAGGACACGATGGCCACCGATCTGGACCGCAGGTACGGGCCGTACCTCGATCCGCTGTCCGCCGAACGGCAGAACGGTGTGGTGCCCCTGGACGCCTGGACCGAGGCGCCCTCGCTGGACCTCTCGCTCCTCCGGCAGCTGGGCGGGTGAACCGGTGGACGGAATCAGTGAGCTGATCGCCTACCTGCTGACCGACAGGACCCACCGTGGCGTGCTCATCCTGGGCTTCGACGGCACCGCCCGGCTGCTCGGACATCCCAACCACCTCGGGTTGACGGAGACCCTGGCGGGCGACAGCTACGCCAGTATCGCAGGCCCCGTGGCCGGATTGACCAACCGGAACGCCCTGGTGAGTGATGCGCTGGACTTCGCCAGGAGCATCACCGCGCCCGTCGGCAACCTCGATCTCAGGGCGATCCAGGTTGTCGCCGGCCTGCTCAATTCCGGCCGGCTGAGCTGTGTGATCGCGGGTGATCCCGGCCTGAGGCTGTTCAGTACCCTGCAGAACGGTGTGGACGACCTCGAGCAGATCTCGTTGGAGACCCACTCCCGGGAGTCCATCCGCTCGGCCTTCCGTCGCGGCGGCAGGTCGAGGCCGCTCTTCGTCGACATCGGCGCGGCGCTGCTCACCGACTACTGGAACAGTCTGAAGAAATCGCAGTCGGAGGACCTTCGCAGGCTGAAGACGCGGATCACGGACATGGAGTCGGAGCTCAAGGAGTACCTGAAGGACTACCGGGACGTCTACTGCTGGGGATGGTGCAGCAAGAACGCGCCGCTGCACTGGATGGTCCCCGATACTCACGATCTCACCGTTCACCGCATCGGACGGCACACAGTCTTCGACGACTTCCAGGCCAATCCGCTGTTCGAGTACGAGGAGGCCGAGGGAGACGAGGAAGTCCGCGTCATGGCGAACGGGGGTTGGTTCGAGAGGGTCGCCGACGCCTTCAACCAGGCCTCGATGCCGCTGCTCGGCTCCGTGGCCGCCACCCACGGCCGCGGGACGGGTGCCCTGTGGCGCCCGCGCAGCTCCCCGGTCCAGCCGATGCTGGCCCGGGCCGAGCTGGACGATCTCGCCAGGCACCAGGAGCAGCGCGAGATCAGGATCGTGGGTGTGGAGAGCGAGCAGGTGCGTCGGAGCGCCGCGGAGTGGCTGGATCGCGAGCTGGCCGTAGGCGGCGGGGTGACCGTGCGGAAGGAGGGCGGACATCTCCGAGACCTGCTGATCGCCCTGACGGCTCAGCTCGCCGGACCCGTCGAGCAGCATGTGATCGGTTGCTACACCGGCGAGTTGCCGGCCGAGGGCGACGATTCCTGGCGCACACTGCTGGAGAACGCGGCCGAGCTCTGGGTGGAGGAGTGCCGACGCAGGAGCAGCTGCCGTCTGACGCTGTTCTGCCCGACCTGGATGTCGCAGTGGGCGAGTGAACAGTGGCGTGGTGAGGGCGTGTTCGCGCAGTCCCACTTCCGCCGCTACCAGAACGTCAAGCTGTGGCTCGGTGACAGCCTCGACCAGAACGACCTGTCGGCCGACAGCGCCTCCCTCGACAGGTTCGCGAGAGACATCGCGGAACCGGAGGCGTCGGGGCACGCGGTTCCCCCCGGCTTCGAGGAGGAGGCGCTTGAGACACTGGTGCTTGACATCGTGCAGTCGGCGCACCCACGCTCGGAGCGCCGGGTGGTCTCGGCGACGGAGCTGGACGACACGTGGAACAACGTGGTCGACCGGTACCTCGAAGCGGCGACCGGAATCGGGCGGATCGGGCACGATGACGAGGACTTCGTCATCGTCCCGAAGTTGCGCGAGACGGACTTCGCGATGAAGATCAGGCCCCGCCCGCCCGTTCAGCCGCCGGAGAGCCAGGAGGACGGTGATGAATGACCGGAGCGCGGACCGGTTTCCCGTCCCCGAACGACCGGCGGGACAACCGGAGGCGGAGCCGTCGGCGCCGGTGACCGAGGAGGAGGTGGGTGCGGAGCTGGAGCAGGGCATCGAGTCGGAGCTGGGCGCCTCGCTCACACTCGTCGCCGACTTCACCGGGACGACGCTCAAGCCGACCGTCAACCTCGACTGGGACCGGCTCGCACGCGGCGAGCTGTCGGTCGACGTGATCCTCCAGAACCGGTTCGGGCCGGATACCCGCATCCCCGTCCCACTGGGCGAGGCCGCGCGGGACCGGCTCTCCAGCATCGAGCGCTACTACGCCGACGGTACGCTCACCCGGATCAAGGACGTCGAAACCGAATCCTTCGGGGGGATCGGCGGAAGGAGCTCCTCCTCGACCGAGAAGATCAATGAACTGCTGCGCTGGCAGCAGTTCATCGACATGACCGCGGCGCTGGAGCCCGAGGACGGGCCGGAGAGCGGGTGGGGACGCCTTCGCACGGCACTGCTGAACCGGGTCGATCTGCTCTACCGGAAGAACTTCGGCCTGCTGAGGGACCAGTTGCGCAACGACAAGACGGGGGCGGCGACCGTCAGCCGGCTGTTCGCGTCCCGTAGCGAGGCCCAGGTCGACATCGCCCTGCGTCTGGTGGCCCTGGAACCCAGCCTGGCCGCCGCGGTTCAGGAGGAGCTGGCCGAGGTCAGCGCCGACCCGACGCTGGGGATCAACTTCCGGCTGCGGGCCCTCAACCGACTGTACTCGGCCGCACGGGAACCCGACGAGGAGTAGACCTGCGACGGGCGACACCCGGTTCACCAGAGCCGACGTGACCACTGGTGCGGTTCGACGCCGACATCGGTGTCGCCGGTCCACTCCTCGCGGTTGGGGTTGTACACCCGTGCCCAGAGAGTGGGGTTGGGCCCGAGGTCCAGGATCTGGTAGCCGCCGGTGGAGTAGCCGCTGGCGCCGATCACCGGCAGGGAACCCAGATGGTCGAAGCGGTGCGGATAGGGCCGTGGGCTGCCGTGCACGACCAGATGGAGGTGGGGGCCGAGGAGCTCGCCGAACAGGTCCGAGTCGACGATGCGTTCGGTCTCGGGGTGCGCGGGCGAGCCGTGGACCAGGCCCACGCAGAGCCAGCCCTCCGCCCGCCGGAGCCTGGCCCGCTCGGCCAGGTCGTCGAGCTGGGGCCGGCCGAGCCGGGCCCGGAGCTCACCCCGTCGGGACATGCCGGAGTTGAGCACGGCAATGGCCATCCGTTGCGCGGCGAACTCCCGCCAGGCCCAGGGACGCTCCCGGGTGAGCCGGTCGGGTGCCGGCACAGCGCCGAGGCCGTTGAGCATGCCGATCAGGTCGTCCCAGCGCTTCTCCCCGTCCGGCATGAACCAGGCGTCGTTGGGCCCTGGCGCGACGACGAGCTGGTCCGGCGTCAGTTCGAGGGCCGTCAGGAGTCGGCTCAGCGCCAGGCTCCCCGCGCGGTACGCCTCGGTCGACGGCTCGTGCACCAGCCCTCCGGGTATCAGCAGCACCTGGGGCTTGAGGTAGCCGTAGGTGTCCCTCAGCCTGAGCAGGTCGGCGAGCATGCTCTCGAAGACCTCGGCGCTGTCGGGACGGGTGAGGATCGCGAAGTCCGGCACCACGAGCACTGTCGCGGACGTGCCGGGCGGAGCGAGGGGAAGCCGGTTCGATGGGACCCGGGGTGCGGGCACCGGCCTGTCCTCGGGCGGACTCTCCACCGTGGTGAGGGTGCCGAGTTCCTCGCCCAGAACCTCCTGCCAACGACCCAGCGTCTCCGAGTCCAGCGCGCCCAGGCTGGTGATCGGCACGATCGAGAGGGCCCAGGCATCACGCTTGGCGTCCTGGCGGACCACGCCGACCACCTGCCCGCCCACGGTGACCGCGGCACCCGACATGCCGCTGTAGCGCGAGCCCTCCGGGAGGTACCTCGGCGGCTTCTCCACGTTGAACGTCAGCAGACCGCTGTCCCTGGAGTCCTCGGTCGGAATGTCCCCGTACAGATGCACCCGGGTCCTCACCTGCTCGCCCTGGTCGTCCCGCGTCTGCCCGTAGTGCGGGAAGCCTATGCTCCGGGCATGGCGGACGACCTGGTTGCGCGGTAGCCGCGCGAAGCGGGCGCGCGGGATCCCGGCCGGCCCGTCCTTGAGCTTCAGCAGGGCCAGGTCGATGACGTCCGGATCGCAGGACAGCTCCACGGACGCCTGCCAGGTGTGCTTCGGCGCCGCATCAGGAGACCAGCCGGACTCGTCGGAAGCCTCGTAGCCGCGGACCATGACGTCCCCGGACGTCAGGTTGTGGCTGCACGTCAGGACCCACGGGCCGCCGATCAGATAGCCGGACCCCAGGACCCAGAACTCGCCGTCGTACTGCGCGGTCTCGACGTAGAGCGGCTGAAAACTCGGAGAGCTCACGTGTGCCGTCTGCTCACTTGGGCAGCGTCTTGGCCCGCTCGGAGACCTTGACGGGCTCCCCGGTCGCCGTGACCGGCGCGCCGAGCGACAGCTTGATCGTCTGGACGGACTCCTTCGCGTACTTGCCGGAGGCGCCGAGCGACAGCACGTGAAGCTTGATGCCGCCGTTCGCGCCGCCCTCCTTGGTGACGCCGACCTGCAGCTCGATCTCCACGCCCTTCACCGGGAACTGGAGGGACCCGGGCTCATTGGCCGTGATGGCCTGCTGGAGTTCGGTCTTCAACTGCTCGATGGCCTGGGCCAATCCGATCTCGGTCATGATCCGCTCCCCACCCGTCCGTGACTCGGATGTCCGATGATATTCGATCCCATGAGGGTGCGTCAGGAGTATGCGCGGCTTGTTGCGGGTGCGGCCCGACAGTGTCGGACCCTGTCGTCGAAGCCCACGGCCACCGTGTCCTGCGCGAGATATTTCCATCATTAATGCCAAGGGCTACGGTGAGGCCATGCCCGAGCAGACAGGCCGCAGATTCCAGGACCGGGTCGCACTGGTCACCGGCGCCGCCAACGGCATCGGCGCCGCGACGGTTCGGCGGCTGGCCGCCGAGGGCGCCGCGGTGATCGCCGTCGACCTCGACGACGAAGCCGGCCGGGCGCTGGTCGAGTCCATCGCCCGGGAGGGCGGCCGGGCCGAGTACCGTCACGGTGACGTGTCCGCCGCCGCGGTGTGGGACGAACTGGCCGCACACGTCCAGGACCGTTACGGGCGACTGGACGTGCTGGTGAGCAACGCCTTCACCGTGACCGTCAAGCCGGCTCACGAGCTCACCGAAGCGGAGTGGGACCGGCAGCTCTCCGTCACGCTCAAGGCCTCCTGGCTCGCCGTGCGCGCCTTCGCGGGGCGGCTGCGGACGGGTGAGGGCGCGCTGGTGCTGACCTCGTCGGTGCACGCGCTCGTCGGCATCCCGGGCCACCCCGCGTACGCCGCGGCCAAGGGCGCCCTGTGTTCCATGGGCCGTCAACTCGCCGTCGAGTACGGTCCGCAGGTCCGGGTGAACACCGTGCTCCCCGGCCCGATCATGACGGCGGCCTGGGACCGCGTCGACGAGCGGGCCCGGGCCGCCAGCGTCGCCGGGACCGCCGCCAAGCGCTTCGGCCGACCCGAGGAGGTCGCCGCGGCCGTGGCCTTCCTGGCCTCCTCCGACGCCTCGTACATCACCGGCACCACCCTCGTGGTGGACGGTGGCTGGTCCGTCGTCAAGGCCTCGGCATGAAGGGGATGATCGGCTTCGGCCGAGCGGCCGCACATCTTCGAACTGGAGCGAGCACGTGAACCGACCCCCACGCGGACTGCACGGACAGGCCGTGGAGATCCTCGGCGAGCGGATCGTCCGTGGCACCTACCCGCAGGGGACCTCGTTGTACCCGGAGCGGATCGAGCACGAACTCGGCGTCAGCAAGACCGTCGTCCGCGAGGCCCTGCGCGTCCTCGCCGCCAAAGGGCTGATCGAGTCGCGCCAGAAGCGCGGCACCTACGTGCGCCCGCGCTCCGACTGGAGCCTGCTGGACAGCGACCTGCTGCGCTGGCAGGGCCGGAGCGTTCCGCACGAGGGCTTCCTCGACAACCTGGCCGAGGTCCGCTCCATCGTCGAACCGGCCGCCGCCCGACTGGCCGCCCGGCGCCGCGACGACGACGACCTGGCCCGGCTCACCGAGGCACTGGACCGGATGGCCGCGGCCGGTGACGACGCCGACGCCCTGGTGGAGGCCGACCTGCTCTTCCACCGCACCCTCCTGGCCGCCGCCCACAACGAGTTGCTGACCCGGATGGACGTGGTCATCGAAGCGGGCCTACGCGTCCGCGACCGGATCGTGCACGGCGCCGAGTCCTGGGCCGACCCCCTTCCCGCGCACCGCGCGGTCCTGGAGGCCGTTCGCGCCCAGGACCCCGGCGCCGCGGCCGAGGCCGTGGCCGGGCTGCTGACCCAGGCCACGGACGACCTGCACGACCTCCTCCGCACGACCTGCCAGGGAGACCCGGGATGAGGATCGTGGCACTGGAGACGTTCCTCGTCCCGCCGCGCTGGCTCTTCCTGCGCGTCGCGACGGACGAGGGCGTCACCGGCTGGGGGGAGCCCGTCGTCGAGGGGCGCGCCGAGACCGTCCGCGCCGCCGTGCACGAACTCTCCGACCACCTGATCGGCCGGGACCCGCTGCGGATCGAGCACCACTGGCAGGTCCTCACCAAGGGGGGCTTCTACCGGGGCGGGCCGGTGCTCTCCAGCGCGGTCGCGGGCATCGACCAGGCGCTGTGGGACATCGCCGGAAAGGTCCACGGCGTCCCCGTCCACCAGCTGCTCGGCGGTCCGGTGCGCGACCGCGTACGGGTCTACGCCTGGATCGGCGGAGACAGCCCCGCCGATGTCGCGGAGCAGGCCCGCGCCCAGGCCGAAGCCGGGTTCACGGCCGTCAAGATGAACGGCTCCGGACGGCTCCGGCACATCGACACCCCGGCCCGCACCCGGGAGGTCGTCGACCGGGTGGCCGCCGTCCGCGAAGCCCTCGGCGACGACCGCGACGTGGCGGTCGACTTCCACGGCCGGATGTCCACCGCCATGTCCCGCAGACT
The DNA here is from genome assembly GCF_042887135.1 of Kitasatospora sp. NPDC057965. Taxonomy (NCBI): domain Bacteria; kingdom Bacillati; phylum Actinomycetota; class Actinomycetes; order Kitasatosporales; family Streptomycetaceae; genus Kitasatospora; species Kitasatospora sp. NPDC057965. Next base: position 66,527 of record NZ_JBHVPZ010000001.1, read on the forward strand.
GCTCCCGCTGCTGGAACCGCTCCAGCCGCTGTTCGTCGAGGAGCCCGTCCTCCCGGAGCACTCCCGCGACCTGCGCCGCGTGGTCGAGTCCAGCTCGGTGCCGATCGCGGTGGGCGAACGGCTCTTCTCCCGCTGGGACTTCCGCGACGTCCTGGCCTCCGGCATCGCCGTGGCCCAGCCCGACCTCTCGCACGCCGGCGGGATCTCCGAGGTGCGGCGCATCGCCGCTCTCGCCGAGACGTACGACGTCGCGCTGGCCCCGCACTGCCCGCTCGGGCCGATCGCGCTCGCCGCCAGCCTCCAGATCGCCTTCGCCACACCCAACTTCCTCATCCAGGAACAGAGCCTCGGCATCCACTACAACCGCGGCAACGACCTGCTCGACCACCTCCTCGACCCCACCCCGTTCCGCTTCGTCGACGGCCACGCCGCCCGCCCCACCGGACCGGGCCTGGGCATCGACATCGACGAGCACGCGGTACGACGCGCCGCCGAGGCCGGCCACCGCTGGCGCAACCCCGTCTGGCACCACGAGGACGGAGCGTTCGCGGAATGGTGACCGACGACCCGGCACCGGCCACCCTGCCGATCGACGTCCGCACCGACCTCGCCCACGGCGGCCGGTGGACCTCGCTGCGGGCCGGCCGTCGCGAATGGCTCTGGCACCGGCCCGATCCGGCGCGCGACACCGTCGCCCCCGGCGACGCCTTCGTCGACGTCGGCGGCCTGGAGGAGTGCGTCCCCACCGTGCGCGGCACGCCCGACCACGGCGACGCCTGGTCCCGGCCCTGGCGGCGCGTCGGCGCGACCGACGTGCTGGACTGCCCCGACTTCCGGCTGCGCCGCCACATCGACCGGGGCGCCGCCGGGCTGCGGGCCGCCTACCGGCTGTCCGCCGACCCGGGCTACCGCTTCGTCTGGGCCGCGCACGCCCTGCTCGACGTCGGCCCCGGTGCCCGGCTGACCGCCCCCACCGGCACGCCCACCAGGCTCTTCCCCGAGGCGGCCCACCTGATCGACCGCCCCTGGCCCACCGGCGCCCGCCATCTGACGGGCAGCTGGCCCATCCCGGGTGGCCTGCCACTGGACCGGCTCGGGCCCGACGACGGCACCGCCCTCGGCGCCGTCCTCACCGACTGCCCGGGCGTGACCGTCACCGACGGCCCGGACACCCTGACCCTCTCCCTGCACAGCGACGCCGCCGTGCCCGTCTCGGTCGCGCTCTGGCGCAACCTCGGCGGGTTCCCCCTCCCCGCCCCCTACCGCAGCATCGGTGTCGAACCCATGCTCGGCGCGGTCTTCGACCTCGCCGACGCCGGTCCGGCCGACGCCGCCATCGTGCCCGCCGCAGGAGAACTGCGCTGGGAGCTGCGGATCACCGCCACCGCCCGCGCGAGCTGAGAAGACCCCCATGGATCTCGACGCACTACCGCACCGCACCCTCGCCATCGTGCGCGGCACCGACCGCGAAGCGGCGCTGCGCACCGTCCTCACCCTCGCACAGGAGGGCATCACGGCCGTCGAGGTGTCCCTGACCACGCACGACGCCCCGTGGGTGATCGAGCGGGCCCGGCACGAGCTCGGTGCCGACGCCGTACTCGGTGCCGGGACCGTCGTGACCGCCGAGGACGCGGCCCGCGCCGCCGCCGCGGGCGCCGGCTTCCTCGTCACCCCCGGGCTCGGTGGCGCTCTGCGCCCCGGCGACCTCGGTGAACTCCCGCTGCTGATCGGCGCCCTGACCCCGTCCGAGGTGATCGCCGCCCGGCAGCACGGCGCCCTCGCGGTCAAGCTCTTTCCTGCCTCGCTCGGCGGCCCGGGTTTCCTGAAGGCGCTGCGCGACCCGTTCCCCGCGGTGCCCTTCGTCCCCGTCGGCGGAATCGACGCCGACCTCGCCCTCGCCTACCTCGCGGCCGGCGCGGTCGCGGTCGGAGTCGGCTCACCGCTGATCGGCGACGCGGCCCGCGGCGGCGACCTCGCCGCGCTGCGAGCCCGCGCCGCCCACTGGCGCGACCGCCTGGCCGGGACGGCGGCGGCCGCATGACCGCCACGCTTCCCGAGGTCGTCACCGTCGGCGAGACCATGGCCGCCCTGCGTGCCACCGGCCCGATCCGGCTCGGCGCCCCGATGCGGCTCTCCGTGGCCGGCGCCGAGTCCACTGTGGCGATCGGCCTGGCCCGGCTCGGGCACCGCGCGGGCTGGGTGGGCCGCGTCGGCGACGACGAGTTCGGCGCCCTGGTGCTGCGGACCCTGCGCGCCGAGGACGTCGACATCAGCCATGCCCGGACCGACCCGGACGGCCGGCCCACGGGACTGATGGCACGGGAGGAACGCGTCGGAGACCTCGTCCAGGTCTCCTACCACCGCCACGGCTCGGCCGGATCCGCACTCCGGGCCGAGGACGTCCTGCCCGCGCTCGCCCCCGGCCTGCGACTGCTGCACCTCACCGGCATCACCCCGGCGCTGAGCACCACGGCCGCCGACGCCGTCGTTGCCGCCGCCCACCACGCCCGCGCACTCGGCGCGACCGTCTGCCTCGACGTCAACTACCGCTCCCGGCTGTGGAGTCCCGCCCGGGCGCGCTCGGTCCTCCTGCCGCTCGCCCGGTCCGCCGACGTCCTCGTCGCCTCGGCCGACGAACTGCACCTGGTCTGCGAGGACCCCTCGCTCCCCGAGGAGGAAGCCGTTGCCGCGCTGCTCGCCCAGGGCCGCCGCGACGTGGTGATCACCAGGGGCGGCGACGGCGCGACCGTCACCACGGCGGCCGGCCGGGTCAGTGTGCCGGCCCGCCGGGTGCCCGTGGTGGACGTCGTCGGAGCGGGTGACGCGTTTGTCGCCGGTTACCTCTCCGGCCGGCTCGACGGCCTCGACGCCGAGGCCCGCCTCGACCGGGCGACCAGCACCGGGGCGTTCGCCGTCGCCTCACGCGGCGACTGGGAGGGCCTGCCCTCGCGCGCCGACCTCGCACTGCTCGACCGCCCCGCCGGCACGACCCTGAGATAGCCCGACCATGGGAGCGCCCGACCACGGGGCAGCCCGACCCTCGGGTAATCCGTGCTGAATCAGCCATGAGGCGACCGCATGCCCTGCTCCGACACCACCGCCGCCCAGGTCCGGCATCGCTCTGGTCGCACCGGACGGGACCATGGACCGGCTCGCCCGCCCGGAGGACGGGGCAGGGCCCGAGGACCCGGTGGCGAAGCACCGGCGCCCGCGGCCCCCGCCGCCGGCTAGACCGGCGGCTCGGGGTCGTACTGGATGCCGTGGCGGACCTGGCGCGCCCGCTCGACCGAGTGCAGCCGCGCCACCAGGTGCAGCGCCATGTCGATCCCGGCGGAGATGCCCGCGGAGGTGATGAGGTCGCCGTCGTCGACGAAGCGGGAGTCCCGGCGGACCTCGGCCGTGGGCTCCAGTTCGGCGAGCAGGTCGAGCGACGTCCGGTGGGTGGTGACCGCGCGGCCGCGCAGCAGACCGGCCTTGGCCAGCACCAGCGCGCCGGTGCACACGCTGGTGGTCAGCGAGGCCTCCTCGGAGAGCTTGCGCACCCACGCGAGGTGGTCCTCGTCCTCCATCAGCGGCCGGGTGCCCTGCCCGCCGGGGTGCAGGACGACGTCGGCGGGCGGCATCTCGTCGCGGGAGAAGTGCGGCAGGATCGTGAGGCCCTTGGCGCAGTGCGCCGGAGCCCCGTCCCGTGAGACGCAGTCGACGCGCCAGCCGTCCTCGGGGAACTTGCGCGTCCAGTAGGAGAGCACCTCCCACGGGCCGACGGCGTCCAGTTCCTCGACGTCGGGGAAGAGCAGGATCGCGATCCGGCGGAGTCCTTCGTCACTCATGGGCGCCATCGAAGCAGAGCCGCGGGAGCCATCGCCAGTGGTTGGCCGGGGTCGACGCGGCGCGACTTCGGCAGCGAGCAGGAGTCGGTCCGGCTGACCGCTGACGGAGGCGGGGCGGCGGCGGGCGCGTCAGTCCGTCGGCCTGACGCCGGTCTGCCAGTCCCGCGGGGACACGCCGTACGCCTCGCGGAAGGTGCGGCTGAAGTGGCTGGAGTTGGTGAAGCCCCAGCGCCGGGCGATCCCCGCCACCCCGAGATCCTCGGCCATCGGTCGCAGGAGGTCCCGGCTGCAGCGCTCCAGCCGCTGGGTGCGGATCCAGGTGCCGAGGGTGACGCCCTCCTGCTGGAACAGCTTGTGGAGGAAGCGGAGCGACATGTAGTTCGCCTCGGCGATCCTGGACGGTGAGAGGTCGGGATCGCGGAGGTTGCGCAGGATGTGGTCCTTGACCCGTTCCAACGAGGCCGCGCTCTGTGACTCCTGCGGCCGGGCGCTCCCGCTGCGCTCGTCGACGAGCATCGCCAGCAGGTCGAGCGCCGTCGCCGCGGCCCGGCGTCCGACGCCCTCGTCCAGCCGCTCCGCCTCGCGCGCCATCTGCGTCAGATAGGTCGCCAGGAGCGCGGCGCTGCCGTCGGAGCGGTTGAACGCCGTCGCGGTCAGGCCCCGCAGAGCCTTCTCCGGGACGTCCAGCTCCGCGCGGGGGAAGTGGAAGGAGGTGAAGGCGAAGTCCTCGTCGATCTGCTTGCGGAAGACGCGGGACGAATCGGTGAGGGAGAACTCGCCCGGCCGGATGAGCGACTTCCGCCCGTCCTGTTCCTTGAGCGCGGTGCCGCGCTCCTGGAAGCTCAGGATGAGCGACGGAGGCCCGCCTGCGGCGATCATGCGCGTGCCGCGGGTGACCATCTGCGGTCCCGCCTCGATCCGCGATATCCGCACCGGGCCCAGCTGATGGCTGACGATCGTTCCGGGGGACGGCACCTCTTCGAGGAAGCGCACCGTCATCGGCATGAAGGTGCGGGCCACCGTCTCGTGCCAGACCTCAGCCCGGTCGGAGGCGGACAGGCGCGCGGTGGAGAGGAACGCGCTCCCCTCCTTGACGTCCTGAACGCCGGGTGCCATGGACTCCGGTCCTTCCGCTGGTGTGCCTTCCGGCACACCACCCTGCCAGCCGGCCGCCGGCGGCACATCGCGTGAACCTACTAGGTGTGGGCTCGGACCGGGCCGGTCCGAGCCGCCCCTCACTTGAGGGCGCCGTCGGTGGCGGCGGCGGTGAGGTGGCGTTGGGCGAGGACGAGCAGCACGGCGGCGGGAACGGAGGCCAGGACCGTGGTGGCCATGACGGCGTTCCACTGGTTCGTGTGGGCACCGAGGTACTGGTAGACGCCCAGGGTGATCGGCCGGACCGGGTCGGTGGTGGTCAGGGTGAGGGCGAAGAGGAGGTCGCCCCAGGCGAAGAGGAAGGTGAAGACGGCGGAGGTGATCAGGGCGTTCCTGCTCAGGGGCAGCACCACGGAGCGGAAGACCCGCAGCGGGCCGGCGCCGTCCACGCGCGCGGCCTCGATGATCTCCCCGGGAATGCTCCGCATGAACGCGTGCAGGACGAGGATCGTGAAGGGGATCCCCATGGTGGAGTCGGCGAGGACCAGTCCGAGGCGGGAGTTCAGGAGTCCCAGGTCGTTGTAGGCGCCGTAGAGCGCGTTGGCCACGACGATGCCCGGCACCATCTGGGTGACCAGGACACAGAGGAGCACGAGTCTCGTCCCGCGCAGCCGGAACCGGGCCAGGGCGTAGGCCGCCGGTGCGGAGAGCGCGAGGCTGAGCACGACACTGCCGAGGGACACGACGAGGCTGGTGACGAGGTTGGGCCCCTGGTCGCGCAGCGCGGTGGTGTATCCGCCGAAGTCGGGGTCGAGCGGGAACCACGCTCCCCGCGCGGTGCCGCCGGCCGGCTGGAGGGAGGCGTTCACCATCCAGTAGACGGGGAAGAGCATCAGCGCGAGCAGGGCGGTTCCGACGAGGGTGGACAGCCGTCCGCGGCGGCCGGGCGCGCGCTTCACGAGGTCCCCTCCCCGGCGGTCCGGGCGCGCTTGCCGGTGCGCAGGTGGACGAGGGCGAACACGAAGGACAGGATCACGAGCAGGTTGCTCATCGCGGCACCGCGTCCGAAGTCGAACTGTCGGAAGGACAGCTCGTATGACTGGGTGGCGAGGGTCTCCGTGGCGTTGGCGGGTCCGCCGCCCGTCACCACCAGGATGATGTCCAGCACCTTGAGCGTGTAGACCACGCCCAGCACCAGCACGACGCCCACCACGGGCCGCAGCAGCGGCCAGGTGATGTGGCGGAACGAGGCGAGCCGCCCGGCGCCGTCCAGCTGCGCCGCCTCGTACAGCTGGGTGGGGATCTCCTGCAGACCGCCGTACAGGAGCGCGGTGTTGAAGGGGACGCCGACCCAGATGTTGACGAGGATCACCGAGACCAGCGCCTGCGAGGTGCCGGTGAGCCAGGGGACGCCGGAGGACGAGAGGTGCAGGCCGCGCAGCACCGCGTTGACGGCTCCCGTGTCGGTGTCGAGCATCCACCGCCAGGCGGTTCCGGAGGCGACCAGCGGCAGCAGCCAGGGCAGCAGGAGGAGTGAGCGCAGGACGTTGTTGAGCGGGAAGCGGCGCCGGAAGAACAGGGCGAAGGCCAGACCGAGCGCGAACTGCCCCAGGACCGAGCCGACGGTGAACAGGACCGTGGTCAGCACGGTCCCGGGGAACAGCTGCGAGGAGAGGACCCCCGCGTAGTTCCGCAGTCCGACGAACGGCGCGTCACCCGTGTGGAAGCTCGTGACCGTGTACTGCTGGAAGCTCATCACGATGTTCCGGACGAGCGGAACGCCGAAGAACAGCACCAGGTAGGCCGCGGCCGGCGCGATGAACATCCACTGCGCCGCCCGCTCCGCGAACCGCGCCGTGAACCGCGTCGGGAGCCGGTCAGTTGCCGGTCGCGAGCCGCTGCGCATGCCTGAGGGCTTCCTCCGGGGTCCGCTCACCCGTCAGCGCGGACTGGACCGCGGTGTAGATCGCCGTGGCGGCGGCGGGCCAGTCGACGCCGAGCTCGGTGGTCCGGGCGCGTGCCGCTTCCACGCTCCGGACGAAGGCGGCCATCGACGGGGTCTGCGCGGCGTACTCGGCGGCCGCCGCGGTGCGGGAGGGAACGGTGAAGTGGTCCTTGGCCAGGGTGAGCATGTTCGAGGAGGTGTTCAGGCAGGCGAGGACCTGGGCGGCCTTCTCCTGCCGGGCCTTGGACGGGCCCTTGGGGACCGTCCACACCTCGCCGCCGAGCGGCGTGACCGCGGTTCGGCCCAACTGCGGGACGGGCACGGGCGCCACGTCCCAGTGCAGGCCCGCCTGCTGGTTCAGGGCCGGGATCCGCCACGGGCCGTTGATCATCATGGCGGTCTTCCCGGCGACGAACTGGTCGTGGACGTCGGCCTGCGTCCAGTTCAGCACGGACTTCGACATCGACCCGCCGTTCACCAGGTCGACCCAGAGCCGGAGCGCCTGGGCGGCCTGGGGCGTGTCCAGCTGCCGCTCGTCGCCGCCGTTGGACCAGAGGAAGGGCAGGAACTGCCAGGTGCCCTCGAAGGTCGCGTTCGCGTCGACCGCCATGCCGTAGCGCCCGGGGCGGGTCAGCGCGGCGGCTGCCGTCTTCAGCTCGTCCCAGGTCCTCGGCACGGCGACGCCGGCCTCGGCGAGCATGTCCTTGTTGTAGACGAGGGCGACGGTGCTGACGTTGGGGGCCAGTCCGTACACCTTTCCCTGGTAGGTGCCCGCCGACCGGATGCCCTCGGCGAACCCGTCGGCGTCGATGCCGAACTCGTCCAGCGGGGCCAGCGCGCCGGTCCGGGCGATCTGCTGGAGGTCGGGGTTGTCGAGCATCAGCAGATCGGGCAGGGTCCGCGACGAGGCCTGCTGGAGGACCTTGGGGATGAGGGACGCCCCCGGGACGCTGGTCTGCTCGACCTTCACACCGGCGCTCCGGCCGCACGCGTCGAGCAGTTCGCCCCACTGGGCGTGCTCGGGCTCGTCGGTGTAGTAGTCGAGCGCGGTGATCGAGGTGACCTCGCCCTCGGCGGACCGGGAGCCGGTGCCGGCACCGCACCCGGCGAGGGCCGGCGCCAGGACGGCGGTTCCGGTCAGGAGGGCGGCGATCCGCCGCACCGACGAGCTGGCCGGTGACATCATGCTGGTGCCTTCACGGGGTGGCGGGGTGACCGGGGTCGGTCGTGCGTGGGGAGGGAAGAGTGAGTGCCGTCACAGACGGCCCAGCCGGGCTCTTCCGTTTGAACGCCATTTAAACACCCCCCGGGGTTCCGTCTGCTCCCGGTGTCCGGAAGCCCTGCCGCGCACCGTCGTCGCCGGTGTGCTCGACGGCCTCCCGGATCATCGCCGCCACGGCGTCGGGCTGGGACAGCACCACGGCGTGCGAGGCGTCCAGCAGGTACTCGGTGGCCGCCATGCGCTGGGCCATGAAGCGTTGGGCGGCGGGATCGAGCATGCGGTCGGCGGTCGCGATGGCGTACCAGCACGGTCGGGAGGACCAGGCCGGCGGGCCCGATCCGGTGGTCAGCGCGCCGGGGGCGATCGGGCGCTGCGCCGCGGCCCGGGTCCGCGCGGTCGCGGGCGGCAGGTCGGCGGCGTACAGGCGGGGGAAGCGATCCTCACGGAGGTGCAGTCCGCCGCCGGGGCCGCCGGGAAGGAGCGCGGCGACGGTCGCGTCGGACACTGGCCGGGGGGCGAAGCGGTTCGAGATGTCCCGGACGCACTCGCCGGTGTCGAGGCCGAACGCGGCGGCGTAGCAGAGGGCCACGACGTTCTCGGCATCGGTCGCCGCGTGGGTGACGACCGCGCCGCCGTAGCCGTGGCCGACCAGTACGACGGGGCCGTCGACGTCCCGGAGCACGTTCTTGAGGCGCTCCGCGTCCTGCTCCAGACCGCGCAGCGGGTTCTCGGGGGCGCGCACGGCCAGTCCGGCGGCGTGGAGCCGCTCGGCGACCCCCGCCCAGCACGAGGCGTCGCTGAACGCTCCGTGCACCAGGACGACGGTCGGCCGGACGGGGGTGGCGCGGTACATGCCGGTGGCCTTCCGCCGGGCGGGGGAGTGGACGCCCCAGTCAACCGAGCCCGGGCGCGTCCGGGCATCGCGTGAACGTACCAACCCGTTCCCGTCGCTCCCGGTCCGGTCCCGGTCAGTGGTCCCGGTCAGTGGTTCCGGTCAGTGGTCGGGCAGGGACGTGACCATGTTGGCGAGCTGGACCCGGGAGCTGATCGACAGCTTGCGGAAGACGGACGTCAGATGGGTGTTGACCGTGTGCGGGGACACCACCAGCGTGTCGGCGGCCGACCGGTTGGTGTGGCCCTGGGCGATGAGGCGTGCGACCTTCTCCTCGGAGGCCGTGAGCGACGCCCAGCCCTGGACGGGACGCGGCGCGCCGGCCGCCCGCCGGCCGCCGGCTCCGGCACCGTCGAGCGCGCGCTGCAGGCGTGCCGCCGCGGCGTGCGCGCCCGCCTCGGCGAACGTGCCGCGCGCGTTCGCCAGTGCGGCCACCGCCCGGTCCTTGCGCCCCGCCGCCAGGAACGCCCGCCCGAGGTCGGCGTACGCGGCGGCCCGGGCCAGCGGACGAGGGCTCGCGGCGAGCAGTTCCACGGAGTGTTCGAGCAGGGCGGGGTCGTTCTCCACGAGTCCGCGGGCCTGCGCGGCGATGCCGGTGGCGGTCGGCACGGACGGGTTGCGCTCCGCGTGGGCCTCGGCCTGCGCGGCGAGGTCCTCGGCGAGCTCGTGGTTCCCGTCGCGCAGGGACATCCGGACCGCGGAGTCGACCCAGTCCCGCAGCAGTCGCCAGCGCATGAAGGAGCCTTCCCGCTGGACCTGGTGGATCCGGTCGACGGCGAGCCCGGTGTCCCCCTCGGCCTCGGCGTGGACGGCCTCCAGGAAGCGGACCGCGGCCGTGTTGCCGGGGTTCGGCTTGACCGCGAGTCCTTCCCGCGCCGCGGCCAGGTGCTCCCGCGCCGCCTCCCGGTCGCCGCGCAGCAGGGCGGTCCGGGAGCGGATCACGCGGCCGTTCACCTGCTGGACGGGGATCCGCACCTCGTTCTCCAGGCGCTCCATGGTCGCGAGGCCGGCATCGGCGTCGTCGAGCAGGCCGAGGCCCAGATCGTGCTGGCCCTGCGCCCAGAGCAGCATGGCCTGACGCATCGTCCCGGCCTCGTCGGCCGCCCGCAGGAGCAGGCGTTCGGCGGACCCGAAGTCGTCCAGGTGCAGGTGCGCGACGATCTCCTCGGGGAGGAACATGGAATCGATGGCGCTCAGCGCCGCGAAGCGCGCCAACGCGAGCGCGTTCTCACCCGCGTTCAGCGCGATCTCGCCGAGTCCGGAGAGGGCCAGCACATGGGCCTCGCGGTCCCCGGCCGCGGTGGCGTCGCGCAGCGCGCCCTCGCCGGCCTCGCGCGCCGCGGCGAGATCGCGGCCCCGGGACAGCGCCAGGGCGCGCAGGGCGGCCAGCCGCGCGCAGACCTCCGGGGCGGCGCCGCCCACGGCGAGGGAGGCTTCGGTGCGGCGGCGCAGTTCCTCGGTGAGGTCCATGGTCCACAGCGTCCCGCCGAGGGCGGCCTGGAGTCGGCCGAACACCTCCAGCGGCGGACGCTCGGCCAGCAGCCGGTCGCCCGCCGACAGCGCCTCCCGGTTCCGGCCGGCCCGGGTCAGGGTGAGGATCGCCTGCTCGCCCACGGAGAACCTCAGCGGCCCCGGCGCGGGCACCAGGTCGAGGGCGCGCGTGATGAGGTCGGCGGCCAGGCCCGGGGTGACCGGCAGCACGTCGTCGGCCGCCCGCCGCAGCAGCGCCACCGCCTCCTCGTCCCCGGGCAGCGAGCCCCGGAGGAGGTGCGGCACCGCGTCGGCCGGCGGCCGGCCCGCGGCGACCAGGCGGTGCGCCGCCTCACGGTGCAGGGCCTTCCGGGCTGATGGCGGGATGTCGGCGTAGACCGCCTGGCGCAGCAGGTCGTGCCGGAAGACCAGCTGCTCGCCGTCGTCGTCCAGGAGTTCGGCCCGCACGGCCTCTTCGAGGGCCGGGATCAGCGCGGCGGCGGGCCGGTCGCAGAGCGCGGCGGCCTCGGGGAAGCCGAACCGGCGTCCGAGCACCGCTCCCATCTGGAGGAAGCGCAGCGTTTCCGGCCGCAGGGACTTGAGGCGGGCGCGCACGCCCACCACGAGCCGGGAGGGCACGACCTCCGCCGAGGTGTCGACGGTCCGCAGCCCGGCCAGCATCTCGACGGCCAGGAACGGGTTCCCGCCGGCGCCGTCGAGCAGGTCGCGCACCCAGGGGTCGACCGCCGTGTCGAGGGTGTCGTCGGCCAGCTGACCGATGGCCGCGCCGGACAGCGGGCCCAGGGACACCGTCACCGTCGGCAGGCTGCCGGTCACGGCCGCGAGGACCTCCTCCGCCGGTCCGGCGGGCTCCCGTCGCCCGGTCAGGATCCAGAGGACCGGCGAGGTCCGCAGGCGGGTCGGGAGCTGTTGCAGGGCGAACCGGCTGAGCGCGTCGGCCCACTGCACGTCGTCCAGGCCGATCAGCACCGGCGCGCTGCAGGCCCTGGCCTCGATCGCCTCCGCCAGGCGCTCCACCAGCCAGATCCGCTGGTCGTGATGGCGGGCGAGGTCGCCGAAGGCGTCGCCGGGCAGCAGCGGCGGGTCGCCCTGGAGGAGGCTGGCGGCCAGCGAGGAGAGCGGCACGATGTGGTGCAGTTCGTCGGCCCGGCCGAGGCCGACCGAGAAGCCCGCCGCCCTCGCCCGGGAGACGGCCTCGGCAAGCAGGGTGGTCTTCCCGATGCCCGGTTCCCCCTGGATCAGGGCCAGCCCGCCGCTTCCGGTGCGGGCCACCGAGGCGATCAGCGCCCGGAGCTCTTCGAGCTCGGCTTCCCGCCCGCGGAGGCCACTGCGGGACAGCGGACCGCCCGACCCTGCCATTGACGCCTTCCCGTTTGCACTCGCCCTGTCCGAGCCCGGTTCCGCCCGTGTTCGCGGACGATGTTCGCGGACGATCCTGTCCGGCCGCCGTTCGCGGCTACCCGAGGGTACGCCGTCCGTGGGTGCCGGGTGGGGCGGGGCCTCGCGGGGTGCCGCGGGAAGCGCGTCGGCGGTCGATGTTCCGGCGGTGCACCACGACGCGCCGGTCTGCGCACCGATCGGTGGCGGAAGGGGACGGAACGGGGGCGCCCGGCCGGCGTGCCTGGCCGGTCCGGCGGGCCGCGCCGGCTGCCGTCGCCGTGCCGCTCCGGGCCGAAGACCCTTGCGCCGCAGGCGTTCTGACGCCTTCCCGAACGTGTCCGGCGGGCGGGCGCCGACCGTGGCGGCGGCTCGTCCGGACCGGTTCGCGCCGCGGAAGCCGCGATTGTTGAACTTTTGTCTACCTGTTGCGGTCCTTGTATGAATGGCGCCGGGACGACCTTGATCACGGTGTGCGGTGAGTGAGCGGCCGTCCCCCGACCCAGCACCCCACGAACCGATCGGAGCCCCCTGTGATCCCGTCGGGACCCGCTCCCCTCCCCGAGCACGAGCACCCCCGGCTCGCTCGGGACACCGAAGGCTGCATCGACATCCTCTCCGCGCCTCCCGGCGTCGACCCCGAGGACTGCCTCTACGTCGTCCTGCACGTCGACGGTCCGGCCCTCGTCCGGCGCCACGGCAGCAGCACCGTGCTGGCTCCCGGGGACCTGCTGATCGGCACCTCCCCGCACCCGGCGGGCCTGCTGTGGGACGCCGGCTGCCGGATGGTCCGGTACCGCGTGCCGTGCTTCTACCTGGGCGTGTGCCGCGACGACGTCCGACGGACGGGCGGGCTGGTGGCGCGGGGGAGCGACGGGGTCGGGTCGCTCGCCTCGCAGCTCCTGCGGACCCTCGCCACCCGGGCGCGGGCGCACCGGGCCCGGCCGGGCGACTACCTCGCGCGCAGCACCTCCGACATCCTCGCGGTCCTGGTCACCGAACTGCTGGAGCGCGAAGCCCCGGAGGACCCGAGCGGCTCGGCGCACCTGCTGGCGCGGATCCGCGCCCACATCGAGGAGAACCTCGCCGATCCCGGCCTGGCGCCGGAGTCGATCGCCCGGTCGCAGCACATCTCGGTGCGCTACCTGCACAAGCTGTTCCAGCAGGACGGCACGACCGTGGGTCAGTGGGTGCGGCAGCGCCGGCTGGACGCCTGCCGCCGGGAACTGGAGCGGCCGTCCCGCCGGTCGACCAGTGTGGCCGCCGTCGCGCACCGGTGGGGGTTCGTCAGCCACTCCCACTTCAGCCGCGCCTTCCGCGACGCCTACGGGATCTCGCCCCGGGAGTGGCAGGCCTACGCCGCACAGGCCGACGGCCGTCGGTCCTCCTGACCCCGCGCATGTGACCCCCCGCGCGCTGTTCTCCCCGTGCACCGGGGCTTGCCCCATCGTGCACGATCGCGACACGGGGCGGGCGGCCCGGTCCGCCGAGCAGGAGGAAACCCGGACCCGGGGTGAGCTGCGGACCGCCGCCGGATGACGAGGCGCTCGCCCCGGCATAGAATCCGTGCACGATCAGACCACTGGGGCCGACTCCCGGCAGTAGCGTCGGGCCGTGTGCTCGTGGCGTCCGAGGGTGACCTTCCGTTCGGTGTGGACCGGGTGGACACCCGGGGCACGTGCCGCGCGCAGCGCCTTTCCGATCACGCCAGGAGAGCAGAGTTGGCCGACCCCACGCCCGACCGGGCCCGAAGACTGGTGCTCGACCGGGAGCTCCAGGAGTTTCTGGACGCCCGCGCCGGCGCGGCGGCGACGGAACTGCCGGACCTCTCCTTCCTCGCCCTCGACAGCCTTTCGAGCGTCAAGCCGGACGCCGACCAGGAGCCGGACGATCCGTACGGCACCGAGACGGAGTGGCTCGTCCTGCCCTGCGGACCGACCGGCCGGGTACGCGTTCAGGTGACCAGGCCCACCGGCACCTCCGAGCCGGCCCCGGTGGTGCTCTTCCTGCCGGGCCTGGGCTGGTCGCTCGGCGACGCCGCCTGCTACGCCCGGATGGTGCGGGACTTCGCCCTCGGGGCGGACGCCGCCGTCGTGTACGTGGACTACGACCGGGCGCCCGCGGCGCGCTATCCGGTGGCCGTCGAGCAGTGCTACGCGGCGGCCCGCTGGATCCACGAGCACGGCCGCGCGATCGGACTGGCGGGGGACCGGATCGTCGCCGTCGGCGACTCCGCGGGCGCCAATCTGGTGGCGGCCGTGACACTGCTCGCGCGCCGCCGCGGTGACGTGCGGCTGCTGCACCAGGTGCTGCTCTGCCCGGTGACCGACGCGGACTTCGACACCGCCTCCTACCACCGGTTCGCGACGGGCTACTTCCTGCACCGCGAGCACATGCGCCGGTTCTGGGACGACTACCTGCCCGACGCGTCCCGCCGGTCCGAGGCCACCGCGGCGCCCCTGCGGGCCACCTTGGAGCAGCTCGCGGGGCTTCCTCCGGCCCTCGTGGTCACCGCGGAGGCCGACGTGCTGCGGGACGAGGGCGAGGCCTACGCCGCCAGGCTCCGCGCGGCCGGCGTCCCGGTGGTATCGACCCGCTACCAGGGGGTGATGCACGGTTTCCTGCTGGTCGGCGCGCTCCACCCCACCGGGACCAGCCGGGCCGCGCTGCTCCAGGCCATGGACACCGTCCACATGGCCCTGCACCGCCGGGCCTGGTGAGGCGGCGCCGTCGGCCGTGCCGGGCTCACGGCCCGCCCGGCCGGCGCGGGCCGCACCCCCCACCCGTCGAAAGCGCGCGGCTCGGCCGGTTCTCCCGTTCGTAGGATGGGGGCAGCTCCTCCGGGAGGAACTCGTGCCGGAGGTGCCATGTCGCAGCACGCCACTCCCCGCGCAGGACCAGCGCGCGGCTGTGCCCGCGGCGCACGTCGAGCAACAGCCGATCCAGCGCCTCCTGTTCCCGGGCGCGTCCGCTCAGCGGCGGCGACAGCGGATTCCCCGTCCCCTCCGGCACGCCCTTGCGGTCAGGCTCCACCCTCGTCAGCTCCTTCGTCGCAACGGCAGCCGGTGGTCGGCGTCCGTCCACCGATCACGATGACGATCCCGGGACCGCGGGCCCGTCGAGCCGGTGTCGGACCCTGGCCAGTACCCGGGTCTGGGGCGCCCAGTGCCCGGTACGCTCGACGGCCGCCCCTGGCCGAGCCCGCGAGGACGGGGAGGCAGGCACGACACCGTTGCCGTACCCGGGTCCCGCCCGGGTGTGACCGGGGGCGTGAGGGCCGGCCGGAGCCTGGTGCTCCGGGGCGACGGTGACGGCCGTCCGCGGGTCCGGCGGGCTACTGCACATGTCGCCATTTCCGGCCGGTCGCCGGAGGACGCGGCAGCGGAACCATGTGGAGCGCCGGAAGTCGTTGACGTCGAAATCCGTGTGGCCTACGGCACGTTTCGTGCACCCCGTGGGGGTGCGGCGTCGCTCGTGGTCGGGCCCGCCGGGGGAGACTTTCGGCAGGCTGTCCCGCCCCGCCGGGAGGGTCCAGTGGCGGACGGGGGCGCGATCGGCACCTCAAGTGGGCTGGGATGATGAAGGGTTGGCGTGATCGGCGGCGGGGTGTGGCGGCCTCGGAGTCGGTGCCTCCGAAACCCGGGGAGAAATGTTCACCCGTTGCGGACCCGGGCCTGCTACAGTCGTTATCAGTTGCAGTAGTGGTTCCCATGAACTTTGTGTGCGCCTGCTGATGTTTCGCAGGCGCATTTTTGTTTTCCCGGCTCATTCCCCGGGTGGGTGCTCATCGCGGCGACGCGAAGTCCGCGCCGTGCGGGTTTCGGACAGCCCATGAAGGAGATTTTGATGGCTAACGGCACCGTGAAGTGGTTCAACTCGGAGAAGGGCTTCGGCTTCATCGAGCAGGAGGGTGGCGGCCCGGACGTCTTCGCCCACTACTCGAACATCAACGCCAACGGCTTCCGTGAGCTGCTCGAGGGCCAGAAGGTCGAGTTCGACGTCACGCAGGGCCAGAAGGGCCCGCAGGCCGAGAACATCCGCCCGCTGTAGTTCTTCTGCTCCGGCACCCGCCCGGCAGCGAGGGGCCCGCACCGAGACATGTTGCCCGGTGCGGGCCCCGGCGTTTTCGGGCGCCGTCGAAGCGCTTTCCGGTCGGGTCGACGTCCGGCCGTTCGCGGCGAGGGTTCGCCGTCCAAGGCCCGCCACGCCCGCCCCTCCCCGGCAGGCGCCGCCCACGGGTGAGGTGTCCCACGGGTCCGCCGTCCACGTTCCGCCCGCCGCGTCTCCGGCCCGTTCCCTTGCGGTCTCCTCCGGCCCAGCGCCGCAGAGCCTTCCTCGTGACGCGCCGCCCGAAGGAAGGTCTTCCCGCATGAACCGCTCCAGTGGCTCCTCGTACCGGAGAACCGAACCCCGCTCCGGGGACGGTTCCTCCTCGCGCGCGTCGGGCCCGGCCGATGGCCGGAGGTCCAGCGGCCGGGGCCATGGCCGAGGTCTTTCGCGGGGCTCCTCCTCCCGGGACGAGTTCGCGATGCCGGTGAGCACGACCCCGGTGCTGCCGGCCGTCGAGTCCTTCGACGAACTGGACCTGCCGAAGGCGCTGTTGTCGCTGCTGGCCCGCAAGGGCGTCACCGCTCCGTTTCCGATCCAGGCCGCGACGCTGCCCAACTCGCTGGCCGGCCGCGACGTGCTGGGCCGGGGCCGGACCGGCTCCGGCAAGACCCTCGCGTTCGGCCTCGCCGTGCTGGCCCGCACCGCCGGCCGGCGTGCCGAGCCGGGGCGCCCGCTGGCCCTGGTGCTGGTTCCCACCCGCGAGCTCGCCCAGCAGGTCACCGAAGCCCTCACCCCCTACGCCCACGCGCTGCGGCTGCGGACGGCCACCGTGGTGGGCGGGACGTCGATCGGCCGCCAGGCGTGGATGCTGAACCGCGGGGCCGAGGTCGTGGTGGCCACCCCGGGCCGGCTGAAGGATCTGGTCCAGCGCGGTGACTGCCGGCTGGACCGGGTCGGCATCACCGTCCTGGACGAGGCCGACCAGATGGCCGACATGGGTTTCCTGCCGCAGGTGACCGAGATCCTCGATCAGGTCGCCGACGGCGGACAGACGATGCTGTTCTCCGCCACCCTGGACCGCAACGTCGACCGCCTGGTGCGGCGCTTCCTGGAGGACCCGGTCACGCACTCGGTGGACCCGTCCGCGGCGGCGGTCAGCACCATGGAGCACCACGTGCTGCAGGTGCACAACGCCGACAAGAACGCCACGATCGCCCACATCGCCGCCCGCGACGGCCGGGTGATCATGTTCATCGACACCAAGAACGGAGCGGACCGCCTGGTCGACGATCTTCTCGCGCAGGGGGTCAAGGCCGCGGCCCTGCACGGGGGCAAGTCCCAACCGGAGCGCACCCACACCCTGGAGCAGTTCCGCACCGGCGGGGTGACCGCGCTGATCGCCACCAACGTCGCCGCCCGCGGCATCCACGTCGACGGCCTCGACCTGGTCGTCAACCTCGATCCGCCGACCGACCACAAGGACTACCTGCACCGCGGCGGACGCACCGCCCGCGCCGGCGCGTCCGGCACCGTGGTCACGCTGGTGCTGCCCAGCCAGCGCCGCGCGGCGGCCCGCCTGATGACCTCGGCCGGCATCGTCCCCGTCACCACCAAGGTCCTCGCAGGCGGCGAGGAACTCGCCCGCATCACCGGTGCCCGCGTACCCACCGGCGTGCCCGTCGTCATCGCCGAACCCGCTGTCGAGCGCCCGCGCCGCAACGCCTCCGGCATCCGCCGGCCGGCGCGGCCGTCCCGCCCGTGCGGGCGGCGACACCCGGACGACCTCCGGCCGTGACGGGCGCGGCCACGGTGGCACCGGCGAAGCTCGCAAGCTCGCCCACCCGCACGCGGTGGATCCGCGGCACCCTGGACGGGGCGAGGTCGCGGGTAGCGAACTCGATCACGCCGGAATTCAGCTGCTCCTCACCGGTGCCCATGCTGGAAGGAAGATCGCTGAGATCTTCCTTTCGGATCCCGAACTTCACCCGGAGCTCTTCGCCGCCACCCTCGCGGCGACGCCCGTAGGAAGCGTCGATCGCACCGGGAGGAACAGGCACGCCAAATCGCTATTGCAGCCCTGGGCTGGGAATTCCCATGATCGTGGACCCGGTGCCCGAATCTGATGGCAATGACACGTCGCGGGCAGCAGTGCCGGACGGGCCGGCTTCACTTCTGCATGACGCCAGGGTCAGCCACAGATGCGGCTATGGCGCATGCGAGGAAAGCCTTGACGCCTGGCCGCATTCAGGAACCTTGTCGAAGTCGAAGTCGAAGTCGTGGATCAGTCGTGGAAGCCCTTATCGTCTTCACTTCGTCGCGCTCCTCAACGATGGCCCAGGTCCGGTCGAAGTGCTTCCAGCAGGCGTCGATCAGATCCAACTCCCGGGTGCCGCGCAGTTCCAGGGACGGGGTCTCCGGGGCCCGCGACGGTGGCAAGGTCAGCGTGACCAATCCCCAGGTCCGGTCCAGAGAATCATCGTGGACCGCAAGTACGTGGTGAAGAACCCGATCTTGGCGCAGCTCGCCGCCGCGCCGGGCGCGTGAGCGCGGCGCCGTGGGCGGCGCCTGACGCCGCACCGCCCGGGGCGCGGTAGTGACGACGTCGGTACCGCGCCCCGGGCCGGCCGGCGATGCGGGAGGCGAGGAGGATGGCCTCGGTCAGGCACGCGAAGACTCGCTCGCCCGCCCGGGGCGCCGAGGTTCCGTGGTGCTCACCTTTGCCGACGTCCAGGCCGAGGAAGGCGAGGCGACGGGGCGCTGCCCGGAAGGGCGGCGCCGACAACCTGCAGGCAACGCCGTGCGATCGATAGCATCGGCCGCATGGCTGAGCGGGCGGAGCAGGCGGGGCGGGCAGACCGGGCGGGGTGGCTCGACGAGCACGAGGACGAGGTCTGGAGCGGCTTCTTCGAGACCCAGGTGCTGTTCTGGCGCCGCCTGGCCCAGCAGTTGCAGCAGGAGACCGGCCTGTCCGAGCCGGACCTCGCCATCCTCCAGGCCCTGCTGGCCGCCCCCGGCGGGAAGCTGCGACCCTACCGGCTGAGCGGCGTCACCCAGTTCGAGAAGAGCCGGCTGCACCACCACCTGACCCGGATGGCCGGGCGCGGCCTGGTCACCCGCGAGCCCTGCCCGGGCGCCGAGCGAGGCGCCGTGGTGGCCCTCACGGAGGAGGGCCGGGCCGCCGTCGCCGCCGCGCTGCCCCGGCGCGCGGCGCACATCCGCCACTGGCTCACCGATCCCCTGACGGAGGATCAGCGACTGGCCCTCGTCGGCATTTCCGCCGCCCTGACGGAACGGCTGAAGGACGACCGGCCCGCCCCCTGAAGACCGCCGAAGCTGGTTGACGTGTCAACCTGGCACGCCCATGCTGGGGTTGACACATCAACTCGATGCCGTACCGGGGGGACCGCCATGCGCTTCCTGCTCCTGCCCCACCTGCCCGACCGGGCCAAGCCGGACCACGATCAGCTCCGCGAACTCGTCGACTACGCCGTGTTCGCCGAGGAGCTGGGCTTCGACGCCTACGGCATCGGCGAGCGGCACGACCGCCCCGCCGTCTCCAGCTCCCCGCCCGTCCTGCTCGCCCACATCGCCGCCGTCACCTCGCGGATACGGCTCTTCACCGCCGTCACCACCCTCGGCATGCTCGACCCGCTGCGCGCCTACGAGGACTACGCCACCCTGGACCACCTCGCCGGCGGCCGGCTGGACCTGATCGTCGCCAAGGGCGCCTACCCGCGCTCCTCCCGCCTGTTCGGCGTCACCCGGGAGAACCAGTGGGAGCTGCTCCAGGAGAACTACCTGCTGTTCCGCCGGCTGTGGCGGCAGGAGCGGGTCACCTGGCAGGGCCGGCTCGGCCGCTCGCTGGAGGACGCCGAACCACTGCCGCGCCCCTTCCGGCCCGAGATCCGGATCTGGCACGGCGCCGGAAGCAACCCGGACTCCGCCGACTTCGCCGCCCGCCACGGCGACCCGCTGTTCACCCCCAACGGCGCCGGCGCCATCGGCCCGTACGCCGCGATCGTCCGCCACTACCGGGAACGCTGGGCGGCGTACGGCCACGACCCGGCCCGCGCCCTGGTCGGCGCGGGCACGGCGGGCTACTTCGGCGCCCGCACTTCGCAGGAGGCGGTGGCGCGCTACCGCCCGGTGTTCGAGGCCCGGCTGAAGGTCAACCGAGCCCTCGACGGCGGCTCGATCCGCTTCGACACCGTCGAGGACTGGATCGAGCACGGATCGGTGCTGGTCGGCAGCCCGCAGCAGATCATCGAGAAGGTGCTGGGCCAGCACGGGCACTTCGGCCACGAGCTGCTCCACCTGCACGTGGACGGCGAGGTCCTGGACCGCGCGGACTACCTCGCCACGCTGGAACTGTTCTTCACCGAGATCGCCCCGGTGCTCCGTCGCGAACTGCCCAGCCGTCCGCTGGGCGACGCGTAGCGGCTCGGTGCGCCGGGGCGGGGGCAAGGGTCGGCACCCGGCGCCCGCCCCGGCCCACTGGCGCCGTCGACCGGATCCCTCAGGTCCCCTGCGGGGAGCTCGTGCGGAGCACGCTGACGGCCGGTCTGCCGACGGATGAGCTTGGCAGCCCGGCTTTCTGATGGCCAGTCAGGATTTCAGGTCGTACGCCGCGGTCGCCGGGGCGTGGTCGCTCCAGCGCTCGGCGGGTGTCGGCGCGCTCGGCACGGGCGCCGGTGGCGCGGGCGGCGAGGGTGGGGGTGGCGACCTGGAGGTCGACCGTCATCCGTGTGCTCAGGACGGCCGACCCGCCTCGATCCCGGAGCCGCTCGGCGCCGGGTCGATGAGGGCCGGTGAACCGGCGGCCTCGGCTGCTCACGGGCGGTAGTCGGTGCAGGGGTCCGGGAGGGGATTGCCGGGGCTGGTGCGTCGCCCCACCGGACAACGGGTGAACGGACGCTTGCCACACCGGGAACACAGAGGTGGTGCAAATCAGTCGATGTTGCGAAATGTCAACCACCCGCCTGGATTCTTCAAGATCCCTGACAAAGTCCACCAGGATCGTTGACACCGCGTAACGGCCCGAGTAGCGTCACTGATCACCGAGTTGATAATACGTATTATCAGCGAGGGCTTCAGTAGCCTCCGGAGGAGTTCCCCGTGCCAAGGATCACGCAGCGTGACATCGCTCGCCTCGCCGGCGTCAGCCAGGCGGTGGTCTCGCTCGTGCTGAACAACAGGACCGACGCGACGACCCGCATCGCCCCCGAGACCAGGCAGCGCGTCCTCGACGTGATCCGGGAGACCGGGTACGCGGCCGACCCCGTGGCCCGCCGCATGGTGCGTCAGCTCAACCAGATCGTCGGCGTGTTCACCTACGAATCGGTGTTCCCGAGCACCAGCGCCGACTTCTACTACCCGTTCCTGCGTGGCATCGAGGAGTGTGCCGAGCAGCTCAGGTGCGACCTGCTGCTGTTCACCAGCGCTCCGGTCACCGACGGGCGGCGCAAGGTGTTCCACGAGAACAACCGGCTGCGGATCGCCGACGGCTGCATCCTGCTCGGCCGGGACATACCGCACGACGAGCTGGCCCGGCTGAACCGCGAGAACTACCCGTTCGTGGCAGTCGGCCGACGCGACGACGCGGGTGGCCCGGTGCCCTGCGTGGGGGCGGACTACGCCGCCGCCACCCAGCAGCTGGTCGAGCGGGCCCGGGAGCTCGGGCACCGGGAGTTCGCCTACGTCGGGGCGGGGGAGGGAGCGGAGTCCGCCGACGACCGGATGAACGGGTTCCGCGCCGGTACCCGAGGGAGTGGCCGGCACGAGCGGACGGCCGGCCGGTCCGCGGGGGAGACCCTGGACGCGCTGCTCGCCGCCGGGGTGACCACCGCCGTGGTCGAGGGCTACGCGGACGGGGTCGCGCTGATCCGGGCGGCCCGGGAACGAGGCGTCGACGTGCCCGGTGACCTGTCGGTCGTGGTGACCGGCGTACCGGCCGAGTCGGCGGACGCCGACATCGCGAGCACCGGCTTTCGCATTCCGCGCCGGGAGATGGGCTGGCAGTCGGTGGAACTCCTCGCCGCCTTACTGGAGGACCGGTCGACCACCACGCTCCAGCGGCTTCTGCCGTGCCACTTCGTCGAGGGGCAGACCCTCGGCGAACCGAGAAAGGACCGTTCTTGACCGAGATACGCAGCGACGTGCTGGTGGTCGGCGGAGGGCTGGGCGGCGTCGCCGCGGCGCTCGCCGCCGCCCGCGCCGGCCGGACCGTGGTGCTGACCGAGGAGTTCGACTGGATCGGCGGGCAGCTCACCAGCCAGGCAGTGCCGCCGGACGAGCATTCCTGGGTGGAGCAGTTCGGCGTCACGGCCGGCTACCGGGCCCTGCGCGACGGCATTCGCGACTACTACCGCCGGCACTACCCGCTCACCGAACGGGCCAGGGCCCGCCTCGAACTGAACCCCGGCGGGGGCTGGGTGAGCAAGCTCTGCCACGAACCGCGGGTCGCGGTGGCGGTCATCGAGGCGATGCTCGCGCCCTACCGCGCCAGCGGGCGGCTCACCGTCCTCCAGCCGTACCGGCCGACCG
Source organism: Kitasatospora sp. NPDC057965 (assembly GCF_042887135.1). Lineage (NCBI taxonomy): Bacteria > Bacillati > Actinomycetota > Actinomycetes > Kitasatosporales > Streptomycetaceae > Kitasatospora > Kitasatospora sp. NPDC057965. The sequence goes on from NZ_JBHVPZ010000001.1 coordinate 88,972, forward strand.
CCGCCGACACCGACGGCGACCGGGTGACCGCGGTGACCCTGACTCACCGCGACACCGGTGGGAAGGTCCATGCCACCGCCTCCTACGTGCTGGACGCCACCGAGACCGGCGACCTGCTGCCGCTCACCGGCACCGAGTACGTCACCGGCTTCGAGTCCGCCGCCGACACCGGCGAGCCGAGCGCCCCGCAGGTCGCCCAGCCGCTCAACATGCAGGCCGTATCGGTGTGTTTCGCCATGGATCACGTCGACGGCGACCACACCATCGACAAGCCCGCGGACTACGACTTCTGGCGGTCCTACCAGCCCGAGGTGTGGGGCGGACCGCTGTTGTCCTGGCAGTACCCGCACCCCAGGACGCTGGAGCGCGTCGGGCACGACTTCAGCCCCAACCCCAGTGACGACCCGCTGGCGGTCAACGCCGACCAGCGCGTCAATCCCGGCAACGCCAACCTGTGGACGTTCCGCCGGATCGCCGCCCGAGGCACCTTCACCGACGGCGCGTACCCCAGCGACATCACCCTGGTCAACTGGCCGATGATCGACTACCTCGAAGGCCCCGTCCTCGACGTCCCCGACGCCGCCGACCACCTGCGCCGGGCCAGGGAGCTGAGCTTCGCCTTCCTGTACTGGATGCAGACCGAGGCGCCCCGCCCGGACGGCGGCACCGGATTCCCGGGGCTGCGGCTGCGCGGCGACATCACCGGCGGCACGGACGGCCTGGCCCAGGCCCCGTACATCCGCGAGGCGCGCCGGATCAAGGCCGACTACACCGTCGTCGAGCAGGACCTCTCGCTCGCCGTCCGCGGGGAGCGGGGCGCCGTGCGGTACCCGGACTCCGTCGGCCTGGGCATGTACCGGATCGACCTGCACCCCTCGACGGGCGGCGACACCTACATCGACGTCGGCTGCAGCCCGTTCGAGATCCCGCTGGGCGCGCTTCTTCCGCAGAGGGTCGAGAACCTCCTGCCCGCCGGCAAGAACATCGGCACCACCCACATCACCAACGGCGCCTACCGGGTCCACCCGGTCGAGTGGAACATCGGGGAGGCCGCCGGCGCGCTCGCCGCCTTCTGCCTCGATCACGGCACCCGCCCCCGCTCGGTCCGGGAGAACCCCGAACTGCTCTCGGCCTTCCAGGACCAGCTCACCGCGGCCGGCGTCGAACTGCGCTGGCCCGACATCACGGGCTACTAGGCCTCCACGCACCACCGAGGGAGAACACCATGATGATACGAAGAGGGCTGGCCACGGTCGCCGCCGCGATGTCCGCAACGCTGGTCCTGGCCGCGTGCGGTGGAGAGGGCTCGGGGGACGACAAGGGTCCGGTGACCCTGCGGATGACGGTCTGGACGTCCAACAAGCCGCACCTGCAGCTCTTCAACGAGATCGCCGCCGAGTACATGAAGTCCCACCCCGAGGTCAAGGACATCAAGTTCGACCCGCTGCCGTCCGAGACCTACAGCACGGCGCTCACCACCCAGATGACCGGCGGCAACGCCCCCGACCTCGCGTGGGTCTTCGAGAAGGACGCGGCCGACTTCGTCAGCTCCGGGGCCCTGGTGCCGCTCGACGACACCCTGAAGCAGACCGACGGCTACCAGTACGACGACCTGATCCCGAGCACCACCAAGCTCTGGAAGAGCGACGGCAAGCTGTACGCGTACCCGTTCTCCACCTCGCCGTTCGGTGTCTTCGTCAACCGCGACCTGCTGAAGGCGGCCGGCCAGGAGACCCCGGACCAGCTCATCAAGGCGGGCAAGTGGGACTGGACGACCGCACTCGCCGAGGGCGCCGAGGTGCACCGCTCCACCGGCAAGGCCGGCATCGTGATCCGTGACTTCGAGTACAAGGACTGGGGCAACGCGGCCACCTTCTGGGGCGGCTGGAAGGCCGAGCCCTGGAGTGCCGACGGCAAGACCTGCACCTTCGACAGCCAGCCGATGGTCGACGCGATGACCGCCCTGCACAAGGGGATCTTCGAGGACAAGGCGATGCCGGGCCCCGGCGAGTCCGCCGATTTCTTCACCGGCGACGCGGCGATGACCATCACCCAGATCAGCCGGGCGTCACTGCTGGAGAGCGCCAAGTTCGACTGGGACCTGGTGCCGCTGCCGGCCGGACCGAGCGGCGACTACTCGGTGATCGGCCAGGCCGGCATCGGCGTGGTCAAGCGGGGTGGCCACACCAAGCAGGCCAAGGACTTCCTCGCCTACTTCACCAACCCGCAGAACTCCGCCAAGCTCGCCGCCTACTTCCCGCCGCCCCGGGAATCCCAGCTCACCGCGGAGAACCTGGCCAAGACCAACCCGCTGCTGAAGAACGACCAGCTCGAAAGCGTGGTCGTCAGCGGCGTCAAGAAGGGTGTGGTCAAGCCGGGCCACGCCGGCCAGGCCGAACTCGCCCAGCGCGTCCGCGCCGGACTGGACCCGCTGTGGCAGCCGAACGCCGACGTCAAGGGCGTTCTCGGCGACCTGTGCAAGAACATCTCCCCGCTGCTGGAGAAGTGACCATGTCCGTCTCCCCGCGAACAGCGGTGGCGGACCCGTCCAAGAGCGGGTCCGCCACCGCGGGGCAGCCGCCGCGACGTCCGTTCTGGACCCGGCGCCGACGTGACCAGCTCGCCGGTCTCGCGTTCATCGCGCCCCAACTCCTCGGCAGCGCCGTCTTCGTGCTGCTGCCCATCGCCCTCGTCTTCCGGTACAGCCTGCATGAGTGGAACGTGCTGGCCGGCGACTTCCACTACACGGGCGGCGACAACTACACCCAGCTGCTGGACGACGCCAACCTGCCCCAGGTACTGAAGTCCACGGCCCTGTTCTCGGTCGGCCTGGTGGTGCTCAACCTCGGCCTGGCCCTCCTGCTCGCCGTCCTGCTCAACCAGAAGCTGCGCGGAATGACGGTGTTCCGCACGCTGTTCTTCTCTCCCGTCGTGGTGTCGCTGGTCGCCTGGACCATCGTGTGGGGCTTCCTGCTCCAGAACAACGGCGGCATCAACGGCCTGCTGCACACCGTCGGCATCGACGGACCCAACTGGCTGCGCGGCGAGGGCACCGCCATGTTCTCGGTCATCGTCGTGCAGGTGTTCAAGAACGTCGGTCTGAACATGGTGCTGTTCCTGGCCGCGCTCCAGGGCGTGCCCAAGGAGCTGTACGAGGCGGCCCGGGTCGACGGGGCCGGCGCGTGGATCCGGTTCCGGTCCATCACCCTGCCGCTGATCAGCCCGACGATCCTGCTGACGTCGGTGATCACCATTGTGGGTTCGCTCCAGGTGTTCGCGCAGATCGCGGTGCTCACCCAGGGTGGCCCGAAGCTGTCCACCACCGTGCTCGTCTACTACCTCTACCAGCAGGCTTTCCAGTTCCATCACTTCGGCTACGGCGCGACCCTGTCCATCCTGCTGCTGCTGGTCGTGCTGGCGCTCACCGTGTTGCAGTGGCAGATGCGCAAGAGGTGGGTCTTCTATGAATCGTAAAATCCCGCTGCGCGCCCGAGTCGCCCTGTACGGCCTGCTCTGTGTGCTCGCGATCCCCTTCGTCTTCCCGACCTGGTGGATGGTGACGTCGTCGTTCAAGCCCATCGGCGACATCTTCTCCTACCCGCCGCAGCTCTTCCCGAGCAACCCGACGCTCTCGGCCTACCGGGAGGTCTTCGACGGGCGCCCGTTCGTCCAGCAGTACGTCAACAGCCTCTACATCGCCGCGTTGGTGACGGCGGGGACGATGATCGTGTCCTCGCTCGCCGGGTACGCCTTCGCCCGCATCAAGTTCCGTGGCCAGAACGCGCTGTTCCTGGTGGTGCTGGTGGGCCTGCTCATCCCGAGCGAGGTCACCATCGTCCCGCTCTTCCAGATGTTCAACGACCTCGGCCTGATCAACACCCACTGGCCGCTGATCCTGGTGCCGGTCCTCGGCGCGCCGAGTGTCCTGGCCACTTTCATCATGCGGCAGTTCTTCATCAGCCTGCCCAACGAACTGGAGGAGGCCGCCCGGATCGACGGCATCGGCTACTTCGGCACGTTCTGGCGGATCGCCCTGCCGCTGGCCAGGCCGGCGCTCGGCGCCGTCGCGATCTTCACCTTCCTGCAGAGCTGGAACCTCTACCTGGAACCGGTGGTGTACCTCTCCTCGCCGGAGAAGTTCACCCTGCCGCAGGCGCTCACCCAGTACGTGGACTCCTACGGCGGAGCCATGTGGAACGTCCAGCTCGCCGCGGCGTCGCTGACCGCGATCCCGGTGCTGATCGTGTTCGTCATCGCCCAGAAGCAGTTCATCGAGGGCCTCGCCCATACGGGGCTGAAGTGAACGCCACACTCGGCATCGACATCGGCGGCACCAAGACGCTGGCGGCCCTCGTCGGACCCGACGGCGCCGTGCTCGACCAGGCACGAGCCGACACCCCGGCCGCGCAGGGCCCGGACGCGGTGCTGGAGACCGCCGCCGACCTGGCCCGGCGGCTCGGCGGCGCCGGTCCGGTCGGCGTCGGCGCGGCGGGTCTCATCGACCCGGCCACCGGTGTCGTCCGGTACGCCACCGACTCGCTGCCCGGCTGGGCCGGGACACCGGTGGCCGATGCGCTGGCCCGGCGCATCGGCCGGCCCGTCGTGGTGGACAACGACGTCAACGCCGCCGCCCTCGGCGAGAGCTGGGCCGGGGCCGCCCGCGGTCACGCACATGTGCTGCTGGTCGCGGTCGGCACCGGCCTCGGCGGCGGCCTGGTCCGCGGCGGCGCGGTCGACCACGGGGCGCGCGGCGGCGCCGGAGAGACGGCTCATCTTCCGGCTCCGGACGCCGACGGGCTGACCTGCGGCTGCGGGCGCACCGGACACCTGGAGGGCGTGGCCTCCGGCACCGGTCTCGCCCGCGCCTATCGGCTGCGCACCGGGGCGGACGTGAGCGGCCGCGAGGTCGCCGCCCGCTGCGCCGCCGGCGACCCGGCCGCCGTGGAGGTCCTCGCCACCGCCGGCCACGCGCTCGGCCGGGCCCTCGCGGGACTGGTGGCGCTGCTCGATCCGCAGACGGTGGTGGTGGCCGGAGGCGCCGGCCGAGCGCTGCTGCCGTACGCCCGAAGCGCGTATGCCGCCGAGCGGCTGCCGGTCCACGCCGACGTGACGCTGGTCCCGGCCGCGCTCGGTGACGCGGCGGTCGCCGTCGGCGCGGCCCGGGCGGCGATGACCCGGCGGGCCACGTGCCTGCCGTCCGGTCCGAGGTCGTCCGGTCCGAGGTCGTCCGGTCCGAGGCCGTCCGATCCGAGGTCGTCCGATCCGAGGTCTGCCGGTCCTGGGCGGGTCGATCCCGGGTCTGCTGGTCCCGGTCCTGCCGAACCCGGCAGCCGGCCGCGGTCGGTCACCTTCCCGCACACCACCGAAACGGAGCCCCAGTGAACGTTCTCGACACCCTCCGCGGTGGCCTGGTGGTCTCCTGCCAGCCGCTGCCGGACGAACCCGCCGACCCGATGCGCGACGCAGCCGTGCAGGCGAGGGTCGCCGCCGCGGCGGTCCTCGGCGGCGCGGCGGGCATCCGCGCCAACGCCCCCGAGGACATCGCCGCCGTGCGGGCGGCGGTGGACGTGCCGGTCATCGGCCTGTGGAAGGACGGCCCCGGGCCGGTCGTGATCACGCCGACCAGCAGGCACGCCCGAGCCGTCGCGCAGGCCGGGGCGCACCTGGTCGCCATCGACGCCACCGACCGTTCGCGGCCCGAACCGTTCGCGGCCGTCGTCGCCGCCGCGCACGCCGCCGGCGCCCTCGTCCTGGCGGACGTGTCCACCGAGGCGGAGGGACAGGCCGCGGCCGACGCGGGCGCCGACGCCGTCGCCACCACGCTCTCCGGCTACACCTCACACACCCCGAAGACCCCGGGGCCTGACCTCGGCCTGCTGGAACGCCTGGTCGCGCGGCTGTCCGTTCCGGTCATCGCCGAAGGCCGCTACCGCACAGCGGAAGACCTGCGACGCGCCTACGCCGCTGGGGCACACGCCGTGGTGGTGGGCAACGCCATCACCTCACCCCTGTACCTGACCAGGGAACTGGCCCGGTCAGTTCCCGCTCACGCCGACGCGAACGGAGTGCACCCCTGATGAGAAGACGTACAGTCCTTACTGCTGGAGCCGCCGTCCTGGCCGCCCCGCTGCTGGGCCTCACCCCGCAGGCAGCCGCCGCGGCCTCACGTCCGAGCCGCCGGATCGCCCTCGTCCCTCTCGACGACCGGCCCGTCAACGTCTACTGCCCGACCATGACCGCCGCCGTCGCCGGCGTCGACCTCGTTCTGCCGCCGCGCAAGACCCTCGGCCGCTTCTTCCAGCCCGGGGACGGCGCGGCCGTCGCCCGCTGGCTGGGCTCGGCCGGCGCCGACGAGTACGTGATCTCGGTGAGCATGCTCGCCTACGGCGGCCTGATCGCCTCCCGCACGGGCACGCCCACTCTTGAGTCGGCGCGGGCCAACATCGCGGCGATCCGGGCACTGCGGGCGGCCCGGCCGAGCGCGCAGATCGTGGTCCACGACACCATCCAGCGCCTCGCGTTGACCCCAGGCAACCCCGACCTCGAACAGTACGTGGCCGCGCTGGTCGAGTGGGCCAAGCTGTACGACCAGGTGGAGAACCTCGGCCGGGAAGAGCTGCGGCCCCGGCTCACGGCAGTGCGGGCCACCATCCCGGACGCGGTGGTCGACGACTACCTGAGGGCGCGGGCCCGCAACCACGAGGTCAACCGGCAGATGGTCGAGTGGGTCGCCGACGGCACCATCAGCCATCTGGTGCTCTCCGAGGACGACACCGCCCCGGTGGGCCTGGCCCGGGCCGAACGCGTCGAGCTCGAAAAGCTGGTCGAGCAGTTGGGGGTCGGCCGGCGGGTCGAGGTCTTCCCCGGCGCGGACGAGGTCGACGCGCTGCTGGTCGCCCGGCTGATCGCCGCGGGCACCTCGCCCACCTACCGGGTGGAGTACGCCGGGATCTCCGGCGAGCAGTGGACGGCGGAACTCGAAGGCATCCCGTTCGCGGAGAACATCCGCCGGCACGTGAAGTCCGTCGGCGGCACCGTCGTCGCCGGCCGCGCCGACCTGGTGCTCATGGTCAACACCCCTTCGGCGAACAAGGACCAGCGGCCGGCCGACCTCGCCGCGTTCGCCCGTCGGGTCGCCGGGCTGACGGCGGCCGGGGAGCCGGTCGTCGTGGTGGACCCGATCTTCGTCAACCGTGCCGACCACGACCTGGTGGCCGAGCTGGAACAGCGCGTCGACCTGGCCGCGCTGCTGTCGTACTCCGGCTGGAACACCGGTGGCAACGCCCTCGGTCTGGCCCTGGCCCACGGCACCGCTCGCTGGGCCTTCCTGAAGCGCTCGACCAGCGGAATGGGGGTACCGGCGCTGACCGACCCGGGCCGGGCGCACGCGGAGTACCTGCTCTACCGGTTCGTCAAGGACGACCACTGGAAGAACGTCCTCCAGAAGGCCGCCTACGCGGAGGCCAGGTCCAAGGGGTGGAACCCGTTGAACCTGACGGCCGAGCAGAAGGCTGTCTTCGACGGCTGGGTCCAGGACCGTCTCGCCCCGGTGACCCGCCAGTACTTCACCGACCACTTCGCCGGCCACCACCTCGTCCTCGGCTACCGCGGTGCGACCACCCGCACCGCCAAGCTCGCCGCCGTCGGTGACATCCACATCGAACTGCCTTGGGACCGCCTTTTCGAGGTGACGCTCGAACCCCACCTCACCCTGGCCTGAGCGGAGTACGAACGATGCAGCACAGCCCCCGCCGCCGCAGTGTCCTCATCGCCGGCGCCGTCGGTCTCGCCGGTGCCGTCCACCTCACCTCCCCCGCCGTCGCGGCTCCCGGTCGCACCGCGCCCGTCACGCCGCCCACGCCCGCGCTCATCCCCAAGCCCCGCTCGCTGAGGATGACCGGCGGCCGTCCGTTCGAGATCACCGCCGACACCGCCGTCGTGGTGCGCCACCCGGCCCCCGAGGCCCGCCGCACGGCCGAGTACCTCGCCACCTGGCTGCGCCGGGCCACGGGCCATGCCGTCCCGGTGGTCACCTCCGGCGGCACCCCGCAGGCCATCACCCTGGCCGTCGACGACGAGACCCCTTCCGCCGAGGGCTACCGCCTCGACGTGACCCACGGGGGCGTCCACCTGCGCGCCGCCGAGCCGGCCGGTCTCTTCCACGCGACGCAGACGCTGCGCCAGCTGCTTCCCGCCGCGGCGGAGTCCGGCACCCCGCACGCCGGACCGTGGACCATCTCCCCCCTGCACATCGAGGACGCGCCGCGGTTCCCCTGGCGCGGGTCCATGCTCGACGTGGCCCGGCACTTCTTCACCGCCGACGAGGTGAAGAGCTACATCGACATCCTCGCCCTGTACAAGATCAACCGCCTCCACCTGCACCTCAGCGACAGCCAGGGCTGGCGCCTGGAGATCAAGAGCTGGCCCCGCCTGGCCACCTACGGCGGCTCCACCGAGGTCGGAGGCGGCCCCGGCGGCTACTTCACCCAGCGCGAGTACGCGGACATCGTCCGCCACGCCGCGGAACGCCACATCATGGTGATCCCCGAGATCGACATGCCCGCCCATGTCAACGCGGCCCAGGCCAGTTACGCCGAACTCACCTGCGACGGTGTGGCACCGCCGCTCTACACGGGCGAGAAAGGCATTCCCAACTCGCTGTGCATCGACAAGGACGTCACCTACCGGTTCGTTGATGACGTCCTCGGCGAACTCGCGGACCTCACCCCCGGTCCCTACCTGCACATCGGCGGCGACGAGGCGCTGGCGACCGCACCCGAGGACTACCGCCTGTTCATCAGCCGCGTCCAGCAGACCGTGCACGGCCTCGGCAAGCGGATGGTCGGCTGGGAGGAGGTCGGCCTCGCCGACATCGCCCCCAGCACCGTCGTCCAGTTCTGGGCCAACGCCGCGAAGGCCCGGGGCGCGCTGGCCCAGGGCGCCACGCTCGTCCTCTCGCCCAGCAAGAAGGCGTACTTCGACATGAAGTACGACGCCAACACGCCGATCGGGCACGACTGGGCCGGCTACACCGACGTCCAGGACGGCTACACCTGGGACCCGGTCACCTACATCCCCGGCGTCACCGAGAGCCAGGTGCACGGCGCCGAGGCCGCGCTGTGGACGGAGCGGGTGGCGACGTTCGAGGAGGTGCAGTACATGACGCTGCCGCGGCTCCCCGGCGTCGCGGAGATCGGGTGGTCGCCGGTCGACGGGCGGGAATGGGAGGAATACCGGGTACGGCTTGCCACGCACGCGCCGCGGTGGTCCGGGCTCGGGTGGCACTACCACCGATCGGTGGAGGTGCCGTGGGGGTGACCCGGTGATCGGGTGACTGCTGCCGGACATGGCTGTGTCTGGCTCCGCAGGTTCGCCCGACTTCCGGCGCCGGCTGGTCCGGGCCGCCGGCACCGCGCCCGTAACCGCACCGAGCCCGGCGGTGGCCGCCGGGCTCGGTGCGCGGCCGTCAGGTGCGGTCGCGACCTGGACGGCGGACGTCACTCGTCGGTGATCATCCTCCACGCCTCCCGGAACAAGGTCTTGCCGGCTTCGACGCACACCCCGCGCAGGAAGGCGCGGCGCAGCGGTGCCACGTCGGCAGGGTCCTCGGGGTGCTCGGAGAGCGGGACGGGGCGGGACGCGGCATCGGCCGGTCGGTGGGTCGGGTCCGGGACGGACGGGTTCTCCTGCGGAGACGGTGACACGGCGCGGCTCCAAGGGGCTTCGGGGCAAGGACGTTGCGGTCGGCCGACCTCTCCACCAGCCTGCGGCCCGTCAGGACCCTCAATCCGGGCCGCGCCCGGTTGCGCCGGGTCGAGCCCAGTCGCGCCGAACTCGCGCGGACGGGGCAAGCGCTGCGCGATGCTTGGCGCATGAGGGACGAACAGCCGCGCGCAGGGCGCCGTACATCACGGCCACGGCCACGGCCCGTCCGGCCGCCGGTCGTCGAACCCGGTCCGCTGGGCGAACTCAAGGCCCTCCTGTACGAGCTCTACGCACGCGCCGGCGCTCCGGCCACGGACGACATCGCGTATCTGATCGCACAGGACGACGACCTCCCGGACGCGCCGAGCGGAGACACCGTCCGCCGGATCCTGTCGGAGTCCACCCTCCCGCGCCAGGTCGAAGCCGCCGTGGCCGTGGCCACCGTCCTGGCGCGTCTGGCCGGGCGTGAAGAAGCAGCGGTAGCCGAACAGGTCGGGGAGCTGTGGGCGCGCGCCCTCACCCAGGAGACGGGACCAGCCGCGACCCCGCTCCCGTGCGCCGGGCAAGGGCCGTCGACCGGCGGATCACGGCGGTTCTTCCAGCACCTGCTGGACCACCACACCGAGAAGTTCGCGGGCCGCGACCGCGAGGTCGGCGCCATCCGCGAGCACATCGCCGGGCACGACCGCGGATACGTCTTCGTCGACGGGCTCTCCGGGTACGGCAAGACCTCGCTGCTGGCCGTGCTGGTCCGACAACAGCCCGGCTACCTCTACCACTTCATCAGTCAGCGCTACAAGACGGCCGGCGGTGCCTTCGACCCGACCCGGCTCGACGACCTGCTCGCCAACCTCTGCGAGCAGCTCGACCCGCACCGGGCCGCCCCCGTCGGCGGGCGCGCGCTGGCGGCCCGGTTCCTCGAAGTGGTCGGAACCGACCGCAACGACCCCACCGTGCTGGTGCTGGATGCCATCGACGAGGTGGACCGCCACCCCAGCTTCCTGTACGGCCTCCTCCCGCGACGCCTGCCGAAGAACCTCTTCGTCCTGCTGTCGGCCCGTTCCCAGGGCGAGCGCTCCTACCTCTCCGAAGTGGGACTGACACCGGACGACATCGGTCTGCGGGTCACGCTCGGCGGCCTGGCCACCCAAGCCGTCCGGGAGCTGCTGCTGAACCACGCCGGCCCGGCCGGCGCCGCCCTCGGCCACCGGGCCGGCTTCGTCGACGCCCTGCACGAGGTGTCCGAGGGAGACCCCTTCTACCTGCGTTTCCTGGTCGAGGACGTCGAACACGGCAGGCTCACCCCGGAGACCGTCCGACGGACCCCCAACGGCCTGTACCCCTACCTCGACGAGCAGTTCGACCAGCTCCACCGGTCCGTCGACACCGACCTGCACGACCAGGTGCTCGGCCGGATCCTGGCGGCATACGCCCCCCTGCACCGCGACGACCTGCTCCGCATCCCCGGCCTGACCGGCGGGACGCTCGAACGGGTGCTGCGCGACCTGCAGCGGTTCCTGCTGCGCACCGGCGAGCACCGGCAGTCCTACACCTTCTGTCACAACCGGTTCAGGGAATACTTCCTGGAGAAGCATTAGATGCCGTCCTTCCGCGACCGTGTCGCCGCAGGCATCGCGCAGGGCACCTACCGCGAGCAACTGGCCCTGGACGCCCGGCAGTGGCGCACGCACCGCAGCGACTACGCGCTCTCCACCGTCGTGCGCTACGCCGTCGAGGACGACCTCCCCGACGAGGTGCACGACCTCCTCACCGACGAGGAGTTCCGCGAGCTGCGCCTCGGCCGGTTCGGCGAACTCGCCCTGCGCGAGGACCTCGACCTCGGCCTGGCGTACTTCACCGGGGTCCGGCCCGACCCCCTGCGCTACGCGCGGCTGCTCTTCGGCCGGCGTTCGATCGAGCGCGACGACGACTACGCGCTCCTGCACCGACGGCACTGCCAGGGCTTCGCCGACTTCCTCCAGCTCGACGTGCCCGCAGCCGACCGGCGGCAGACCGGCCTGCACCGGGCCCTGAACCGGTTGTTCCCGATGCGGCTGACGGAGGACGACGACGGCCGGGAGCCGCCGGTCGAGGTGGACCTCACCGGCTACCACCTGGGCACCTGGGCCTGCTCCTGCGGACACCGGACGGGGCACGCCGCCCGCTACGACCACGCGTGCCGCTGCCGAGCGGTCTCCGGCAACGGCCGGCTGCCCGCGCAGCGCCCCCGGTGCCCCAGGTGCGCAACCACGGCGGGGTACGTCACCTGCGACCGGTGCGGAACCCGGGTGACGCTGAGCCTTTGGCGGCGGATCCGCAACGGCGGCGTGCACCCCTCCGACTGCCGGATCCCGCTCACCCTCGACCTGAGGATCCGCCGACCGGGGCAGCCGGGGTACCACCGGAGTCTGGAACTGATGCAGCTGCCCCTGCTGCTCGGACTGACCGAACGGGACGACGACCTGGTCTTCGACCTGCCGGACCTGCTCTGGGTCGGCGACGTCCGGGACCGGCGCGGACAGGACCGGCCGACCGGACAGTTCGTCACCATCGCGGACCAGCCCCGGTACGACCGCCAGACCGACGTCGAACGGATCCTGGAGGCCGCCTTCCGGCGCGCCGTCACCGGCCGCAACCTCCCCGCCGGGTCCGAACTGCGGGCCGTCATCGCCACCCAGGCCGGAACCCGCCGCCCCGCGCGCCGCCGACCCTCCGACGGGCTCACCGCCAGGTTCGCCCGCAGGGTCGGCTACGCCCTCGCCGCCGAACAGCCCGCTGACGGCGCCCTGGCACGCGGCGTCGATCTCTACCGGCCCTGTAAGGTGGCCGTCTCCCCGGACCTGCGGGGCGACGCGGCCCTGGTCTCACCCGGCCTGTCCGCGCCCGGGAGCCTCTCCGGCTCGGGCCTGGAGCACGTCGGCGTGTCCCTGCGCACGACCCCGCTCGGACCCGACGAACTCACCGCCGAGCCGCCGGAGGTGAAGCCCGACCTCTGCCGGGTGCTCGCCCCGGACGGCATCGTGCTGCCCGGCGCGACGGTCGAACCGGGTGACCTCCTCGTCGGCATCAGCACACCCCGCACCGAGGAGAGCCTGACCGACGAGCAGCGGCTGCTGCGCGCGATCTTCGGCGAGAAGGCCCACGAACACCGCGATGCGTCCTTCCGATGGGCCGGCCGCCACCCCGCGCGGGTGCTGAGCGTGCACATCACCACGACGACGGCCGAACGCTTCGAGGCCGACTGGCAGCCGGCCCGGGTGATTCAGGACGGGGTGCTGCGCCCCGACGAGCGCGTCAGGATCAGCATCAGCCTGGCGACGACGGAGCCCCTGGAGACCGGCGACGTCCTGTACGGCCCGGACGGCTCCAGGGCGGTGGTGTGCGGCACCCACGACGGCCGCGGGGCGGACGTGCTCGTCGGCCCCGACCACCCCTGGGCGGCCGGCGGGGAACCCGGGATCGTCGGCGTCCGCCTCCGTCCTGACGAGCGCTCCCGATCCGTCGTCCGCGCCCGGGCGACCGGCCGGTACTCCTTGGTTCAGCAGCTCCCGATACGGACCGAGGAAAGCGACCCGGGGCAACCCGTCCGACTCGCCGACCTGGCCTGGCTGCTGCGACACGGCGCGAGCCGAACCGCCTTCGAGATCCACGCACTCCGGAGCGACGCCGTCGACGGGCGCCTCGGTTTCCACGAACTCCTGCTCATGGGCAGGACGTCGTTGCGGGAGATCCCGCTGCCACCGTCCGGGCAGGCACCCACATGGGATTCCGCACCGCTGGAGGCGGTCCGCAACTGGGGCCGACTACTGCGCGCCGCTTGCGTCGAGCCGGTGTGGGACGGGAACCGGCTGTCCTTCCAGGCCGTCGACGACGAGCAGGTCCTCGCCGTGTCCTCCGGCGAGGTGCGCAACGCTGACACCTGGAACCTGCGGACCCGGCTGCCGGAGCCGGGCGGCCTGGCCTGCCAGAGCGTCTTCGGACCGGTCCGCGACCACCGGTGCGGCTGCGGGAGGCTCCGGGGCCGACACCACGTAGGCGAGGTCTGCCCGAGGTGTGGGGTGGAGGTGACAGGCAGCGAGGTCCGGCGTCGACGGGCGGGCCACATCGAACTGGCTGCGCCGATGGTCCACCCCTGGTACCGGGAGCGGCTGTGCGAGGCGCTCGATCTCGACCGCGGGACACTGGCGGACATCGTCCACGAGCGGTGCCACGTCGTCAGGGCGGGCGACCGCGCAGGGCTCGTCAGCCCGCCCGCGGGGGAGAGGCCCCGGTCCGACGACGGCTCGTTGTGCACGGGGGCCGAGGCGTTGCGGCTGATGTTCGCCCGGCGGGGGCAGGAACCTCCTCGGGGTGCACTGCTGCGCCGGCTCCCGGTGCTGCCCGCCGACCTGCGCCCGGTGATCGTCCACGAGGGGCGATTGCTGGGCAGTACCCTCAACGACCTGTACCGGCAGGTCGTCTTCCGCGCCTCCCGGCTGCGGCGCCTGATGGCGCTCGAAGCGTCGGCCCACGTGATCGGCCAGGAGCGCGTCCGGCTCCAGGAGGCCATCGACGCCCTGCTCGGCCCGGGCGGGAATGAGGGCGGGAACGGGGGCGAGAACGGGGGCGGCGGGGCGACGCTCGCGGACCTGACCACGATCCTCCCCGGCCGTCACGGAGGCCTGCGGGACCGCTTCTTCGACCGTCCGGCGGACTTCAGTGCCCGGACCACGGTGGTCGCGGAGGCGACCGGGGACCTGGACGCGGTCCTGCTTCCCGACCGGATCGCCTGGACGCTCCTGGAACCGGTCCTGATGGCAAAGCTGGTGGGCACTGGCGGCAGCCCGGACCTCGCCCACGCCCGGAAGGACGTGCGCGACCGCACCCCGCAAGCCTGGGCAGCGCTACGAGCCGTCTGTCAGGACACCGTGATGCTCGTCTCGGTGCCGGGAACCCGGTGGCCGCTCTTCGCCGCACGCGTGCGCCGCTTGACCGGCGACCTCTCCCTGAAACTGGATCCGGGCCTGTTCGACCGCCTCGGCTGGGACCGGCTCGGCGCTCCGGCCAGGATCTTCCCCCTGCTGACCGCGGAAGCCGCCGCGCAGGCCCAGGGCGCCCTCCTGCCCAGCGTGTTGCTCCGCGCCGGTGATGCCGGGAGTAGCGACGCCGGTGGTGGTGAACCGGCCCCCCTGCCCACGGCCTTGCTCGGCCTCGACCAGGAACGGCTTCCGGGGGAGATCATGCGGATGATCGGGATGGGGGAGTCGGTTCGCCTGGACGGGCTCGACCGGCTCCTGCTCTTCCCCGAGTGGTCCGGGTGACCGGGGCCGGTCACGCGATGGACGGGGCGGTCCCTGGGCCCGGCTTCCTGAGGAGCCCTGCCGTGGAGAGCTGCCAGAACTGGTGGTCGAACACCACGGTCACCGGGGCGTGTTTGCGTCTGTGTGGGCGAAGGTGGACCGGGCGTTCCGCTCGGCCAAGGACTGTGCGGACGTGGGCCACCTGGGCGGAGGGAGCCACGCGGTCGCGGGGCCCTCCTCCGCCCAGTGGGGCGGTCGTTCGTGCGGTGCCGGTGGTGTCGGGGTGGGCCGTCGCGCAGCCCAGACCGCGCGTGCGCGAGCCGTCCCGGCCTCGGCCATGTCAGACCGCGGCCGCTTCGAGCTCGGTGGCGGCGCGGCCGCGCAGCTGGACGTGGATGACCTCGGCGACCCGGCGGCCCAGCGCCTCGGCGGTGCGCAGGTCGCTGGCGGACGGGGTGACCTCGGGGCTCTCGTCGTTGTTGGACTGCGACATGGCGCCGAGCCAGCTGCCGAGGCGGTTGATGTCCTCGGTGCTGCCGGTGGAGGTGTTCCAGCCGCCGTACTCGGCCAGGCCGACCCAGATCATGCCGTGCTGCGCCGCGAACAGCGCGATGTTGATCAGGGTGTGCAGCTTGTCGCCCGCCATGTTGCCGCTGTTGGTGAAGCCCGCGGCGATCTTGTTCTTCCATTGCATGTTGTCGCCCCAGACCTGGGACGTCGCCTCGACGAAGGTGCGGAAGACCGCGCTGGAGCCGCCCATGTAGGTGGGCGAGCCGAAGATGATCGCGTCGGCTTCGGCCAGGGTCTGCCACAGCTCGTCGGTCAGCTCGGCGAGCGAGACCAGCTGCACCGTGGTGTCTTCGACCTTGCCGGCGCCGGCGGCGACCGCTTCGGCCTGCTTGGCGGTGTGGCCGTACCCGCTGTGGTAGGCGACGGCGATTCGAGCCTGCATGATCACTCCCCGATTGCACCAATACTTCACAAGAAAGCTATGTGAAAAGCTTTCGCCTGGGATTGAACATAGCGCCCTCCGCCGTGGTGGGCAACAGGGGTGGTGGGAGCGATGGAGAAGAGGTCCGTGCCTCTTGAGATAGCTTTGCGCCGAGCTACCCTGGAGAGCCCCGCCCGGTCGAGGCACCGAGGGCGAGGGCGAGAGAGAGCAAGGAGGACGGCCGTGTCCGAACCGGACCACGTCGACGACATCATCTCGGCCTGGCACGTCCAACTGCCCGAGATCGCAGGCCTTCCGCTGGAGCTGGCCAAGCGCAGCGCGCTGCTGACCGCTGCCTTCGACGAGGTCGCGGCGCGCGAGCTGGACCGCCTCGGGATGACCCAGGCCGAGTACGGAGTGCTCGCGGTGCTGCGGCGGGTGGGTGAGCCGTACCGGCTCAAGCCCACCGAACTGACCAACGCGCTGCTGCTGTCCTCCGGCGGCACGAGCAACGTACTCAAGCGCCTGGCCGGGGCCGGACTGGTCACCCGCGAGGCCGACGACGGGGACGGCCGCAGCTCCTGGGTGCGCCTCACGCCCCGGGGGGTCGAGGTCGCCGAGGACTCCGTGCGCGCGGTGACCGCGGCGCACGCTCGGATCGTCGCCCGGATCCCCGAGGCGGAGGCGGAACTGCTGAACCGCATGCTGCGGGACGCGCTGGCCGCCGTCGAGGAGGGCGTGCTCGTCCGCAGGTGAGCCGCAGCCGCAGCTCCTCGGCCCGGCAGGCCCGGGTGCGGCAGGCCCGGTCGGCGGCGGAGGCGTGGCTAGCGCGCGGCGGTGACAGGGACGGGGAGCATGGGCAGGCGGGTGGGGAAGTGGATGGCCAGTGCGGTGGAGCGCACCGGCCCGGTGCCGGCCGGGGTCAGGTGCCAGTGGCGGGTCACGGTGGCGAGGATCGTGATGATCTCGTTGACGGCGAACGCGGAGCCGATGCAGCGGTGCGGGCCGGCGCCGAAGGGCAGGAAGGCGCGCCGCGCTTCGACGGTGGGCTCGATCCACCGGTCCGGGTCGAACCGTTCGGGCGCGGGGAAGAACGCCGGGTTGTGGTGCAGGACGTAGGGGCTCCACAGCATCAGCGTCCCCGCCGGGACACGGTGCCCGCCCAGGTCGAGGTCGGCGTGCGGGGAGCGGGTGAACAGGAACGCCGGCGAGTGGAACCGCAGCACCTCGTGGACCAGGCGGGGCAGGTAGTCGAGGCGGGTGATGGCCTCGTACGTCACCGGGCCGTCGCCGAGGACGTCGTCGAGTTCGGCCTGTACCTTCCCCGCGACCTGCGGAAGGGATCCCAGGACGTGGAACAGCCAGGCCAGCGTGCGGGCGGTGGTCTCGGACCCGACCGCGAGCAGCCCGGCGCACTCGTCGTGGATCTGGGCGTCCGTCATCCGCTCTCCGCTCTCCTCGTCCCGTGCGTCCAGCAGCATGGACAACAGGTCGCCGTGCCGAACCCCGGTGGCACGGTAGTCGGCGATGATCCGGTCGATCACCGCGTGCATATCGCGCAGCGACCGCTCGTAGCGCCGGTTGGTGGGCAGCGGGAGCCGGAACGGCAGCTGCGAGGGGAACAGGGCCCGCATGGCGACACCGGTGGCCACCGTCGGCATCGACCGCATCGCCACCGCGGCGGCCTCCTCCGCCACTCCCGGCGCCGAGAACAGACACACCGTCACCGCTGCGGCGCTGATCCTGAACATCTCCTGGTCGACCGCGATGGTGCGGCCGGCGTGCCACCGCGCCGACATGTCCTGCGCGACGTCGCGGACGAGTTCGGTGTAGGCGCCGAACCGCGAAACCGAGAACGCCGGCCGCAGCAGCCTCCGTTGACGTTTGTGGAAGTCCCCTTCCGAGGCGACGATGCTGTTCCCGGTGACCGCCCTTCCCCGTTCGAACAGGGCGCCCTTGTTGAAGTCGTGATTGCGGGTCACCAGGACTTCCCACACCGCCTCGGGACTGACCAGGAGATGCGCCCGCTGGGGTCCCAGCCGCAGCACGGCCACGTCACACGTTCCCGCCAGGGAGGACAGGAACGCCAGCGGCCGGCGCCACAGTTCCCACGCGTGCCCCAACAGCGGAAGGGCACCGGGGGCATCGAGCACCCTCGATCGATCCATCATTCGAACTCCAGAAGTGTCGGACGACGTGATCTCCGGCCCGCTGCACACCCCCGGCAGGCGCGGTTCAGGCACGCCGGGAACCGGCGCTCAAAGGCACCGGACACCGGCGGTGCGGGTGCCCGCCACCGGGGCGTGCGCCGGTTGAAGCCGGTTGAACGGGATGACACGGCGGTTGGGGCCAGCGGGAGGCGGTGTGGCCGTGGCAGGCGAGCGCAAGAGGGGATCAGCAGAGCAAGGGGGACCATTCGCCGGTCGGTCCGGTGTAGCGGGACGAGGGGTCCGCCGCCCACCAGAGGCGATCGAGCGAGGCGAGGATCGAGTAGGTGCCGAGGGTGTTCAGGCAGCGGCAGTCGGTGTACTTGGTGCGGTAGGCCGCCTCGATGAGGGGGACTCGCTGCTGCCAGGTGGCGGTGTCGTAGCCGCGGCATCCGGGGCAGTTCCGGAAGTGGACCAGGCAGGTGTGGAGCAGGTGGTCGTAGCGGGCTCTGTCCTGGCAGCGCGAGCGCAGGTCGTAGTCGTCGGGGGTGGGGCTGGGCGGCAGAGGGTTGAGGGTGTTGAGTACGGGGTCGCCGTAGGGGTCGACCTCGGCTCGCTTTCGGCGGGCGGGGGTGGTCAGGTGGTCGAGGAGGACGTCGGCTTGGTAGCGCGCCATGTAGACCTGCCAGACCAGCAGTCGGCCTGCGATGTGCAGGGCCCAGTCGGCACCTCGGTCGATGGCCCAGGCCCAGACATCGGTGCAGAACCGGCGGACCATGTCGACACTTTCCACGCCGGTGTGGGCGGCGGTGAAGGTGAGGGCGTTGTAGTACTCGTTGGCGATGTTGTCGTGGCGGCGGTCACAGGCATCGTGCGTCACCACGGCGGCCAGCGCGACCGCGTCGATGGTGTTGTCGTCTCCGGTGAGTGGGCCCTGCTCGTGGCGGGCTTGGAGGGTCAACGCTCGGATCGCGGCGTTGATCACGCGGTATCGGACGGTGCGGAGCTCGTCGTCGGGGAGACGAAGCCGTTCGGCCTTGGGGTGGAGGACATCGGCGTAGATGGCTTGGGTTGACGCCAGCCAGGCGTCCATGATCTTGCGTTCCTCGCCGTCGGCTGCGTGGTCGTGGTGGACGTGGTTGATGTACTCCACGACGCGTTGAGCGCAGATGTCGAGGGTCTCGGGCATCTGTTCGGCGAAGTGGTAGTAGTCGGCGAAGGAGTCGAACAGGCTGACGGAGCAGGATCCGTGCACGCACTCCCGACACAGCCGGTTGTTGTCGACGAGGCACCAGGCGTACCCGTAGGTCTGTTCGGCCACTGCGTGCCAGAAAGGGGTGTCGGGTGCCGGGATCGTTTCGGTCATGGCCCGCAGCAGCGCCGTGCCACGGGCGGCGAAGCCGCGGCGGCGTGGGGCGTCCAGGGCGAGGGGAAGGTCGGGGAAGTCCTTCAGGGCCCGGGTCTTGGCCAGGTTCTCTTCGAGGGGGATGCCTTTCATGTGGGAGTCGTAGGTGCCGACCGGATTGCGGCTGTCGAACAGCCGGGTTCCCACAGTTGGGTTCCAGCTCTTCCTGAGATCGGGAATGCGTCGCATGTCGGCGGCGAGGCGGCTCGCGGTCAGCCCGTCGGGCCGGAAGAGGTCCGGTCCGTACAGAGCGGTGGCGATGGCGGAGTCTCCTCGTTCGTGGAGGTGCCCTGCTGTGCCCATGAGATGTCGTCCCCAGCGTGGTCGTTGCACCCCGTACACCTTCAGGAGAGTTCTCTCCAGTCGCGGCGTCGTCAATCTCGCGGAATCACAGGGGCACGAGCGTCCGGCGTAAGGTCCGCGACATGACGACCACCACCAGCGACGCCCCCTCCGCCGACGAGCTGCGCAACAAGCTCGCCGACAGCCTCACCGCCAAGAACACCATCCGCACACCCGCGGTCTTGGCCGCGATCCGCACCGTTCCGCGCCACCTGTTCGTCCCCGGCGTCCCCCTCGCGCAGGCGTACGCCGACGACGCGGTGTACACGAAGACCGACGCCACCGGCGCCTCGGTCAGCGCCGCCTCCCGGCCGACGATCCTCGCGATGATGCTGGATCAGCTGGGGATCCAGCCCGGCGACAGGGTCCTGGAACTGGGGGCGGGAACCGGCTACAACGCAGCCCTGATCGGCGCCCTGGCGTCGCGGCCGAGATCACCGCGTGGGACGCCGGCTTCCGCGAGCGCACCGTGCACTTCGCCATCCCGGCCGCCGTGCCGGACGCCGCCCCCGCCCGGGGGCGCTTCGTCCTCGAGCGCCCGTCCACCCCGATGACCGTCACCTGGGAGTAGCAGCCGTGGACCCCGTCGGACCCCTCGCCCGCCGCTTCCCCCTCGTCGCCCGGACCCGCCCCGTCTGCACCCCGCTGTCGCGGCGCGTCGCGGACCCTGCCGTCCGGGCCCGCAAGGCCGGGCACGAGCGCGACCTCGCCGAGGCCGCGCTCGTACACAACCGGGCGGCACTGCTGGCCTCCGACGCGGGTCTGCCCGGC
This sequence comes from Kitasatospora sp. NPDC057965, assembly GCF_042887135.1. Lineage (NCBI taxonomy): Bacteria > Bacillati > Actinomycetota > Actinomycetes > Kitasatosporales > Streptomycetaceae > Kitasatospora > Kitasatospora sp. NPDC057965. Next base: position 109,552 of record NZ_JBHVPZ010000001.1, read on the forward strand.
CTGGCGCGCACCTGGTGCCACCGCCAGGCGAACGCGCACCTGCGCTCCCACCCACCCGTCACCACCTGCCTGGCCCTGCTGTGCACCGACCACGACCGCGACCGGGCCCGGCTCCTGGCCCACTACCGCAACCTGGACCTCGCCCACCCAGGCCTCGACGTCTTCACCACCCGCCTCGCGCTGTCCGCCATTGACGCGGCCGTCGGGATCGACACACTGCAGGTCTACCCCGTCGCCGTCGAACTGATCGACCGCACCCTCGCCCGACCCGACGGCTGCACCGCCCGCGACCTGCTCGCCCACCCCGACTGCACCAGCCTCCTCAGCAGCCACCAGCACGACCGGCTGACCCGGCAGATCACCGCGTGCGGGCTCGGCGAAGGCACCCTCCCCGACCCGCCGCGCGAAGAACTGGAGACCGCGCTCGACACCACCGAAAAGATCATCGACGACCTGGCCGGCGGCTGGCGACGGCAACCCCCAGGTCAGCGGCCCTGCCGTCGAGCCGCGCCGGAACGGCCGGGGATCGAAAAGAGCCGGGCTCGCCGGGAACCGCCAGATTCCAAATCGGCTTGATTGCCCCATTCGAACAGCGACAGGATTCTTGCCCATGGAAGAGACCTGGAAAATCGTCAACTCCCTTGCAACCGCGCTCGACAAGCACTTCGACCGCAGTGACGAGCTGCGCTGGACCGTCCAGGCCCTCAAGCTCCAGGAAGAGGCCGGGGAAGTCGCGGAAGCCGTCATCGGGGCACTCGGCGCCAACCCCCGCAAGGGCTTCTCCCACGACTGGGACGACGTGCGCAAGGAGACTTGCGACGTGGCGCTGTCCGCCCTCGTGATGCTCGCCCGGATGGGCGGCGACCCCCCGCCGGTTCTTCGACGAACACCTGCGCCAGGTCGCCGCCCGCGATACGAGCGGCAGCGCACCGGCCTGAGCACCCAAGCCGCAGCCCGGGGACGGGAGTCCGCCCCCGTTCCCGGGCTCCACGCCGCGCCCACCCGCTGACGGAAGGACCCGGATGAGCAGTAGGCCGAACAGCGCCGAGGAGGTCTCCGACAGCGAGCAACTGCTGTTCGGGGGGCCGATGAAGTACGACTACGGCTGGGCCAAGCACGAGATGGCCAGCGGGGAGGTGACGTTCTGGTCGGTGGCCCGGCAGATGCCGCGGTTCCTGCGGCTGGCCGGCCGGATGGCGTGGCAGGCCGACCCGCGAGCCCTGGTCGCCCTCGTCGGCGCGGAGGTGCTGCGCGGCCTCGCGGCGGCTGCCGCGCTGATCGCGACCAACCGCGCCCTGACCGCGCTCCTCGCGCCCGGTGAGGTCGGGCACGTCCTGCGTGCCGCAGTTCCGGCGGTCGCCGCCGTGGGGCTCTTGGCCGCGCTCTCCTCGGTCCTGTCGGTGGTATCCGGCTGGGCGGGCGGGACGTTGGAGCCCGCCGTGTTCCGCCGCGCGACGGTGGAGTTCCTGGGGATCGTCAGCCGGTCCGAGCTGGAGGCCATTGAGGACCCGGAGTTCCTCGCAGAGGTCGACAGCGCCCGCTGGGGCGCGATGTCCCTGCAGAACATCATCGGCCAGGCAACCTCCGTCCTGACCGCGGGCCTGTCCCTGATCTCCGCAGCCGGTGTCCTGTCCCTGCTCCACCCCGCGATGCTGCCGATGCTGGTGCTGATCACCGCGCCGCGCGGCTGGGGCGCGGTGCTCACCGCGCGGCGCCAGTACGCCTCCACCCGGGCATGGCTCCAGCACTCCCGGGCCAGCAACGCGTTGGCCGACATGATGATCCGCCCCTACTCCGCGGCCGAGCAGCGCGTTCACGCGAGCGGCCCGTTTCTGCTCCACCACTACGGTCGGATGGCCGAGTCCGCCGAACAGGAGCAGGCCCGCCTCGCCGGCGCCCGTGCCCGCACCGACCTGCTCACCGCCACGCTGGCCGGTATCGCGACGACCGGCGCGTTCGCCCTGCTCGGCTGGCTCGTGCTGAACGGTTCGATCCCGCTCGCCGCCGCCGGCACGGCCGTGGTGGCCATCCGGACCGGATCGGCGAGCATCGGCGGCCTCGTCTCCCAGGTCAACCGCCTCTACGAGGAGTCGCTGTTCGTCCGCGATCTCGACCAGCTGCGGCGCGAGGGCCACCGCCGGGCGATCCCCACTGGGGGAACACCGTTGCCCGAGCGCCCGGAGACGATCACCGTCGAGAACGTCACCTTCAGCTACCCCGGCCGCGACACCCCGGCACTGGACAACGTCAGCCTCACCATCCCGCGCGGGAAGGTGGTGGCTCTCGTCGGGGCGAACGGATCGGGCAAGTCGACGTTGGCCAACATCCTGTGCGGCGTCTACCAGCCCCACCAGGGGCGGGTGCTGTGGGACGGCATCGACACCGCGACCGCCGACCGCCACGAGCAGTTCCGCTCCGTGGCCCTGCTCGCACAGAACTTCCAGCGGTGGATCTTCACCCTGCGGGCCAATCTGCTGCTGGGGCGGCCCGAAGTCCCCCTCGAACAGAAGCACCTGGACACTGCCGCCGACTACGCCGACCTCCAGCCGGTGATCGAAGAACTGCCCCGCGGATGGAACACTCTCCTCGCCAAGGGCTTCGAGGGCGGTGTCCAACTCTCCGGCGGGCAGTGGCAGAAGGTAGCCCTGGCCCGCACCCGCCTGCGCCTGACCACACCCGACACCGCCAACCGCCTGCCTGCGCTGGTCGTCGTCGACGAACCCACCTCCGCCCTCGACCCGCAGGCAGAGGTCGAAGCGTTCGAGCAGATCCGCCAGCTCACCGACCTGGGTATCACCGTCATTCTGATCACCCACCGCCTCGGCGCGACGGCGAAGGCCGACCAGATCTTCGTCCTCGACCACGGCCGGCTCTTGGAGGAGGGCAGCCACGCCGACCTCATGGCCCGCCGGCCCGCAACCCGGTACCGGGCGGCGTATCTGCTGCAGGCCCGCCAATACGACACCGACATCCCCCACCAGCGCGACACCGACCCGGCACAGGACACGCCGGCCCCCGCCCCGGAACCTTCCTGACCCCGCCGGGTGGGAACCCACCCGCCTCCACCATCTCCTCGGCCACACCACGACGAAGAGGACCTCCGTGCTACAGCCATCCGCCCTGCTCGCCGTCGTCGCCCATCCGGACGACGAGGCGCTCCTCGCCGGCGGGGTCCTCGCCCGGCACACCGCGCGCGGCGCACGGACGGCGGTGGTCACCGCCACCTGGGCCCCGGACACCCAACGCGCCGCCGAACTCGCCGACTCCCTGGAGATCCTGGGCGCGGGCCGGCCGACGATGCTCGGCTACGCCGACCACCGCGTCCCGGAGTCCGTACCCGATGAGTGCGGCGACGCCCTCCCCGGGGCGGCGAACCTTGATGCGGGCGTCCACCACGTCCTCCTGCCCTTCGTTGGCGGACCTGTCCCACCTCGATCCGGACGGATGCCCTTTCTTTGGTTCATCCGTTCTCTCGGTGCCGCCACCTTGCCGCGAGTAGCTTGTCGGTGTGGCCGCCACGGGAAAGCGGCAAGGGAGGGAACTGATGGGGCAGCAGTTGGCGCGAGTGCCGCTTGACGGCGGGGGCTCGGTCCTGGTCGAGGCCGCAGACGGCGCGATCGGGCCGGTGAAGGCGGGCCGGGTCGGCGATGCGATCCGTGAGCTGCCGACAGGGTTGAGCGCCGCCCTGGAGCCGGTCAGCGATCTGGCCCGCACTGTGCTGGCGCGGTTGCGCGATGCGGGGCCGGCGGAGTTGGAGGTCGAGTTCGGGGTCGATCTCGCCACGGAGGCAGGGGTCGTGATCACCAAGACGGCCGCGAACTGCCATCTGACCGTGAAGCTGACATGGCGCAGGGAAGACGTCGACGCCGACACCGGTCCTATCCGCGCACCGGGCGCCGCGGCGGCGGACTGATCCCGTGGATGCCCGGCGTGGCCCCCGCACTCCCGATGTGCTGACCGCCGCGGTCGCCCAGATCCGCGACGGGGACGGGACGGTGCTGGGAACGGGCTTCCTGATCGCCGAGAACCTGCTGATCAGCTGCGCACACGTCCTGGACGACGGTGGTTACGGTCCCGGGGACGTGGTGCAGCTGGTCTTCCCACGCCTGCCTGGTACTCCGGCGCCGACGGGCCGGGTCCTGGAGGAGGGGTGGCGCGACCGACGGGAGGAGGACATTGCCCTGGTCCTGCTGGACGACGTGCCGGTGGGCACGGCCCCGCTCGTGCTGGGATCTGCGGTGGGCTGCCGTGGGCACCGGGTCCGCTCGCTCGGCTTCCCCATCCAGGCCCCGCCAGGCGGGCACTTCGGCTCGGCCGAAGTCGTCGGGCTCCTGCCGGCAGCCGACCGGACCGGTGATCTGCTGCAGCTGACCGGTGCCAACGACCTGACCACCGGGTTCAGCGGCGGGCCCGTCCTCGACGAGGCGACCGGCCTGGTGGTCGGCATGGTCACCGCGATAACAGCGCCTGACGGCCGCGGCCGGGGTCAGGGAATCGCCTACGCCACACCAACCGAAGTGCTGCGGGGGGCTCGGCCCTCGCTCAAGGTGGGCGCCGTATCGCCGTACCGAGGGCTGGAGGCGTTCGCCGCCGAGCATGCCCGCTGGTTCCGAGGCCGTGAGGAGGCGGTGCGCCAGGCCGTGGCGATGCTGGGGGGCGGGCCGCGGGTGGTGCTGCTCCTCGGGCCTTCGGGAGCGGGCAAGTCCTCCCTGGTCCAGGCAGGGGTGCTTCCCGAGCTGGCTGGCGGGGCGGTTCCGGGCAGCAAGCGTTGGCGCCGGACGGTCGTACGGCCCGGCCCCGACTTGCAGGCTGCCCTTGAACAGGCCGGACTGCCCGTGGACGCCGACGCAGGCGACGGGGCGACTCCGGCCGGCCGACTGGAGGCCGGCCCGGCCCATGAGCGCGTGGTGCTCGTCGTGGACCAGTTTGAGGAACTCCTCGCATCCACGAACGGTCCCCGGACGAAGGCCCTCGCAGCACTCACCTCCCTCGCTGGGGCGATCCTGTCCACCATCCCCGCACCCGACGTGGTCCTCGTCCTCGTCATGCGCGACGACTTCTACCCCCGGCTGTCCGCCCTGGCCCCCGAACTGCTGCAGGCCGCGTTGGACGGGCGCGGCGTGCTCAATGTGCCCGCCATCCTGACGAGTACGGAACTGACCGCGATCGTCACTGGGCCCGCCGGCGACCTGAAGGTCGACTTCGAAGCGGGGCTGGCACAGCGGATCGTCTCCGACGTCCTGGCGCTCAACCCCAGCACTGCAGCCGGCCTTGAGGCCCCGATCACCGTGCTGCCACTTCTGGGAGTCGCGCTCAGCCAGCTCTGGGAGAGCCGCCTCGACCATGACGGCCGCCTCACCCACGACGCCTACCGCCGCATCGGCGCCGTGACCGGAGCCCTGACCGACTGGTGCGACAGCGCCCTGGGCGAACTCGACGAACACCAGCAGCGCATCGCCCAACGGGCCCTCACCGCCCTGGTTCACCCCGCCGACGAGGCCCTGAACATCCCAGCAGCACGCCAGCAGCTCCCACTCGGCGAACTGCGCGAACTCGCCGCCGACGACGACACACCCCAGGCACTGGAGGCCGTCGACGAAGTCCTGACCGTCCTATCCCGGCACCGCGTCATCACGACCGACCGGGTACAGGAGCCGGGGCCGACCGACCCAGCGGTCGGAACACCGATAGCCGAACTGATCCACGACGCCCTCATCCGCGACTGGCCCACCCTGCGCCGCTGGATGGAGCAGGACGCCCGGTTCCACGACTGGCTCCACCGTGCCCGCACCCAGTACACCCGCTGGCAGGAACAGCACGACCCCCGGGACCTGCTCGCAGGAACGCTCGTCGCCGAGGGCACGGACCTGGCACGCCACCGCCGTCTGCCCGCCGACCTCGCGGCATTCCTGGACGCGGGCCGACGCCGCCAGGAAGCCGCCGTACGGAACAGCAGGCGCCTCAACGCCGTTCTGGCGATCTTCCTCGTCCTGGCCATGCTCACCTCGGCGGTGGCGTTCTGGCAGCGGCAGAAAGCCACCGCCGCCCAGCACACTGCCCAGTCCCGACAGCTCGCAGCCCAGTCCACCGCACTCCTCGACACAGACTCGGACCTCGCCTCCCTGCTCGCCGTCGCCGCCTACCACACCGACCCGACTGCAGAGGCAGCCACCGCCCTCCGCGCCGCCGCCGCCCTTCCCCTGCGCCGCCGCCTCACCGGTCACAATGACGCGGTGAACGCGGTGGTGTTCAGCCCCGACGGCCGCACCCTCGCCACCGCCGGCAGTGACGGCACTGCGCGGTTGTGGGACATGGCTACCGGCAGGACCCTCGCCACCTTCACCGGCCACAATGACGTGGTGAACGCGGTGGTGTTCAGTCCCGACGGCCGCACCCTCGCCACCGCCAGCCGGGACGGGACCGCGCGGTTGTGGGACGTGGCCACCGGCCGGACCACCACCACCCTCACCGGTGCCGTGAACTCGGTGGCGTTCAGTCCCGACGGCCGCACCCTCGCCACCGCCGGCAGTGACGGCACTGCGCGGTTGTGGGACGTGGCCACCGGCAAGGCCATCACCACCCTCACCGGCCACACCGACATCGTGACCGCGGTGGCGTTCAGTCCCGACGGCCGCACCCTCGCCACCGCAAGCTTGGACGGCACTGCGGGGTTGTGGGACGTGGCCACCGGCCGGACCACCATCACCCTCACCGGCCACACCAAGAGGGTGACCGCGGTGGCGTTCAGTCCCGACGGCCGCACCCTCGCTACCAGCAGCTGGGACGGCACCATGCGGTTGTGGGACGTGGCCACCGGCCGGACCACCACCACCCTCACCGGCCACACCGGCCTTGTGGGCTCGTTGGCGTTCAGTCCCGACGGCCGCACCCTCGCCACCCCCGGCAACATCGGCGCTGCGCGGTTGTGGGACGTGGCCACCGGCCGGACCACCACCACCCTCACCGGCCACAACGGCCTCGTGACCGCGGTGGCGTTCAGTCCCGACGGCCGCACCCTCGCCACCGCCGGCAGTGACGGCACTGCGCGGTTGTGGGACGTGGCCACCGGCAAGACCACCGACACCCTCACCGGTCACAATGACGTGGTGACCGCGGTGGTGTTCAGCCCTGACGGCCGCACCCTCGCCACCGCAAGCCGGGACCATACCGCGCGGCTGTGGACCCGGGTCCCGCCAGCTGCGGCGATCAGAGCCATCTGCGAGGCTGTCGCCCGCGACCTTGCCCCCGAAGAGAAGACGGTGTACCTGCCACCCGATCAGGCCGGCCAGTCCGTCTGCCCGCAGGACTCCGAAAACCAACTGCCGATCGGATAGGACCGATCCGACTGCGCACGCTGTCCCATGAGCTTCCCCTTCTCTCGGGCCGGGTGGTTCCGGGACCAAGGTTCGCCGCCGTGCCGGGCGTGGCGGCAGAGCGTGAGGGGCGGTGCGCGCAATGAGTGTGCCGGAGGTGACCTTCGGCGCCCTTATGACTGCGAGCTCGGTATGGCTCCGGGAAGGGCTGTCGCAGGTTGCTGTCGAGCGTGCCGGTGGCCGGACTGCCGGTCTACAAGGGCAGCAGCCCGGCCCACCGGTCTCGGTCAGCTTTCCAGGTCGTAGACCACAGTGACCGGGGCGTGGTCGCTCCACCGCTCGGCATGGGTGGCGGCGCGTTCGACGTAGGCCTCGACCGCCTTGGCGGCGAGGGTGGGGGTGGTGACCTGGAGGTCGATCCGCCAGCGGAACGACGCCTTTTCGAAAAAGGTCCACCCGTTCGAGCGCAGCCTGTTCGAGGGTGCTCGCTGGCCTGGGCGGTAGGGGATCTCCTGTGAGCATCATGACGGCTTCGGTGCCGGTTCGGGCGGTGGTTGGTTCGCGTGTGTCGGACACGCACGGGGATGAGGGCAAGGTGTCGCACCTGGTGCAGGCGGAGTCTGCGACGCGGCACGCGCTGGCGAAGGAGTGGGAGATCGTCGGGTCGTTCGAGGACCTGGACGTCTCGGCGGAGATCACGCCCTGGAAGCGGCCGGACCTCGGGCCGTGGCTCACCGATCGCCAGAGCGAGTGGGACGCGATGGTCTGGGCCAAAGTTGACCGGGCGTTCCGCTCGGCCAAGGACTGCGCGGACGTCGCCCACTGGGCGGAGGAGAACCACAAGGTCCTGGTCTTCACCGACGACGGCATCACCCTCGACTACCGGGAGGGCCGCGGGTCGTCGTTCGGGAACGAGCTGGCCAAGGTCTTCCTAAATGCTGGCCTCGATCTTCGCCGAGATGGAGCTCAAGCGGATCAAGGCCCGCGTCACTGCCGCCCACAAGCATCTGCGGAAGACGGACCGCTGGGCCGGCGGGCAGCCGCCGTACGGGTACCGGATCGTCGACCGGCCTGGCGGAGGACGCACCCTTGAACCGGACCCGGTGACCTCCGAGGCCGTCCGCTACATGGGAAAGCTCCTCCTTGAGGGGCAGAGCCAGTGGATGATCGCCACGGCCCTCGAAGCAGCCGAATTCGATACACCAGCCACCCACGCGTACAAGAACCAGGGCGACACCTACACGAGCAAGCGCAAGACGCCACCGTCGAACCACTGGAACCCCACCAGCGTCGGCAAGATCCTGCGCTCGCCGGCAACCATGGGCCTGAAGCTGACCGGCCGCTCCGTGAAGACGCGAAAGATTGCCCGCGATGCGAAGGGCCTGCCGATTCGGATGGCCAAGCCCCTGTTCACGGACGAGGAGTGGGCCGCGATCCAGGCTGCGATGGACGAGCGGTCGGTCACCAAGGAACGTTCCAACGGTGCCTCGCCCTGGCTCGGCGTTGCGCACTGCGACCGGTGCGGTGACCGGTTCTACCGGCAGGTGAACATTGCCAAGAATAGAAGGACCTACGAGTACTACCGGTGCGCGAAGACGGCCGGCAAGCCCGCGTGCAAGGGCCAGTCAGTCAAGGGCGAGCGCGTCACGGCCGCGATCGCCGGCCTGGTGGAGCGCCTGGCCGGGCTGGCGATGACGGTGCGCAGGTTCATCCCCGGCGAGGACCACACCGAGCAGCTCAGCCACGTCACGCAGGCCATGAAGGATCTTCGCGAGGAGAAGCGCCGCAACCTGTTCGACTACCCCGGTGGTGACGACGAGTACTCTGAAGCCCTAGAAGTCCTGGTCGACGAACGCCGCCGCCTCGCGGCCCTCCCACAGCGCCCCTCGGCCTGGGTCGAGGTGGAGACCGGCCAGACCTTCGCCGACGCCTGGACCCGCGCTGACCAGGAACACCGTCGCCAACTCCTCCTCGGTCTCAAGGCCCGCCTCTACATGACACCCACCATCGAAGGCTGGTACCTGCCCAGCGAACTCACGGAGAGACTGCCGGTCATAGCACCCTCGGTGGACGAGTGCATGAAGGGGGCACTCTGACCTCGGCATCCAGCAGGTATCGTCGGCGACGGACCACCCTTGACGGCGGGAAGACGAGCTGTGACTATGCCTGTCCTGATCCCGGGCAATGCCGAATTGTGTGACATCACTGGTGACCGGGTTCCAGCCGCCCCGAGCCAGAGGGGCGGATGTGGACACCTTTCCGGGGTCCGTTGAGGACAATCGCCATTCGTTCGCCCTCGACAGGTCACCGCCAGCTACAGGTGGACAGCGGCTGCGGCGATGCCTTTCGGGCTGCCGAAAATGATGGTTGGCTGGTTGTCGACCGGTCTGGTGATGTCGGGCGGCTGTACGGCGAGCGTGGTGACCGGAGCTCCTGTGACCAACCGCAGGATTTCCTCGCCAGCGTGGCAGTCCCACACCCGGATTGTGGTGTCGTCTGTGCCAGCGCTGACCAGGAGGGGTTGGGAGCGGTTCCGATGGTGCAGAACTGCCAGCGCGCCCACCTTGCCTCGGTGTCCGAAGAGGGTCGGCAGGGCCTCGTGGCGAGGGACGAGCGGATCCCACAGTCTGATCGCGCCATCGGCGCCGCCGGTGGCAAGAAGGAGATCGGGCGCGGTGGCGGGGGTGAGGAAGGCCAGGCTGCGCACGGAACCGATGTGTGCAGGCAGGGATCCGACCGACGAGGCGTCCGGGCGGATCAGTCGGACCGTCTTGCCAGCCGCGGCGATAAGCGGCGCCTCGGTGCGGACCCGCGTTGCAGCCAAGGCCCGCACGGGTCCGTCGGCGTAGAACGTCTCGCGTTCGGGCTTGTCGCCGTCTAGGGAGAAAATGGTGACCCAGCTCGAATCGATGAACCCGGCGACCACAGCCGGGCCTTGGCCCGGCGTCTGGGGCAGGAAGGCCAAGCGGTGGATGGCCGGCCGGTTTCGGCGCGTGGACCTGACTGGCTCGTGCAGGACCCGCCGCTCAACTCCGGTCAACGCGTGCAGGGCCCCGTTTGCGTAGGCGACCGCGAAATCTGGGGTTTCGACGGCAGCCGCCAAGGCGACAACCCCGCCGAGTGGCTCGCCGACGTGGTCATGCAGCAGTTGTGCGGGCAGGCCCGTCCCCGCCGCATGCACTCGAATTCCGCCGCGCTGATCGGAGCTGATGAGGCGCGCCGGGCCGACCCGCTGAGGGACGAGGGCGATGTGCTCGGCGGACGGGTCAGTGATCGGCGCGTGCGTGGTGTCGTCATGGCGAGGGTTCCAGAGACGAATGACACTGTCGAGCGAACCTGAGACGAGTAGCGGATTCCACTGCGTGCCGAAAACGGCAAGTCCGCGCACCGCTCTGGTGTGTTCGGTCGGCAAGGAGAAGGCCCGGTGCCCAGTCAGCGTGTCGAAGAGATTGATGCTTCCGTCGACCCCGCTGCCAAGAGCCAGGAGCGGCTCGTGGTAGTGGTCGTCGTAGATGGTCATGGAGGCGACCGACTGGCGGATGGGAGCGTGCTGCTGCACCTGACCACTGAGGGGGTCGAAGAGCCGCACGCCCTTGCCCGAGCGGGAGGCGGTCGCCAGGCGGGGCTTGCCCTTCCGGGTGGTGAAGGCCTGGAGGGCGGCAGTGCCCAGGCCTTGGGCTGTCAGATGGCGGACAGGTTCGAGGGTCTCCGCGTCCAGGACCGGCACGCGATTCCCGTCCTGTCCGATCGCTAGTAGCGTCTGCTCTGGAGAGACGGGGATCGCCTCCAGCGCGTGCACCGCCAGCACTCGGCGGTCGTGGGGACGTTCTTCGACCTCGTAGGGCTGTCGGGTGAGGCCGTCCCCGGTGTATGGGTCGATGTTGAATACAACGCGCGGTGTGGCGACGGCGAGTCGGGGGGCGCCATAGCGGGTGGTGGTCAGGGCGAGTGCTCGAATACGACCGCTCACGAGCCGCCGGGTTCGGCCGGTTTCCGGGTCACACTGCCACAGTCCGGTGTCGCTGCCAACCACGAGTAGCGGGTCTGCGCGTTCTGCTCTCGCTGGAAGCACGACCGCGGCGCGCACTTGGCGGCCGAGTCCGGTCAGAGGGGCGCCGAAGGGCACGCCGGTGTGGGCATCCCACATGGTGATAGTTCCGTCCACGTGGGCGGCCGCGATGACGGCTGACCCGTCGGCGGTGTGGAAGGCGACCAGCTTCCAGATTCCGACGGTCGTGCCCGCGAGGACGTTGGTGGGCAGCTGGAGGCGGTTCCACCGCGGCGCCAGCATGGGCAGCCGTGGTGGTGCCCCCTGGCAGGCTGGAAGCTCCGCGTCACCGGCTTGTTCAGCCAGCGCAAGGCTGTCAGCCCGGGCGGCGGGCGGGGCGTTGCCCAGAAACGGCTCGATGCGGGACCAGGCCGCGAGGCGCAGGGCGGTGGCATCGGCGGTGACGGGCAGCCCGAGGGCGCCTCGGACCCGGCCCTGTGACTCGAATGGCAGAAACGACGCGGGGACGTGCTCGTCGTCGAGGACGTTTCCTGCGGCCGCGTGGCCGATCAGGTGACGGCGCAGGTATGGGTGGGGCGGCTGCTCCGGCAGGTCAGTCAGCAGACTGATGAACGCCTCAGTGAGCCGCCGGTGGGCCGGGGCGCCGTCGGGGGCGGGGTCGTCAGTGAGGTGTTCGAGGCCGGGCAGGGCTTGCACGACAGGGGTCTGTGGCAGCAGCAAGGTGTCCGGATCAGTGCGCAGCACCTCTGCGACGCGTTCGTGGATGGGCCGGTAGACGGTTCGGCCGTCCTCGACGGCGGTAGTCAGGTAGCCCGTGAGGCGGCTGTCGCGAACCACGCGGATGCAGGCCTCGGGCGACTCGCAGCGCGGTTCAAGACCGCGGACGGCAGCTGGCCACACCCTTGCCCAGGGGAGACCGGCTCCGAGTGCGAACGCCGTTGCACGCAGGACCGCCAGCAGGTCCTCGGGCCGGATGCGGCTGTGTTCGGCGACATCTGCGAGGTCCTGCCTCAGCAGTTCCTCCGTCCCTGCCCTCAGCCGGCTGCGCCATACCCAGTCGTCTGCCGAAGGTAGGAAGTCGGCGCCGTGCAACTGCTGTGCCGCCAGGCGGGCGTCCAGGAAGGATGGGGCGACCTCGAGTGCGACTGCGGCGGCTGTTCGGGCGACGTCGTGGTCGCCTCTGGATAGCAGCCGGGTCCCCGTCGCTGGAGTGGCGCGCAGCAGGGCGGCAGTGTAGTCGGCGATGTCGTTCCTGGCGGTGTCGTCGTCGGTGCGCAGGGGGGTTCGGGCGCTGGTGGCCTGTTGCAGGAGTTCGAGCAGGCCGCGTCCGCTCTCTCCTGTGGGCATCCCCTGTGGGCGGTGGGTGCTCGGTGAGCTGCGGATGCCGAGGATGAGCCGTACAGCGCGCGAGCCGTCGGAGTGCGGGGCGGCCAGTGACCGCAGGACGTCGGTGATGATGCGGCGGGGGCTGCGCGCCTCGTCGATGCCGTCGACGACGACGGTGAACGGCCGACCTCTCGCCGATGACGCCGTGCGGACGTACGCACGCAGGTGTTCGGTGGTGTCGCGGTCGGAGGGAGCGGGTTGTCCGGTGAGGGCCTTGTAGATGGCGGCGGACAGTTCCTGCGGGTCGGTGTTCCGGGCCAGGACTGCGGCGTCGACGGCGTTCTGGGCCACTTGGAGGTGCTCGGGGATCGTGTCCAGGTACGGCTGGTAGGCCGGGTCCGCACGGAACCGGGGGTCGCTGAGGGTCACCAGCCGGGCGAGGAGAGCGCTTTTGCCGGAGCCGGCCTGGCCGGTGACGACGAGTGCGCCGTCGTCGCCGGCGAGGAAGTCGTTCATCTGGCTGATGAGGGAGGCGCGGCCGGTGAAGTACCAGCCCACGTCGCCGGACATCTGGCCGGTGGCTCGGGTGATCCAGTAGTCGTCCAGCTCGGCTCTGCTCCACCCGACCTGGCTGCGGGCGTCCTCCACCAGGGTGGTGTCGGCGTGTCCGGGATTGGGCAGGCAGGGGCTCGGTTCGCTGGCGGCGAGGCGACGGCCCACGCTGGACGGTGGCCAGAGGACCTCGATGTCGGCCATCTCCGTGGGGTTCCAGACCGTGCCCAGGACGGTGTGGAACTCCTCCCAGCTGAGGTGTGAGCGGGCGTAGCCGCTGGTCTCGTCTGCGCAGTGGGCATGGACGGCGGCCAGGGCGGAGGTGAAGGCTCGCAGACGCGGTGTGCTGTCCTCATTCCCCGCTGCCAGGACGACCAGAGTGTGCAGGGCCTTCCGGTCCGGGTGGAGTGCCTTGAGGCAGCAGTCCAGTTCCGCCCTGAGGCGGCCGGAGAAGCAGGAGTCGACCATGACCAGCACGTGCTCGGCCCGGGAGTCGAGCGCGGCTGTGACGAGTTCGGCGGTCGGAAAGGCCGTGGAGAGCGGCCGTTCCAGTCGCGTGTCTGTCAGGCGCAGAAAGTGCTGCGACCCCTGAGGGGCCAGGCCGTGGCCGGTGATGTAGATGATGAGGGCCTCGTCCTCGTGGGCGCCGACGAGGTCCTCGTCGATGAGGAACGCCCGCAGGTCGTGGACGCTGTGCAAGGGCTTGGGCGGATGTGAGGGCGTGAAACGACGTCCGTCATCCAGGCCGGCGCCGCCCCACCAGTCCTCTACAACCGCGACCTGTGCGCTGATCCCGGCCTGGAACTTCGTCCGATCCGCCTGCGTGCCCTCGTCGTACTCGCTGACAGCGATCAGGACGAGGCGGCGCCTGAAGGTGGCAGGGACCTGGTTGTCCGTCACGTCCACGTGCCGGTGACGGCCTGGGCCACAGGAACGGTGCGCAGGTACCGGGTCGCGGCGTGCGGATCGATGCGGCCGTTGTCGACCTGGACGTCGATGACGGTGGGCGCCGCTGCGGTCAGGCCAGCGCCGCCGGTGATGACGTCCCCGGGGTCGAAGACGTTCACCCACCGGATGTGCGGCGGCAGCGCCATCGCCTCCCCGTCGGGGACCGCGAGGCCGCGCCGCACGGTGGGGATCGCCAGTGGCGAGCCGCAGGTCACGAAGGTGTGCAAGGCAGTCCCCGTCGCGCCCGGTGCGGCGATCTCCGCTCGCCGGATCAGGTCGTAGGCGATCACGCTGCCCAGGGAATGGCCGATGAGGACGCTGGTGCGCTCGCTCGCGGCCTCGCTCACGTGGGCGCGCACCCGGGCAGCGAGGTCGGACTGGGTCAGGTACAGGTGGACCTCGCGTAGCGCGCCGATGAGCTTTGCGACCGCCCCGCAGGGCTTGCGGCGGTCGTAGGCCATCGCAAGGCGGGTGACGCTCGCCGGCCACAGCTTGGGCAAGCCCAGCGTCGTCGGGTCCGTCTGGGCCGCGTAGGCGCGCTCCTCGCTCGTCAACAGGTCGTCGAGGGCCTGGCTTACGAACGCCTCCTCCTCCGTGGTGAACGGGGTGAGGTCTGTAGGCACCAGGTCGGCGCCGCTCAAGCTGTCGGATTTCTGAGCCAGCAGGGCTGTCCAGTGGGGGACTTCCACCGCGGGCACGGCCGGCGACCCGCCCGGGGCGTCAGCCGTGCCCCGCAGCAGGCCGCCGACGCCTCGCTCGAGGGCCTCCGTCCAATCCTTCGTCAGCTCACGCCGCGATGTCCTGCCCTGCCAGATCCCGTGTACTCCGAGCACATGCTGCCGTTCCACCTGCTCGCCCACCCCTCACTCCGCCGTCACGCCACGGTGAGGGACCACTCTAGGCGGTGGCCGCCTTCGAAAGGTGATCGCGCCTGGAAGCCCCACAGCCATGCTCATGGGTTGGTCGCTAGTGGGGCCAGCGGCTGGGCTTTATCGGCTTCGATGGCTGCAGTGATGGCGAAGTTGAGTTTTGCGGCGGCGTGACACTCCGGAGGGATCTGGAGTTTGGCGGTGTCGAGGTCGGCGAAGCCGACGGCCAGGCCCGAGCCTTGTCCGTCTTCGTCGGCGACCAGGGTGCACACCTCGAGCAGGGTCTGGACTGCGATGAGGTGGGCCTGCTCGTTGGGGGTTAGCTGTTCGGGATGGTCCTGGTGGGCGAGGACGGCTACTTGGCCATGGGCCACTGCCTTGGCGACGTGGTCCGGGGCTTGGGGTCGGTCTGGGTTCTGGGCCCAGTCTGGCGGGCGGTGGGCCCGGCGTACCAGATCGTAGGAATATGCGTGCAGTGCCTTCGCGGGTTCCTCCAGCGCTGCTTGGGTCGCCCGGCCACGCAACGGCAGGCCCAGAGCGTCGAGCAGTCGGGGAAGACTATCGGGGAGCAGGGGCAGTGCCCGCCCGAACGGGGAGGCGTGGATGCCGACCGGAAGGGCTTCGCCGTCCTCGACGGGGACGAGGGCGACCCGGCAGCGTAGGTCGGCCTCCCGGCGCTGCTCGTCCGTCCACCCGCGAAGCGCCTCGCAGGCGACCATCCACTGCTCGAACGGGACCGTGATCGCGACCTGACGGTCCAGCCACGCGGCGAGCGGCGCAGAGTCGTCGGCGAAGCCGGTAGCTGCCGGGGCCACACCGGCATCGCCCAGCACCTGGGTCGCGGCCTGCAGCGCGCGGTCCAACACGTTCCGGAGGGCTGCGTCGACTGCGGCGTCGAGCCTCGCGTGATCGGACGAGCCCCGGCCCAGCGCAGCGGACACTGGTGGTTCGTCGACGGCGGACAGCAGTCGCGCAGCACGCCTGACTGCGGTGACCAGTTCCGCGGGCAGCGTGTCCCCGATACCGGCGTACACCGGTGCACCCTGCGTGATCGCGCCCTCCAGGTCCGCGACCGTGTCGGACAGCCTGGCGCCGGCGCCGCGCAGCCCATGGGGGTTGCCGGGCGAGTGTGCGACCTGGTTGAGGCAGGACGCCAGTCTCTCCAAACCTTTCTTGGCCAAGTCCTGACGTGCCGTGTCGAGCACCGCGTGGTCCTCGCCCGCGGCGGTGTAGGTGAGGGACTCGGCCTCGGCAGGGGAGAGCGGCGTGGCCAGGTCGCTGGGCTGCGGGGGCAGGGCGGTAGCGGCCTCGTGTGCGCGCTGTACCTGGGCCATCCACATCTGCCGGGCCGGCACGGTGTCGCGTGGCCGCAGTCGGGAAGGGAGTTTGTCGAGCAGTTTCAGTAGGTCCCGGCTCAACTCGGCCTGGGCCCGGCAGCGCCGGGTCCAGCTCCCGGTGCCTTCGGCTTCCACCGCCATGGCGTGCAGGGCGACGTGCGAGGCAACTTGGGGTCCGCGCCGCAGCACGCCAGCAAGGATGTTCTTGACCCCATCGGTCATCTGCTCGATCATCATGGGCCGTCCGTTGGCGTGCCAGAGTTCCGCGTGGATGACGTCGATCTCAGGGCAGGCATCGAATACTCGCCGCATCAGGAGCACGATCTGGGAGTTCTCCGACCGTGGATCAGCCCCTGGTTCGGGCATGTACGCCGACTTCGGTGAGGGTTCGTCGCCCATGAGGGAGTAGGAGATCACCCGTGCCGTGCAGGCCTGGTCAGGGGAGTACGTCCAGTCTCGTGCCAGGCTGCTCCCACCCCTGGCACGCAACTGCCGTACCGAAGTGAAGGAGACCTCGACGCTGTGACCCAGGAGGTTGCTCGCAACGGCGTCGGCCGCCCGAGCCTCCACGTCACCGAAGATCTCCGCGACCGCGGGCCCCCGTAGGTCGGCCAGTACGGCCAGCGAGGCGGTGAACTGCGCGCGTAGGTCCGCCGCGACGCCGGGATCACTCCCAGGTGGACTGGGGAGGGCGGGAATCCGATCCCGATACGCCGCGCTGGCCTGGTCGCCGCTGAGGCAGATCAGTGTCTCGGCTGCCTCTGCCAGCCGGACCGCGGCCTTGATCGGGGCACCACACAGCAGCCTCATCAGCCCGTCCGCCCCGAGGGCCCGCCCCGCGGCCGGCTCGGCCTGAGGCTTGCGTGCGGGTAGCAGCGGCACGAGCACATCCAGGATGTTCGGTCCCGGCAGGTCGCTGATGTCCATCCCGTCGGTGGCAAGCCAGGCCAACCGCAACAGTTCCACCCTGTCGACCTGCGCGGGACGGACTGCGTCGGCGACGGGCAAGCACGCGTACACGTGCGCGAGGGTGTCGATCCCGTCGGCGACCTCCAACAGCGCGGCCGCCCGTGCCGCTGCTCCGTCGACCGGTGCCTGCCCGGAGAGACCTCGCAATTGCTCGCCGATGTATTCCGTCAGCGGTCGCAGCGCGTAATGGAGCTGCGTCAGCCGCTCGTCCGCGCTCAACGGGTTTACGACCGGGCCACACGACTTCGCAATGCGCATCGCCGCACGCCGAAGTGCCAGTGGACGGGCTGCCGGTCCGAGCGCCATCACGGCCGCAGCGAGCGTCGCTCCGAGCGCGGGATGTCCCTGCTCGTGCAGCAACTCCAGCAGCACCTCAGTCCGCAAATCATGCAGCCCTCGCAGACCACCGACTCCGACGTGGGTGATCATGTGTTCGCCCAGCAGGCGTCGCAGGGCATTCTCTACTTCACCGGCAGACCGTCCCAAGGCGGTCGGCACGGTGTCGGAGATCGTCTCGAAACCCAGGGCATGTGTGGCGCAGACCAGGCGCAGCAATTCCCGGTCGACCTGGCGCTGCTCCTCGTTCAACCGGTCCACCTGCTCGGCCAGAACCTCCCGCAGCCGACGCCCAGTGGTCACCAATGCCAGGAACTCCATCAAGAGTCCACCCGCCCGTGCGACGGCCTCCTCCCGTTCCATCTCCACCGTTACCCCGGAGGCGCACACCGCTTGATGCACCTCCGCGGCCGCACTCGGTGTCAACCGTGCGTCCACGATCACGGCCCCGCGCGACAGTGAAGCTGTGAGGTCCTCCTGCCGGGCCGCCGCCATGATCTGCACCCCCGGAAGCCCCAGCAATCTGTCGCGGGCCTCGGCCCACGCACCGGTCCTGGCACGGCCCAGGTCGTCGATGCAGACCACTACTCGGTTCTGCTCTGTGGGTTGGGCACGCTGGACATGCCGGAACAACAACTCCGCGTCCGACGATGTCTCCACCCGCAAGACACGCAGCAACTGCGGTCCGGCCTCGATCAGGCGTGCACATCGCCACAGCAGGGCCGACTTTCCACTGCCGCTGGGACCGGCGATGACCACCTGCCCGCGGCTTCCCAGAGCGTCCAGGACCGCTTGAGACTCCTCGGGCCGCACAACGTCCAGCCCTGCTGCGATGTGGCTGGGGAGCACGCTGACACCCTCGTAGAACCCGCGGGCGTCCTGCGGCGATGGGGCCAGGAAGTCCACGGGTTCGCAGACCCCGGCCTTGACGGCCTCCTCGAGGGCGTCGACGCTCACCTCTCGGGCCAGCCGGGCGGCCATGGCATCGAGGTCGGCGATCGTGCGGACGCCGACGGTGGCCCGGCTAGCCTGGCGCTGCAGGGCCGCGACCTGCTCCAGGTCGTCCTGCAATTCCCGCCGTAGCCTCACGGCCAATGTCGGATGCAAGCCGAGGCCGGCCAGCAGATGTGTGACGGCGGCCTGCCCCGGAGCATCCTGATGGACAAGGTGCGTGCGCGCCACCACCATCGGCGCGAGCCCCTCGTCCAGGCCAGCTCCCTTCAACTGAGCCTTCAAGGCCGTCAGCAACGTCTGTCGGACCGCGGCACCGGTCGGCAGCGCAGAAAGGGCGGCATCCAGGGTCTGCGTCCACCCGGTGAGCGGAAGGGAACTGCCGAAGGAGCCGTTCGTGACCACTGCCAGACGAGTGCTCGGCCCCGTCGCGCCGGGACCGGCCTTCGCCGCCTCATCGCTGAGTTCGACGCCCAACGCAGCGTGGGCCAGGATCCCCGCGAGCTCTGCCGCCGCGATCTTCGCGGCACCCGGCCCCCATTCCTTGCTCTGCACCAGCAGCCTCGAACCATCGACAAGTTGACAGTCGATGTCCTCCAGGCTCTCCGGGATCACCGCCGTCACCGGCAGCCCGGGAACCGTACCCGTCCGGCCGGCCACCAGCAGCATGGCCGACGAGGCTACCTGGTAGGTGACACCAGCCACGTTCGCCGCCCCCGAACGCAGTTGAGCGAACAGCTCGTCAAGATCGGTGGCGAGTGGCTTCGGCTGTTTGCGCTTCGCCTGCCCCGCACCCTTGCCCGACACCCTTGCCTTGCCGGAAGACCCCAACGCTCAACCCTTCTCTCGTCATAGCTACCAGGCGCTTTGCAAGGCCCACGTCCGACCCAGGTCCGACTGCATGGCCGCAGCGGTAACGAGATGGATCGCTTTCCCACGGCCCATGCCGGTCCGGTCGGTCGCCAGGCGGACAAGATGATCCGCGACTCGACGGATCGCGGCGACCCAGTGCCCCGGCTTGTTCAGCTCCATACTCGCCGAGCCCACGATCCTCCCGTCCACGACGGCCGCGCCTCCTCTAACCCCTGCCCCTCGGGAAACGCGTACGTCCGCCCCTCGGCCGTGATCACGGAGTGGAACGAATAGATGCCCGGCCAGTCCTCATCAGAAGCAACACGAATTTCCGTCCGCCCCACCTATCGGCCTACCCCTCACTCCACCCCGTCAATTTCACCCCCACCCCACCCGTCCCGACGGGGCCCGGCTACTCGACGTCCTCGTACTCCTCGTCGTCGTCCTCGTGCTCCTCGTCATCTCGACGATCCACGGCCGGGGAGTTCACGAGGATGTCGCCACCCAACTTGCGCACCTCGTCGATGATGCGGTTCTGCTCCTCGGCCGATCCGAACGGGTGCGAGGTGGTGGCCCGTGCCTCAGGAGCTTCCGCGAGGGCCATCAGCCGCTTCACGGCCTGCCGCGCGTCGTTCACGGCACGGCGCAGGGCTCGCCGCTCGGCCGCCAACTGGGCGTGGATGGACTTATCGGCGCTGGCCTTCTCCTTCTCCGAGTTCTGCTCGTCCTCGACCTCGCGAGCCTTCCCCGGGTCGGAGAGCACCACGATGCTCCACTGGCTGAGTGCTTCGGGGGCCACACCCCCCGCGTCCTTGCGGATCTTGTCCTCAGCCGTGAGGTCGACCGCCGGGACGGAGTACATCGTGGCCGTGTTGCGTCCGAGGAGCTGCGTGTCGGTGAAGGCGTTGAGGCACTCCCGCTCCGGGTCGAAGGCCTTGGCGGCGAAGGCCAGGGTCCACAACCCCTCCTCGGACTCCGTGAGCCCGGCGATGATCTGGTCCGCGTTGGCGCGGAACGGGACCGTCCGACCCACCGCCGACCCGACGTTGCGCGTGATGAGCTTGTCCGTGATGAGCGCGACCCCTCCGGCCACCGCGAGGGTCTGCCGCGCACTCTCGTTGCCGTTCAACGCGGGTTGGACGAGTTCGGCGAAGTCCGCCGTGGGAACCGGCTGCCAGTTCCCCATGACGCCCTTGGTGAGCACGCCGCCGTTCGCCCAGGCGTTCCGCGCTTGTTGGAGCGATCCCGCCTTGTACCCGCGCCAGGGCAGGTCGATGACCGGCCCGAGGAGTTCCGCGTACCCGGCCGTCCTCATCTTGCTGGTGCCCTTGATGTCCTTGGCGAACCGCTTGACCTGCTCGAAGATCTCGGGCCGGGTGAGGAAGTTCACCAGGTAGACGGCCCGCCAGAGTGCTGTGCCCGGAATGCGGTTGTTCTGGAACACGGCGGGTAGTTCCGCCGGCTTCCGGCGACCGATCGCGAGCCCGGTGATCTCCTCCAGGAGATTGTGCTGCGGCAGCCCGGGAAGGCGGATGCGGCTGATCGCCCGGGTACCGACCTCGACGTTCTGCGCTGCCGCGTCCCAATGCCGGAACTCGACGTGGATCGAGGCGAGGATGGAGCGGATCGCGTCGTCGAGGACCTCCTCCGCGGAGAGCCCGGCCGAGCTGTGCCGGTGGACGCCGACCGTGACCTGGGCCGGCAGGACAAGGGTCTGGCCAAGGCGCACCGCGCGGTCCGTCGGCTGCGCCTCGTTCACTCCGCGCTGGAATTCGGCGAGGAAGCCGACGAGTGCCTCCTGCCGGCCGAGCGCCATGCGCTGGCTGAGCGCCTTCTCGCTGGCACCGCGCCGCTGGGGCTTCTCGGCGGTCAGCACCTTGAGAGCCGTCGCGGCGATGTCGTCGGCGTACGGTGCTTCCCCTTCGGTGAGCAGTGCCCAGGCACTGGTCAGACGCGTGATGCCGTCGCGCACGGCGAGGACGTCGATGTGTTCGCTGCCGTCGGCGAACTCGAGCCGGCACGGGTGCGCGATGACGGCACGGGTGATCCGCCGGGCCAGGATCGACCGGTCATAGGGATTCGGATTGGCGTGTCGAGTCTGCTCGATGGTCTGCGTCAGGTGGTCCCGCAGATGATCGCGGTCGCGGTAGCGGTAGACGACACGGGCGTACGGACGTCCGCCCTCGTCCACATCGCCGTGGACCTCCGGATCGTTCACGGGCAGTGCTCCCTGGCTGGTCCGCGGCTGGTGCCCCGGGAACAGTTCGGTCAGCCATACCCTGGTGTGGAGCGAGCGGAGCGTTGCCCCCTCCACGTGTTCTTCGATCAATGCGGGCGCCTGCCCCTTGGAGGAGCGCAGTTGGGCTGCCGCCGCGTCGGGGGAGACGACGGCACGAGCCACGACGTGCCACCCGTCCTCGTCCAGTGAAGCGCCCTCGGCTGCCAGACCCGCTCGAACCAGTGCGGAACGATCACCCGCGGTGGTGGGAGTCGGCAGGGTCCGCTCGAATCCTGAGACCGTGAACTCCTCCCCCGCGAAGCGGAACGAGATGCTCTCGGGGTCGCTCGCCGGTGTCACGACACTGGATCCGTGGTCGCCATCTTCCTCGTCGATGACCTGTGATTCGCTGGCGTCAGACATGTTCTTCCTTTCAGGAGACTGTCAAAGTTGGTTGATTTCCCTCGATTGCTCCACTGGCTGGCCACTGCCTCGGCAGTTAGACTGGGGAACGCAGTCAGGGCTCGCGCCCCGTGCGCGTGCCAGGTCTGCTTTCACGGACCCCGGCCGACGGCCGGGGTCTCGTCATACCGCCGCCCTGTCCGATCCCTCGGTCAACTCCGTTCCGGAGCCGGGGCCTTCGGCAGGTACCGGCCGAACCAGCCCCACATCATCCGCTTCGCCTCCTGCCTGGCGATCGACTGGCACGCGGCGTGTGCCACCAGGTCCGCCATCTGGAGCCACTCCGAGGTGTCGGCCGGAGCCTGCGCGGCCGGCAGTGGGATCCATCGGGGGTTCACCAGCCGGTGGACCTCTTCGTAGAGCCCCTCGGTCCCGTCCCCGTCGACGATCAGCCCAGCAGGTTCACCGATCTCGGCCAGCCGCCGGTCCAGGCGACGGAGCAGCCCCTCGTAAGCCCGCCGCTTCGCCGTCCCCCAGTGCGAGGGCTCTTCGGCGTAGACCGTCACGATGTCGAGTGAGGGCCAGGAGCCGATCACGGAGAGGGCCTCCTGGGCCATGCGGTACCGCTCGATCTTGCGGGGATTCAACCCGCCCGGACGGCCACGCCCTCCGAGGAAGTCGGTCGCGTGCAGCTCGAAACCGACTGGCACGCTGTGCTCGTGGATCCACCGGTGGCGCATGTTCTGCCAGTTGGCTAAGACTTCAGGGGCCAGTACGGGGGAAGACCCGATCGCGGTGTAGAGCGCGAGGCCAGTCTTGGGGATCCCGGAATCGTCGACGTACCACAAACGGTCGACCGACTGATGGGCGTTGATGGTGGTTCCTGGCCTTTCGCTCGAATCCGGCCATGATCAGGACGATCTGCGGCTGCACCGCTTCGAACTGATCGACCAACCGGGCTGAGACACGGTCGGAGACACGGATTCGGGCGATACGTGCTGCGTCTCCCCACCACCAGGCTTCCCGGGCCCTGTCTCGACGGCCTGCTGAGACTCAACGAGTCTGTGAGGTCCGCCAGTCAGAGTTTCCGGGTAGCGTTCGGCCGTCTGCCGAATGCCGGTCACTAGGTCGTGGAGGGCTCGTACAGGCCCAGGCTAGATCCACTGCCTTCACGCGGTCAATTCAACTATTTATAGGAAGACTTGAGTCACATGGTCCACCTTTCCACGTGAACGACAGTGGCCTGCTCGCACCGGTGTGAGGAAGCGGCGGCGAACTCCAGGTCGGTCGCGCCAGCCGTGCGGCGCGCGGGGAGGAGTACACCGCCGATCGGTTGGCGCGGGGCAGCCGAGCCTGAGTAGGCGTCGAAGGTGCTGCCGCCGACGATCGCGGTGACGGTCTCTGCGCAACCCGGTCCTGTTCCTGCGCGGCTCCGCAGAACTCCTGGGGGCGCACGAGGCCGGCCGTCGCCGCGGTGCTGGCGGGGCACATCCGCAAGGCGTACCGGGATCCCGAGGCGCGCCGCGGCATGCGGACCAGGTGCGTGGGCCGCGAGTGGGCCGATCGCAACCACCCCCGGTGGCTGAGCAAGGACGAGCCCGACGACGCACGAAACGCCGCTGGCCGGGACGACCGGTGACCAGCGGCGTTCTGCGCGTCGGGGGAGCGGAGTACTATGCGAACTGGCCGTGCGCGTAGTCCCACAGCCTGTCCGCAGCGACCGGGTCGATCGACTACCGCTCGATGTCCGACATGATGAACTCGGGTCCTCCGTCCATGACTTCGGCCTCGTGGTTGTCCTCGAAGTGGCGGCCCGTGACACCGGCCACGAGCGGTGAGGTGGCCAGCAGGACGCTGGTGGCCGCCCCCTGTGCGGGAGTCTTGTAGTAGTCGGGAGTCAGCAGGTTTCCCTCCTCGTCCATGGCGCCGACCGCCTGCATGGTGGCCCGGCTGAGGTGGCGCGTTAGGTTGGTGTGGATCCAGCCGCGCTCACAGGAGTTGGCGACGATGCCGTCCCCCGTCCAGCGGCGGCTGATCCCGACGGCGAGCAGGACGTCGGCCGTTTTCGACTGCGCGTAGGCGGCCATGGGGTCGTACGGGCGGCGCTCGAACTGCGGGTCGTCGAAGTCGAAGCCGTACAGGCGCTGCGCCCCGGAACTGACGACTACGACGCGCGGCTCCTCGGCGGCCCGGAGGGTGTCGTGAAGTCCGTGGACCAGCGCGAAGTGGCCGAGGTAGTTGATCGCCAGCTGCACCTCCCAACCCTGCGCGCTGACCTGCCGCTCCGGTAGCGCCATCACGCCCGCGTTGGCGACGACTGCGGCGACGGGGCCGCTCCAGTAGTCGCAGAAGGCCCGGACGGATCGCAGGTCGGCGAGGTCAAGCGCGGCGGCCTCGGCGGTGGGGAACTCCCTGAGGGACTTGTCCGCCCGATCATATGACTATCGCCTGACTTGCTCGTTGGTCCGGGCATGGGGCGGGGAGATCTGACAGATGCCGAGTGGGAACGGCTGCGGCCGTTCCTGCCGGTCAGCAACAGGCGTTGTGGCCGGTGGCGTGACCATCGGCAGGTGATCGACGGGATTCTGCACCGGGTGCGGACCGGTGTGCACTGGCGCGATCTGCCCGAGCGGTTCGGGCCCTGGAAGACCGTCTACGAGCGGCACCGGCTGTGGTCGGCCGACGGGACCTGGGAACGGCTGCTCCAGCAGGTCCAGGCCGAAGCCGACGCGGCCGGCGACATCGACTGGGACGTCTCCGTCGACTCCACGATCGTGCGGGCCCACCAGCACGCGGCCGGTGCCCGCACGGATCCGCCGCCGGCCCTGGCCTCAAAGGGGGCTGGGCCAGGGGAACACCAGGACGAGACGCCGTGGCAGAGCCTCGTCGCCCGCCTGGTGGAGGTGGTGCTGGAGGCGAGGGCCTGGGCCGCTCGCGGGGCGGGTTCACCAGCAAGGTCCACCTGAGCGCGGACGGCCGCTGCCGCCCGCTGTCCCTGATCGTCACGCCGGGGCAGCGGGCGGACTGCACGCAGTTCGAGCCCGTCCTGGAGAAGATCCGCGTCCCACGGACCGGCCCGGGCAGGCCCCGCAAGACCCCAGACAGCCTGGCCGCCGACAAGGCCTACAGCAACGGCCCGTGCCGCACCTACCTGCGCAGGCGCGGCATCCCGCACACGATCCCGGAGAAGACCGACAGCCGGGCCGCCCGCCTGCGCAAGGGCTCACGCGGCGGACGGCCACCGGGCTTCGACGAGGAGCGGTAGAGGAAACGCAACACCGTCGAACGGGCCATCAACAAGCTCAAACACGCCAGAGCGGTGGCCACACGCTACGACAAACGCGGCTACGTCTACCTCGGCACGGTAACCGCAGCCGCCCTCGTCATCTGGCTTCGCACGTGATCGACCGGACAGTCCCGAGGATGGGCTCGGGGGCGGCCGGGTTCCTGATTGCGACGACGACCTGGGCGCCGGCCCCTGCAAGGGCGCGTACGGTCTCGGTCCCGATCCCCGAGGCCCCCGCCAGTCACGATCATGCGCTTGCAGGTCAGGTCGACCCCGGACAGGATCTCGGCCGCCGTGGCCCGGTCGTCCACCCGCTCGGAGAGCAGGGATAGCAGCGAGTCCTGCACGTCCAGCGGGCAGCGGGTGATCTCCTCGAACCTGACCGGCGGGCCTCGGCCATGCCGCGCAGCATCGGCGCGGGCACCAGCGAACGGGTGGAGGGGCCCTCCGAGACGAGCAGGGCGTAGTTCCACGAGTACTTGATCTGGTCCTCGGTGGTCGCCGCGCCGCCCTGCACGGTCAGCCGGGACGTGCCGCTGACGGCTGCCGCGATCGGCTCCGACAGCAGGGACTTCGCGGTGCCCGGCTCACCGACCAGCAGCAGGCCGCGGTTGGTGGCCAGGGTCACCAGCGCGCGCTCGACCAGGGCCGGGTCGCCGACGAACTTGCGGGCGATGCCGGCCGTCTCGTCGCCGACGATGAACCGGCGGGCCGCGCGCAGGCTCAGCTCCCAGCCCGGCGGGCGGTGGTCGCGGTCCTCGGCGTGCAGCGCGGCCAGCTCCTCGGCGTACCGGACCTCGGCAGGCGGGCGCTGGAGCTCCTCCTCGGTGGTGGTCATGGTCACGGCGGCCTTTCCCGGGTGGTCGTCGGTTAGGTGGCGGAGTGTCACGGCGTGGTCAGCTCGGTGAGGTCGGCGATCACCTCGGAGGCGATCACCGGGTCGAGCTCGGCAAAGGTCGGGAAGGTGCGGTTGTGGGTCCAGTAGTCGCCCGGGCGCCTGTCGAGCCAAACCGTTTCCACCCGCTGCTCGGGGTACGAGTCGAACATGCCGACGGCGATGCCCTCCTCCGGAGCGATCACCACGTAGAGGTCGGACCCGACCCAGCGGGACAGCCACTGCTCGACGCCGTTGTCCTGGGGTTCGCCGCGCCGCCAGCCGCGCCGTTCCATTCCGACCAGCCGGGTGGTGGGCAGCACCGGACCGTTCTCGAAGCGGGTGAGGCGGTGGCCGGCCCGTTCCTCCTCGGTCAGCGCGTACACCGGGCGGTCGAGCTGACAAAACGGCTGCAGGATCTCGTGGTCAGCGAACAGCTCCGACCAGTCGGCGAGGCCGTCGCCGAGCAAGAGCGGATGCGCCAGCCGGACGGAGGCCGTGACCGGCAGCGCGAACGCCTCGTCCCGGACGTCCGCCAGGGTGCGGTCCTCGGCGACGCGGAACGCCGTCACCGTGCCGTCCGTATCGGACAGCCACACCAGGCGGCGCACCAGGTGCCACAGCAGCGGATGCCCGACGAAGAGCTGGTCGAACTCCTGCGCCGTCCATGAGCGCTGGGTGACCATCGCCTCTTCCAGGCGGCGGATCTGGTCCGCCGCCATCGTGCGGACGTCCTTCTTCAGCGCGGCGAAGCGCTTGCGCTCGGCGGGCGCCAGCTCGGCGTCGTCCCCCGCCCCCGGAGCGGGCAGGTCCTTGCGGCGGGCGCCGGCCGCGTCCAGCACGTACGGCTTGAGCTGCTCGTCGAAGCCGACCGTGAACGTCCGGGTGCCGTAGTCGATGACGGTGGTCCCGTCGGCGTCCAGCCCGAAGTCCGGCACCAGACGGTCGGACAGCTGCTCCCCGGACAGGCCGAGCCCGGCCGCCACCTCGGCGATCTTCTCCTGGGCCCGGGTCTTGAGCGCCTTGAACTTCACCCGCTGTGCGATGCCGTGCAGGTGCAGCAGGGCCACGTCGGTGCCGATGGCGGCCAGCACCTCCAGGCCGTCCACCGCACGGTGGTGGGCCCCCTCGCCCGGCCAGGCGCGGAGCACCGGCGTCAGCCGGCGGACCGTATCGTCGTCACCGAACCGGCCGAGTACGTGAAGCGCCCAGCTGTCCTGGGCGGGCATGCCGGCCAGCCGCCACTGCTCGAACACCGCCCAGCAGAATTCCGCCAACGACCGCGGCTCGCACAGCCAGACCACCTGGTCGAGGCCCGGGTAGAACGCCCCGGGCGCGGACAGCGCGAGCATGGTGAGCACGTGCCGTACGGCCTCGGCGGGCAGGGCGCCCTCGCCGCCGCGCAGCAGCAGCTGCGGCAGCATCACCGGCTCCGTCCAGTCGCAGGGCGGGGGCAGCTTCGCCGGGAGCGCGGTTACCAGCGGGTCGGCCGAAAGCAGTGCGCCCACGGCCTCCTCCGCCTTCGGCCCGTACGCGCCGGCCACCGTGCGCACGGCCGCCGCGCCGTGCGCCTCGGCGATCACCCGCAGGGCCTGCTCGGCGCCGTGCCGGGCCGGCCCGGTCTTCCCGAGCGCGGCGGGCACCAGCAGTCGGGCCGCGTCCACGCCGTGCCGGGTGAACCAGGAACGCGCGGTGCTCCCGGCCGACTTGAGGCGCACCAGCCAGTCCGCCATGGTCTCGGCCACCCGGATGTCCAGGTACGGAAGCAGTAGGGGCGCGTGCGTGGCCGGGTTCCCCAGCGCGGCGGCCCGGATCGGTTCGACGGCGTCCGTCCCGAAGCGGGCGGCGACTCGGCGCAGGGAGTCCCCGGAGTGCCAGATGCGCTCACCGGCGCGCCACTGCGCGAGCAGGGGCCGGGCCAACTTCTCGTCGCCGTACGCGAACAGCGCGAGCTCGGTGTGCTGTCCGCCGCGCAGCCGCGCGTCCTCGGGTTGCCCGATCCTGGCCCGGATCGTGGCCGCGACCCTTTGCCAGTCATCGTCCGACCAGCTCGTGTACCAGGACTCGGAGGTCGCCGCCCACGCCTCGCGCTCACCCGGCAGCCACCGCATCTGCGGTTCCCGAGGCGCGCTGAGGCCGGTCAGCACGCGGGGCTTGCCGGCGGAGCGCGGCCGCGTCCACGGCGGGCTGGTGAACAGCTCCGGCAGCGAGTCGGGGCCGACCTCCGGCACCCGCTCGCCGAGGTCGGTGAGCGGCTCGACCAGGGTTGCCTGCTCCGGCGTCAGCTCCGGCAGCAGTTCGAGCGCGGTCGCGCGGTGGACGGCGACGTGGCCGGCGAGGAGCTGCCGGGCGAGCTGCTGCTGCGCGGCCGGGTCGGTGGAGGCCGCCGCGGCCTCGGCGAGCCGGCGCAGGGCACGCCGGGGGAAGCGGCGGAGACCGGCCATGAGGGCGGCGCGGGTGGACTTGATGCCGTCCTGCTGGGCCAGCAGCCCCCGGAAGCCCTCGTCGGAGGGGAGCTCGGCGAGCGCGTCCAGGATCCGCTTCTTGCCGTCCTTGTGGTGGTAGCTGGTGGTCAGGTCGTGCAGCATCACCGGTGCCGCGTCGCCGCCGAGGCCCTCCGCCACGGTCGCGATGATCTCGGTGGACCAACCGTCATAGCCCAGACTCGGCAGCGGGGGGAGCTTCTCCAACGGTTCCGCCGAGGAGAGCGAGCACAGCAACATCGACCACTCGACGGCGGCCAGACGGGAGCCCGACGCGACGCACTCCTCGACCCAGGCGGTCTCGGACGGCACCAGGTACGCCGCCACCACCAGGCGGGTCAGGTTGTTGCGGCAACCCGCCAGGGCCTCGACCGCCGCGCGGTGGGTCTCCTCGTCGCAGTCCGCCAGCAGCGACCGGACCCTGTCCGCGGCGGGACGGTACCCGCCGTGCCTCTGGTTGGCCCCGCGCCGGACGCGGGGGTGGACGGACCTCTGGTGGATCCAGTCGGTCTCGACAGCCGTCGTGAACAACTCGACGGTGGCCCTGGCCGCGAACGGCAGGCCGAACTCCGCCACCCAGGCGTCCACGGCCACGCGGACCCCGTTGTTGCTGCGGTACGAGAACACGGAGGCGAGCACCGCCGCACCGAGCGGGTCCCGGCTGCCGGACTGGTGGGCGCGGGCGGCCGTAACCAGCTCCGGGTCACTGCGCTCCGAGGTGAGCGTCTGCTCCAGCCAGTCCCCCATCTGCCGCAGCCCGTCGCGGTACGAGGTCACCGGCTCCTTCCCCGGCGCGGACGGCTTCCGGGGAATGCCGCCCCGGCGCGGGATCAGGGCCCGACGCCAGGCGTCCGGCATGACGAAGACGTCCTCGTCCTCGGGACCGGCGGCCTCGGCCGTGGGCGCGGACACGCCGGGCTGCGCCACGGGCACCGGATCCGCCGCTGCACCCGGATCCGTACCCGCCCCCGCACCGATCTCGCGGTAGCCCTTGCGCTCCTTCTCGGCGACCGCATTGGCGAAGTGTGCCTGCGCCTCATCCACGGCCGGGAACGCCTTGACCTGCTCCCGCCCTTTCGTACCGGACCGCCCGTACCGCACGGTCACCGCGGCACCGTCGACCGCGGCCTCCCAGAACTTGTCTGAGCCACCCTCGACGAACTCCCAGCGCCGCACAGCTCTACCCCTCTCCTCGAACTGATGATCAGGAGGCGAACGTTAGCGAGCCCCACCGACAAGTCCCCGGCCGACCGCCCCCGCACTCACCTCCCCGTCGAAGTCACCGTGCGCGGGCGCCTCGTGCCTCAGCGAGCGGCGTACACGTCCTGGACGTATCGGTCGGCGTCGATCAATGACTGAAGCCACGTCTCGTCGTCGCCCTCCCGCGCGTTGGGGGTGTGGCTCAGGTGGAGGGTGCGGAACGCGGCCCGTACGTCGGGGCCATGTGGGCGCCCTCGCCGCAGACGTAGACCTGGGCCCAGCTTCGAGCAGGGACCAGACCTCCTCGCCCTCCGCCGCGATGCGGTCCTGGACGAAGCGTATGCCCGCCACCGGCCTCGCAGTACCCATGAGGACATCCTCTCCGCGGACCCGAAGATCCGCGTCTCAGAAGTGTCCAATGTTCGGGGTGAAGCCCAGTTCGACACGTCGGATCAACTGGAAGCCAGGGCTTCGGGTGGTCCGTGTTGGCCGAGCGGTGCGGACACCGACTGCTGCCATGGGGGTGTCGGCGCACCATCTGGGTCCAGGCCGTACCGCCACAGCCTGTTGAGTGTGTATGTGGTGGTCAAGGTGCCGTGGTCGGCGGCCTGCCGGGCCAGGGCCTCGGCGCCGTCCCGGTCCCCGGCCCTCTCCCGCAGCTCGGCCAAGTGGACCAGGACGTTGGAGTTTCCGTGGTCGGCGGCCTGCCAGGCCAGGGCCTCGGCGCCGTCCCGGTCCCCGGCCCTCTCCCGCAGCTCGGCCAAGTGGTGCAGGGCGACGGTGTCGCCGAGGTCGGCGGCTTGCCGCAGAAGGCGTTCGGCACCGTCCCGGTCCCCAGCCTGCTCTTGCAGCTTGGCCAGGTGGAGCAGGACGTTGGAGTTTCCGTGGTCGGCGGCCTGTTGGGCCAGCGTCTCGGCGCCGTCCCGGTCCCCGGCCCTCTCCCGCAGCTCGGCCAAGCGGTCCAGGACGAAGGTATTGCCGAGGTCGGCGGCTTGCCACAGAAGGCGTTCAGCCCCCTCCAGGTCCCCGGCTCCCTCCCGCAGCACGGCCAGGCCGCGCAGGGCGTCGGTGTCGCCGTAGTCGGCGGCTTGCCGCAGAAGGCGTTCGGCCTCGCCCCGGTCCCCGGCCCTCTCACGCCTCACGGCCATGCGGCGCAGGGCAACGGTTTCGCCGTGGTCGGCGGCCTGTTGGGCCAGGGTCTCGGCGCCGTCCCGGTCCCCGGTCTCCTCCCGCAGGTCGACCAGGTGGACCAGGGCGAAGGTGTAGCCGAGGTCGGCGGCTTGGCACAGAAGGCGTTCAGCCCCCTCCAGGTCCCCGGCCCCCTCCCGCCTCACGGCCAGGTAGCCCAGGACCTCAACGTTGCCGTGGTCGGCAGCCTGTCGCGCGAGGGTCTCGGCGCCGTCCCGGTCCCCGGCCTTGTCCCGCAATCCGGCCAAGCGGTCCAAGGCGCCAGTGTCGCCATGGTCGACTGCCTCCCATAGAAGGCGTTCGGCCCCCGCCAGATCGCCGGCCTGCTCCCGCAACACGGCCAGGCGGAACAGGCTGTTGGTGTCGCCGTGGTCGGCGGCGCGGCGGCGAAAATGGTGGGCCCATTGCAGGCGGTGCCGGTTCTCGGCTGCCTCGGCGAGGTTGTGCAGGCCGTCAGAGTGGGTGAGGTGAGTGTAGGCGGCGTGCCAGAACGAGGCCGGTGGGCACAGCCGCCTGCGGGTGGTACGGCCATGTTGTTCGAGGTAGTCGGCAAGTCGGAACACCAGCCCCGCAGGCGGCGGGACTGCAATGTCAGCAACGCTGGAGGGGGCGGGCGCGCGCCGTGGCGTTCGGGGGGGTGGTACGGCGCAGGGGAGCTTGTTTGCCGTGGACCGGTTCGGCGAGTTCGGCAAATGCCCGTTCAGCCCAGTCGTCGGTGAGCTGGTCATAGTCGGTGTCGGTGAGGTAGTCGGGGGCGGCATCGGTGAGGAAGGCTTGGGGGAGATGGAGACCGACGCCGAGGCGGCGCGCGTCCATCGCCGCTTCCAGCAGCGCTTTGGCGGCCGGGCCGGCGTGCTGGTAGCGGTTGAGAAGTTCGGGCGCACCGGCCAAATCCTGGGTCAGTCTTCCGTCGCTGCGGGCGCGAGTGAGGGCATCCTCCAGCAGCCGGTCACCGCTCTTGGCGAGCGTGGCCGCGGCGGCCAGGGCCTGGGTGTCGAAGGCGTCCGGGACGTTCAGTGTGCGGCCGGAAAGCACTTCCCGCACGCGACTGTGTAGATCTTCCATCCCTGGTGCGGGCAGAGCCATGTACTGATGGTGGTACTCCGGCCAGAGGGTGCCCAGCACGAGGACGGGCCCGTGCTCCCGGCTTACGAGCAGGCGGTGTATGGCCGCTGCGATCTGCTCGCCCACCGCCCGGTCGCCGAAGTAATGCTGGGCCTCGTTCAGCCACACCACCGTGCGCGGCCCGACACGGTGCAGATCATCCAGCGCGGCCTGCGCGCGGGTCGGGTCGAAGGGGTGCCACAGCCGCCACCCCCGGTCGGCGAGGGGCTGCACGGCCTCCCAGCACGCCCGCGTCTTGCCCGTCGATGAGGAGCCCACCAGCACTACGAGCCCGCTGTGGCCGGCTGCGGCGTTCCGTACCGCATCCGCGAGCACCCCATCATGCGCGCGGGCCACATACCCGGGCAATACCTGCCCTACGGACGTGTCGGACCTCGAACCGTTCCTGCCGGGCCCGGCGGGGTGCACCTCCAGATCGTGCGGCTCCCACTGGCCGAGCGGCCTCCCTGGCCCGCCCGTTGGGGCCGTGCCCGCCTCGTCGGCCGCAGCTTGTTGTAACGCTAGCAGCTCCTGTACCGGCAGCTTCAGCGCGTCGGCGAGCGCCGCCACCGTCTCTCGCGACGGCAACGGTTTCCTGGGGGAGAGCGCTTCCGACACGGTGGTGCGTCCCAGTCCCGCCCGTGCGGCGAGTTGCGTCTGGTTCATCCGGGATCGCGCCATCCCGCCGGTCAGTCTTCTGCGTAGTTCGGCCAGCGCCGGAGCGCGGCCGCTCTCTTCGTCGTGCACGTACTCGCCCCTGTTCCCCGATGTGTTCGACGGTGTTCATCTTCGTCCCGGCATACCCCGGCGCACACCGTTTCCACGACCGTCGACCACGGCAACACACCTACCACTACAAGGAGTCTGCCGTGACCGTCGCTGTCGTCATCCTGGCCACCGCACTCGTGTTCGTTGTCGCACTGCTGGCTGCAGCTGGCGTGGGCAAGCTCGCCCGTATGGACGGTGCCACCTATCCCGCCGCCCTCACCCGCGCCGCCGCCGCCTTCACCACGATCATCACACTCGCCGCCACCGTGACCGCAGCCCTCGCCGCCCTCCTCACCTGAAACAACTCGACTGGTCCGACTACCAGATGTTCCGCAACCCCCGAAACGACGGCGGTGCCCCGCGACCGGAGGCGCCTCCCTGGGGCGTTCAGCAGGCGGTAGACACCACTTCGCCGCCCGCCCACGGGTCAGGATAGGTGGACGCCCGGACCCACTCCCAGGCGCCGTCGCGGTGCTGGAGGTGCCGCCTGGGCAGCGGGTCTCTGGCGTCCGGACACCTCCACGCCGCGCTCGGCGGCGAGCTGGAGCAGCAGACGGTCGGCCGCGCTGGACGGGGTTCTCGCCATGAGCTCACGCTACTGGTTGGGAGTTGGGCGCACCGCGTTGGCGCGGTGCGCTGTCCCCCGGTGCAGCTGAGCCCCGGCGTGAACGTAGAACCCCCGAGGCCTTCCGGAACCCGCAAGTGCGGCGGCTGGTCTGCTGGGTTCAGCGGCCCGCGCAGGGCGGCCCGCGATCTCGAACGGACGAGCAAGGAAGCCCGATGATGGGCAAACCGAAGGTGTCCGCCCAAGCCCCGGTGGTCGGTGAAGGCCGACGCATAGCGGTGGTCAGGCTCGGCCTGCGGCGGTTCTGACCATACGCTGGGCAGCACCGTCGTCGTGTGGTTAGCGTGGTGGGTGCGCAGCAGGTAGCGGGGGCCGGAGCAGATCGCCCTGGCCCCAGCGGGTTTGGCCAAGGGCCGTTACGCCGCGACGATTTCCCCCCCCGGGGGGCGATGCCCCCTGCTCTGTCAGCTCGATCGCGAACGTGCCGTCCGCCCCGGGCGAGTGGCTCACATGGTCGTCGCTGGTCATATCAAGGGCCGTCATCCCTGCGGCCCTCTCGCCTGGTTGGGCCGATGGTCGTACTTCTCAATCTGGTGAGCCTAGGTCAAGGACCCGCCCGGCCCCGAGACCGGGCAGGAGTGACTTCACCTCCCGAGCTCCTCACCGTGATGTCGACTGCCAGGGGCGCCTAGCATCCAGGTCCGACAACGCGGGTGTACGGGGCCGGCTCTTTCAGCCGCTCTCGTGACGGTGGTTCAAGCCGCTCTCCGGCCTCGGAACGCTCGCGGTGCACGGCGCGACGCCGTGCTGGCGCGTGGCCGAGGCGACCACGACACGCCGGTCTTTGGCGGAATCCCAGCGGTCGTGATCGCCTGGCTGCTCCTCGGCGACGAGGCTCTCCGCGAATGCCGGAGACAGGGAAGGGGATGTGTGTGGACGGCGACGAAGCACTTTCGGTGGCGGTGGAGAAGCTCCTTGGGGATCCTCGGACGGATCCTGGGTTCGACGTCCGCGGCGTCCGGCAGGCGGCTCGGGCCGTACGTCTGCTCGACGAGGGCCTGCGCAACGGGCTTGGGGTGTACCGGCTGATGGCCGAGGGCGGGCAGAAGGGAGCCGAGACCCTCTCGTCGGACCGGCTGCAGATCCTGTCCGAGATGGTGCAGAACGCCGATGACGCGGGTGCGAGCGAGATCCGCGCCATTTGGCGGCCGACCGAGCTCCTGATCACGCACGACGGTGAGGGGGTGCGCCTGCGGGACGTACTCCTCCTCGGTCTGCCCTGGCTCAGCGGTAAGGCCCGCGACGCCGAGGCCACCGGGCGCTTCGGTATCGGGCTGGCGACCCTGCGGGCGCTGTCCACGGCTTGGGAGGTCCACTGCCACCCCTTCCACGTCCGCTTCGCCGACCTCAACCTGGAGCCCGTCGAGCCGCTGGACCTGTCGGGCGACATCGTCGGCGAGGCCTGGACGGTCTTCAGGATCCCCCTGGAGCCCGACGCCCTGTCGCCGGCCGAGCTGTTCCGGTGGTTCGACACCTGGAGCGACAGTTCACTGTTGTTCCTGCGACATTTGCAGCAGATCACCGTGCTGAGGGACGACCCTGGCACGGCGCGTTCGAGCGAGGTCCGGTCGAGCGCCGTGTTGCGGTTGTCCTGGCGGGACGTCGGGCTGCAACGTCTTCCGGTTGGCGGGACGGAGGCGAACGTCGGTGTCCGCGAGGCCCGTACGACCGACGGCTCGCTGTGGCGGGTGTACGACACCCGGGTCGCGTCGTTCGGCGAACGGACGCGCCGTCACAAGGCCTCGGGATTGTCGATGCCAGTCGCAGTGGCGCTCCCGCTTGGTTCAGACGCGGCCGGCAGTGTGCACGCCGGGCTGCCGGTCGTGCCGCTGGACGTCGCGGTGCGCGTGAACGCGCAGTTCGACCCCGTCATCAGTCGGGAGGAGTTCGCCACCAGCCAGTTGAACGATGCCTTGGTCCCGCTGGTCGCGGATCTCTGGGAGGCGGCCGTTCTCGACGTCCTCGGCCACGTCGAACCCTCGGCGTGGCACCTCGTTCCGCTGCCGTCGCAGTCCGACGCGACCGCTCCGGCCAGGCTTCAGCATGCCCTTCGAGCGGCGCTCCTGGACCGGGCCCGCAACCAGGTGGCCGAGCGGCTCTCACTCTCGCTTCCGCACGACGTGGTGGCGCCGCTGTCCGACCTCGCCGTCGAGGAGGCCGCCCTGTCGGGAGTGATCGACCGTGCGGATGTCGCCCAGCTCGCCGGACTGCCGCACGCCTACCCAGAGAACGCCCGGGACCAGGCCGGTCGCTGGCGTCGGGTCCTCGCCGACTGGCGCTCCCACGGCCGGACGGGCCTTCACGACGAGGTGCAGATCAGTCATGCGGTCGGCCTCCTGAGAAACCCCGAGTACGAGGTTGGTCGCACCATCCGCCTCACGGCGGCCGCGATCGAGGCGGGGCTCGGCCATCTGATCGCCCTTGAGCCGAGTGTCGTCACGGCCGATGCCCGTCGGCTGAAGCCGGATAGCCATGCGTATGTCTTCGCGGAGGCCGAGGGCAGCGGTCCGCTGGACGAGCTGGGTGTTGTGGTCGACCTTCACCCCGCATATCGGGAGGACAACCGGTGGTCGCGGCGGACGGTGAGCTGGCTCAGGGAGCGCAGTCGCCTGGTACGGCGGGACGACACCGTCGCCGTACTGCGCCGCATCGCCGACCTGGGCATGTTCGGCGGAACTCTCCGCGGCGAAGGCGAATCGCGGATCGGGCAACTGGTCGCGCTCCAGCGGGCTCTGGGAGAGGTCCCGAAGAAGGTCCGTGAGCAACTCGGCCCGCGCATCGGGCGTGCGGTGTTCCTGGACTGCCACAGGTACGACGCGGACGGGAACGAACAGCGGCGTCGAGCACGCCCGTCCGAGGCCTACCTTTCCCAGGCGTTGGAGAGCACGGACGGAGACCGGTTCGCCGTCGCCGCCCGGAAGACGCCCGGTCTGGTCTGGGTGGACCGTTCGTATGCCCGCTCGCTGTTGCCGGCGTCCCGGAACAACGGTCTGAGCCAGACGGCCTTCCTGCGCCTGCTGGGGGTGGCGGTCGCGCCGCGGCTCGTTCCGCTGCTGGATGGCACGGCCGTGAAGACCTACGAGATCGACCACCGGATCGGTCTCCTGCAAAATGCCGCCTCCTCCACCACGGGCCGACGGAACGAGATGCGCAGGCTGGGTGCCACGCACACCCTGGACGACCACATCTGTCGTGACCTGGACGCCGTGATCCGGGACATCATCGCCGA
This sequence comes from Kitasatospora sp. NPDC057965, assembly GCF_042887135.1. NCBI lineage: Bacteria > Bacillati > Actinomycetota > Actinomycetes > Kitasatosporales > Streptomycetaceae > Kitasatospora > Kitasatospora sp. NPDC057965. The sequence continues at coordinate 146,391 of NZ_JBHVPZ010000001.1, forward strand.
GCAGGACGTCAACGAGCGCCGGCGTCGTACCGCCGCATTGCTGCAGACGCTGGGCAAGCCCGGCCTGGTCACCTCCCCGGACCAGGCCCGGGTACAGGCGGCGACGGCTTATCACGGATGGACGGTGCGCGGTCAAACGGCGGCCCTCTGGGTTTGGCGGCTGCGGGAAGCAGCCTGGCTCGAGGACGCACAGGGCCGTCTCCGTGCACCCACCGACCTCCGTCTTCGCACCCGCGATGCCGAGGCTCTCTACGGACAGGATGACCCGGGCTACCTGCACCCCGCGATCCAGCGGGCGACGACGACCCGGACGGACGTCCTGGCCGCTCTCGGTGTGTCCGGAGACCCGGATGTTCCCGAGTTGATCGCACGGCTGAAGCAACTGCGGGCACGATCCTCCTCCTACCCCGGGGCCCTGGCCGACGGATTCGAGGCCGAGGTCTTCCTCGTCTACCGGGCGTTGGCCGGACGACTGACGGACGGACCGGTGGACACGCCCCGTGCGGCCGTCGAGAAAGAGATCAGGACCAGCTTCCTTCAGGGTCTCGACCTGGTGCTGACCGATCAGGGGTGGGCACGTCCCCATGACTGCTTCCGGGGGACGTCCATCCTCAGAGGGTTCCGGTCCTTCGCTCTCACCGGGCCCGAACTCGTTCCCCTGTGGACGGTCCTCGGTATCGAGGAACCGGATGCCGACGACCTGGTCGACGTACTGAAGGAGATCGCTGCGGACGGTACGCCGCCCACCGGGGAGCGGCAGCAAGTGGTCCTGGAGGCCCTGCGTTCGCTGTGCGCCTCGGTCCGGACCGCCGGTGCGGCCATGTCGCCGGGCCTGCGGTCTAAACTGCGCTGGCTGCCGCTGTGGACGAGTGCCGGGTGGGTGAGGAAGCGTCCGGTCTATGCGGTGGACCACCCCGTCATTGCTCGGACGCTCGCCGATCGCGTCCCGGTCTGGCAGCCGGGTGGGGACATTCAGCAGTTCACCGGCCTGTTGAGCCCACTCAAGGTCTCCCGCCTGGAGGCGGCCCGGGCGAGCGTCCTCGACCCGGACGGCGGGGTGCCCGATCCGCAGCTCACCCAGGACTTCCGGAGGGCCGTGGCGGGACTGCAGGACATCCTTGTCCGGGACGAACCCGAAGCGGCCAACGCCTTCACCGGCTGGACCTGGCTGGCCGAGCTGGAGGTCCGGGTCCTGCCGGGGCTCCGGATCCGGCTCGACTCCGGGGACGGCGGGGAGGCGCTCGAACTCCCCGTCGACGCACAGATCGACCGTACGGCCAAGGCCCTCTTCGTCTCCACCCCGGAGGCGTTGCGGACCACTCGCGGTGGAGGCCTGGCCGTGGCGAGCTTCTTCTCGGGTGAGCGGACCCATGTCGGCCACCGCTGGCGCGACTTCTGGGAGACGGACGTGCCCGACCAACCGTCGAGCGCGACCCCGCTCGTGTCTGCGCGCCAGCACGACCACGAGGAGCAGCAGCGGATGAACGACCTGTTGCGGCAGCGCAAGCTGACGATGCCCGGCTCTCCGGCCACGCTGGGGACACCGCGCGGCACATCGGCCCCGTCCTCCGCGGTGCCGGCGCCCCGGTCCGCCGCAGCTCCGCCTGTGCCCGCGGTGCCATCCGGCCGGCCTGTGCTGCCGCTGGCGGTTCCACCGGTGCCCGGCCCTCGCGAACTGCACACTGCAGCCGAACTCGGCCAGCGCAGCCCGCAGGTGTCCCGTGTCTCACCGTCCGTGAAGCCGGCCCGGCCAGGTGAGGTCGCCCGTCGGCGACGCGTGACCTCATTGCCGGGCCCCCGCCTGGGCGAGGGCGCGCCCCGAGAGCGGTCCGGCCCCCTCAGTTACCAGGACCGTGACAAGGAGAAGCTCGTCATTGAGCTGCTCGCGCAGTTCCTGCGGAAGGACGAAATTGATCTCCACGACCAGCGCGGTGTCCTGCGGCTGGGCGCGGACGCGGTCGACTCGAACGGACACTTCTACGAGATCAAGGCACACGGCGGGGCCGAGCCCACGGATGTCTCCCTCACCAGTGCGGAGTTCACTCGTGCGCTGGCCGAGGGTGAGAACCTCTCGCTCGTCATTGCCTCGTACCTGGAGCAGGGAACGGGGGAGCCGACGCTTCGCATCATCAAGGACCCGCTGCGCCACTTCGAGGTCGAGCCCGTCTCGGACGTCAAACTCAAGGCGGTGCGTGACGTGGATGCGGAAGCCTTGGTCCTGCAATGGCCTGCCGATGGCTCATGAGATCGGCACAGGAGCCAAACACCCCTGGGCCCGGCTGGCGGGTGCCGATTAGGTCAGGTCCGGAGGAGTCGGCACAGAGATGAGGACAGCTCCGGTGGGAAGGCCAGTCGCCGTGGCGGGGTCGGCCTGCCGGCGCCAGGGGGAGGTGTGGGCGGCGTGGGCTGGTGGGGCAGGTGTGCGTAGCACCGTGGAAGGAAGAACATCTGGACCGGCAGACCCCTCGCATTCGCGGGCCGGTGGATCGTGACAGACGCGGTCGCTCAAACGGTCGGCGTGGAGGACTGCAGTACGGCTCGTACGGGGCTTAATCCGTTTCGCAAATCCAGCACCGAAGATTGGGTTAATTATCCGACGAGAGATGCTCCTCAAGGGCAATGCGGATGCGGGCAATACGTGCCTCGGCCTTCCGAAGCGAAGCGGCGACCTCCGAGCCTCTACCCGCAAGGTCTCCGGCCTGCCCTTTGGGGAGGTCTTGGTCCGGCTCAGGATTTCTCTCGCGAATCAGCCGGAAAATTTCTTGAATGGCGCGGTGCTGGTCGTCCTCCTCAAGGTGCTCGGAAAGCTCCAGCCACTTCGCCTCTCTGTCGGCTGCCTCCTCGGCAGCAAGGGAAACAACGTCCCGAACAACCCCGCGGACGATGTCTTCCAGCTCAAGGGCGTACTTGAGCAGAGGGGCCACTCCCACGTCCGCATCGTCGGGCTGGTGGCCTGACCTGAAAATTCCGTAGAAATGCCAGGGATCTTGTTTCTCGCTCAGGCGTGCCAATGCTTTGAACACTGGCTCGAAGGAGGTCGTCGGCGGGTCCTGGGTGTTCAGGGATGCCCGATGGGTCCAGAGGTTAAGAATGGTGCTTGCCGCTTCACGTCGAGCGCTGCCGATTTGAGACTCATTCGCCGCCTGAACGCGGACGATCAGATCGCCGATGTGATGTGCCATCCAGCGGCCGAGGACGTCGTTGCTTGGCAGGCTCTCTGCGATCTCCTGGCCGAGTGCGAGAGTCTTCTCAAAGCTCGCCACATCCTCCGGAGGCATCGAAGAGGTAAATCTTGAAGGACCGCTCGGGGAAGGGGAGGTGTTCGTCATCGTTGTTGTCCCGAATGGTGGAGTAGGAGGGCTTGTGGTCGTCGTGGGTGCGGTCGATCATCACCTCGACGATCAGACTTCGGTCGGTCGCGGTGAGCAGTTCGAGGAGGGCTTCACGCCGGATCTCAAGCCGCTCGCCTTGTTGTCCGATGCCGACGCGCCGTCCGGATTCCGCATAGTCGCTCCAGACCGCGCTGCGAAGGACAGGCCCATCAGAACGCCTCCAGATGCGCATGTCGGCGTCAGGAACGAGACCGAGTATCGAAACGAACTCATCGGCAGGGTGAGCAGGAGGGTATCCGACGGCAGCGGCTACAGGATCTCTGCTGTCCTGGCCTTCCCGCTTGTACTGGTCCACGATCCAGCCGCTCAGCTCGAAGCCGTCAGCTGAGAACTGGTCGTCCTCGTCTGTGGCGCCAGCGAGACTGAAGTCCATGTAGGACGCAGTCTGCAGAGCGAGGACCAGCGCCCGGGCGTTGGCAGAGCTGGCCAGAGCGCTTCGGACGGAGACGTTCTGGGCCGCTCGGTCGGTGGTGTCGTCCGACCTCTCCCATACTGTGATCCATCCGTCGTCCGCAATGAGCCGTTGACTGAAGTGCTGGCTGTTGAGACGCCAGATCCAATCCTGGGCGGGAGCATGGTCCGACCCGGTAAAGATGCTTCTCGGTGAGGGGTCGCGTCGGTCAGCAAGCCATCGGCCATCATCACGGCTGATGAGGAACTTGCCGAGCCACTCGGCGAATCGGTCGGTGTGTGAGTCCTCATCCTGGAGGACGGGGTGCTTCGTGACCAGTTCTCCGGCCGCAGCCCACAGCGCATGGGTGGACAGGTAGAAACGAAGGTCCTCCTCCTGGGGCCAATCCGATTTATAGGCGAAGCTTGAGTCCCGTGGATAGAGCCTCAATGTATGGCGAGGGTCCTCATCTCGATAGAGAGGCTTCAGTCGATCGATGAGGACGCGATCGGCGAGCCTTTCGACTTCTTCCTCACTGATTTCGAACGCTTCTGCGAGGGGGCGGCACCAGTAGTCGGAGAAGTCCAGAAAGAAGCGAAACCGGACGGACTCAGTGCTGGGGACTGCGGAGGTCTCGCCTGCACCTGTGCGGTTGTCCTCGGTTGCGGGCAATTTCTGCCGCCGAGTTGTCCGGTTCCGCCAGGAGTGGCGGATGATCTCCGTCGGCACATTGACGGACCGGCAGCTGCAGAGCTCGTCCGACGTCAGTTGAACGGTGTCGGAGGACGCCAACGAGATCAGGGTGGTCCTGGCGCTCTCCTGCATGACGACATGGGGAACATCGTCGAAGACGACCTTCCTCAATAGCGGTGCGAAGAGCGCGATCTGGTGGTGTGCGGCAGGGTCCTGAGCTGCCCGTGCCAGCGCGAAGAGGAGCCATTGGCGCGCGTGCAGGTCGTAGAAGGGAAGACGGGTGTCCCTGAACGGGGACACATCGAGGACACCTAGGGCGAGGCGGTGCAGGGAATCGAGTTCATCGGTGCAGCCGAAGGCCGCGAGAAGCCTTACGCAGTGGGCTGCCTGCCAGCGCATGACAGGTGCGGGATCACCGAGGGCGGTCCACACGTAGCCGGCCACGCATTCGGTGATACTTGATGGGACAGCAGGGAGTCGGGCGAACTCGCCATCGCCGGAGTCTGTGGGTGCAACGTCGCCGAGCATGGTGGTGAGGTCATCGAGAAGTACCGCTGCCTGAAGGTGTGGAAGTCGTTGTGCCAACCGCCCGGCCAGGGCGTAGCACTCCTCGGAGGCGAGTGGGACCTGATGTGATCCGAGTTCCTTGAGGGCTGCTCCCAACAGGTCTTCGTTCGGAGTACCAGCAAGCTCGACGAGTACCTTCAAATCGAGGGTGTCATAACTCCGGGTCGTGATTTCTCGGCAGAACCTCATGGCGGCCGTCCGGCCGAGATGACCGATTTGCCTGCGGGTAGCCTGTGGGAGAACGGGCTGGCTGGCGAGCTTCTTGATCATCGCCGCGTGGTCAAAGATGGAGAAGTGGGGGTTGCCTTCAAAGGCGGCCACCATGTCGTCGAGCTTGGGGAGCGGGACGTGAGCGGCTCGGTCGACGACACTCTCCCATCTCAGCCGGGCCTTGGAGTCGCGAACCAGTACGCGGGCTGCTTCCCAACCCTCGACGGTGGTGAGGTCGTACGCCGTTAGGGCTTCCTCCGCCTGCTGTCTGTGCGCGACTCGGTCCTCGTCCTCCTCGCCGTACCAGTCTCGCGAACGCGTGCCGGCGGCCGAGGGGAACACGAAGTGTCGTGCGGTAGGAGCAAGCGGCGTCCCGTCGAGCTCGATACCGAGCTCATTGGCAGTCTGATCGAGGCGGTCAAAGGACTCGACGCGAAATCGCTCGGCTCGGAGGAACTCCCCGACTGCCTGGGCAATGGGTCGGCCTTGGGCGGGCGCATGGCGGAACGCTCGCTCGACAAGCCAAGGGGGTTAACGATGTGGCCGCCGAACGGCAGGAGCCCCAGCTGTACGGTGGCGGTGAGTGGACTGTTGTTCTCTGCGGTGACTGCTCGAATGAACGGCAGTTCGGAACAGAAGCGACGGTCTCGCCAGCGAGAGGCTATGGCTGTTGCCGATCGTCCACTAAGGCGGCTGATTGCGGAGAGTGCCGTGGAGGGGTCAGCGGCATTGCCGACGAAGGGGTCGAGACCCTCAACGATTTGCGCGACGCGATAGGCGCGGGCATCGTCGTCCTCGGTCTCCGATGAGGCAGCCCGTGTGAGAGCGACAAGTGCTTGCCACACTGCGTGGACGTCGTCCCCGACGCGATCCGTCAGATCGATGGCGTGAGTGAAGTAGGCTTGGGCCTCCCTGGGATCGAACCGGTAGACGGCCCGGGCCAGATTGACCATCTGCTCGGCCTTGAACTCCGCACTTTCGTGAGAGGCGTCGAGCACCTTCGCGGCCAGCTCCGCCACGCTCACCGTGATGTGCGCCAGCTCCGGGATGCCGGCCGCTGTCCGTACCACGTCGATGAGGCTGGTGACACTGATGTGACGTTCCGTCTCCGAGTACCAGGCGAGGAGCAGCTTCCGCGATTCCTCTGACGAACCGAAGGCGAGGATTCGGGAGCCGAAGCGCGAGGCACCCCGGATAAAGAGGTGGGGGGTCTCGTAGTCGGAGTAGCTCTTGAGCCTGGTCACCGCTAGCTCCCCGAACCGGGCATCTGTGTCCTCCGCGGTGCCGACCAGGCAGTCAACCCAGAGGGCAGCCAATCCGGCCAGGGGCACCACGCTGCTCTCATGATCCGTCAGTTCTCGGGAGTGGACGTACGGGTGGCGACGTGCCTCGATCACATCGGCCCCGGTGATGTCATCCAGCTCGAAGGGCTGCTGCCGAACTCTGGCGAGCAACGAGAACCCGCACAGAAGGGTCTCCGTGCCGTGACCATATCGACTTCCCGCTGCCCGTCCCAGGTCCCTTGGGAGATTCAGCCGGAGGATCCGTTCGGCTTCGCTGTTGGGCAGAACGCCATGCCGAAGCCCCATGGCGACGATCCATATGACTGCCTGGAGTTCGAGGTTCTCCTGCCCGTAGCGGTTGCGGAAGGAAATCGGTCTCCGCTGCCTCCTCAGTACCCTGACCAAACGTTGTGCGAGCGGCCTTCGGCAGACGACGTTGGCGTTCCAGGCGGCCGCGGCGACCGCGAATCGCAGGTACTTCACTCGTGTCGCGATTCGGCCGAGCTCTTCAAGTTCGTCGGTGCGGCCAGCGTCGGCGAGCCGGGTCGCGATGATCAGCCCCGTGTCGAACGCAAGCTGCTTCGGTCGCCATCGGGCGAGGTGGTCGATGCAGGCCTCAACCCCGTCGGTATTCAGTAGGCCGAAAGCGATTTCGGCGATATCTGTGGCGCCAACGCCGTGATCTTGGCGCTCTTCGCGGGGTTGCCGCACCCAGGCCCGGACCCAGTCGGCAGCACTGCGCAACCTGCTGCGGGCGAAGTCCGTTCGCCCCTCCGCGGCAGAAAGCAGCGCCCCTTCGTAGTGCAGGTTCGATCCCGGCCAGTCCCCTGCAAGACTGCGCATGGCAACCATGTCCTCGATGGTCCGCGCATCCAGGAACTGCCCAGCCAGATCGGTGTTCTGGCGCAGCAATTGAAGCCTGCGGGAGTGGCCGGCGGCCAGACCAGCGGCCTTGAGGGCAAGCCGAGCTGCCTCGAAGTCCCGCCCCGCGCGAAGGGTCGCCTTGAGAGCGAATTGAGCGCGTTGCTGAGCGATTTCATGCTCTTCCAGGTCGTTGCCTCGAGGTAGAGCGCCGTCGGTCAACGCCAGATCGACGAGGGTGTCGACCTGATCCGCCTCCCAGAGCAACTGGGGCAGGCACGCTGCCACGTATGGTTCCGTGTCGGCGAGCGGACTCAGCCGGTCGAGGAAGTCGCCCAGGGCTCTGCCGGTCGGGCGGAATCTGGTCCGGAACCAGGTTTCGGTCGGTTCGTCGCGGAACTGCAGGGTGTCGCCGTCCACAAGCAGCGGTCGTCCGAGATCTACCACGAAGCTATGGATCAGAGCAGGCGGCACCGAGCACAGATCTGCCAGGACACGGACGGGGATCCGCGGCCGCAGCGCGGCGAGGGCCTCGCACAACTGGTCGATCTCATAGGCGGAGTGGTGGGCATCCTTGCATTTGTCCACCAGGCCCTGCAGCAGCCCGTCGAGCATGGTGCCGTCGGTCTGTCGCACCGTGCCGAGGGAGGCGAGGCAGGCCTCAATGTCCGTGGCCGAGTCGAGCACGAGGGCTTGTACCCGAGGGTTCCCGTCAGTCAGACGGTGAAACTCCGACGCCTGCTGATCGGTGACGACGCCGAACACCGACTCGAGGAACTGCTTGGTCTCCCCGACATTGAAGCCCACGAGCTCGATCCGGCGTGCCAGGGGCGGTGGATCGAGCAGGTCGATGCGCTCGGTCCGGCAGAGCATCAGCAGCCGCACGTTGGCGGGCAGAGGTTCGCGCAACAAGTCGGTGACGAAGGTGCGTTCGTCACAGTCAGCGGCGAAAAGGGCCGCGTTGTCAGCTGCATCCACAATCACGGTCAGCAGCGCCTGTGGGGCTGTGGCCGACAGGGTCTCCGACGCGGTCCGGACCCGGGCCAGAAACGCCTTGGCGTAGTCGGCGGGCAGGGCCGTCGCCGAAGGAATCAGAGGATCGCACAGCGCGTGTGTGGCCAGCTCGTTCGACAGTTGCACCAAGCCTTGCCGGTGCTGGTGCCGCGGTGCGCTGGCTCGCCGGTATCCGCCGTTGCCGAAGCAGTCATAGACCAGCGTGACGGAGCCGTCCGGGAGGCTTTGTTTGACCTGCGTGGCGAAGACCGACTTCCCAACGCCGCCGGCTGCGTGCACGATCACGGGCCGCCCGGCGAGCTCCACGACTTCGTCGACAATCGCACGGGTCTGCGCGGTGACGATCACGGAGCCGGGACGGTCGATGAGGTTCGGCGCGGGGAGGAGGAGATCGGGAGAGGTCCTGAGCGAGGTGAGGACCGTGAGCCTGGTGATGACGGGGTCGGATTCGAGGGACGTGGCGCGCCGGGCGACCATTTCTTTGAGTAGCACGTGCTCGACGTCAGGAGCGCCAGGGAGGAAGCCCGCGAGATCCAGCCTGAAGAGACTCTCCAGGCGTAGCAGGCCCGGAGCCTTGGAATCGACCTCGAAACGACCGAAGAACAGTGCTTCGCCATCCGGATCGTCGTTGAACGCCGCGTACTGCTTGAGGAACTTGATCTCGTTCTTGTGTTCCTGCGCTGCACTCGTCGAGCACGTGCTACTCAAAGAATTTGAGGCGAGGGCCTCGATGGCCTTCAGGACCGAGCTGCTCACCGGCCGATTGGAGAGGAGGTCGAACGATACTTTCTGCTCGGCCCCGGGGAGCTCGGACCTGATGCGGCGGAACTTCTCGGCGAACCCCTTGACGGTCTTGGAGAGTCCCGACACCGTCCACTCCTTGTCCGCCTGGACAGTCGAGTGCTTGAGCTGTCGGTACACAACGCGGCTGGCACCCTCAAGGCCGCTGGCCCCGTAGTACTCGGCGATGTCGATGACATCCTCGCCGTCGTTGCCTTCGGTATCATCCGGCGAAACGCCTTCGACGACGACTGCCGTCAGGTCCGTGTCGGGCGACAACAGCTTGAGCGCCTGCCGGGCGCCCCAGTGGTAGTGGAACTGGTCGCCGTCCCGACTCGCGCGAAGACGATCGGTCTCGGTCATCCGTGGACCTGACGGAGCTGGGTATCGTTGCGGCTCGACAAGACTCTCCTCGACATCGCAGGAGGGGGACAGGAGGCGACGTCTGCACAACGTAGCACCGGGCAGATGTTCTGCAGGCTGCGTACCTCGATGCTTGCCCGGGTAGGTCAGTCTTCCGCGGTGCGGCTGTGATGGTGTCCGCCCAGGAGCAACCTCGCCATACGAGGAGCAGTAATAGTGTGCCTGTCTGAATGTCCAAGGGATATGACGCGTCGCTCGCCGAATTGGCAGCTGATTTATTAGAGGCCCCTTGGTGGCAGCTCAGCTGTCGCCGCGAGGTGGCCCCGGCTGTGCGTCGTACTGCAAAGTGGGGCCACCTCCAGAGTGGTCAAATGACCTAATCTGAGAGTCAGTTGTTCACATCAAATGCTGCGGTGACGGGCGCGTGGTCGCTCCAGCGCTCGGCGTGGGAGGCTGGCCGCTCAACGAAGGCCTCGACGCATTTCTCAGCGAGGTTTCTAGTAGAGATAACTAGGTCAATTCTCCAGCCGGAGTCGTTGTCGAAGGCGCGGCCGCGGTAGGACCACCAGGAGTAGGGGCCGGTGCGGTCGGGGTGGAGGTGGCGGACGACGTCGACGTAGCCGGCTTCGTCGTAGACGCGGGAGAGCCAGGCGCGCTCCTCGGGGAGGAAGCCGGCGGACTTCTGGTTGGCCTTCCAGTTCTTGAGGTCCTCGGGGCGGTGGGCGATGTTCCAGTCGCCGCAGACCACGACCTCGCGGCCGTCGGCGGCGGCGCGGGTGCGGAGCTTGTGGAGGTGGACGAGGAACTCCGCCATGAAGCGTTCCTTCTCGTCCTGGCGCTCGGTGCCGACTTCGCCGGAGGGGAGGTAGAGGCTGGCGACGGTGAGGCCCGGAAGGTCGATTTCGACGTACCTGCCCGAATTGTCGAATTCCGCCGACTCGAAGCCGATGACCGAGCGGCTCGGCTCCGTCCGGGAGAGGATCGCCACGCCGGCCCGGCCCTTGGCTGCGGCGGGGGCCCACACCGCGTGCCAGCCCTCAAGGTCGCGCAGCTCGACGGGGAGCTGCTCGGGCTCCGAGCGCACCTCCTGCAGGCAGACCACGTCCGCCTCGGTGGCGGCCAGCCACTCGATGAACCCCTTCTTGGCCGCCGCCCGGATTCCGTTCACGTTCACACTCGTCACCACGATCACCCGGAGAGCCTACCCACTGCCGGGTGCGGGGCCGTGCCGCGACGCGTCCGCTTGCGGAGCTGACGTGAACGCACCATGAAACTCCGTGGCAGTCCCGCCGGGCCGCGCCATTGGTCTTGACCATCTCCCGATCGAGCCCCTAGGGTCACTTACTGCAAGGTCCTTTAATAAAGAAGGACGGAAAAAGCCCGCTCTCCCACCTGCCGCAACAGCGGGCAGCGGGCCGGGATCCGCCCTCCTTCAGCAGGGCGGAAGACATCAGGGTGGAGGACACGGTGGGAACGACGGCACAGCTCACGGCGGTACCGGAACCGAAGTACTGGCACCTGCGCACGGTGCTGCTCCGCGCCATCGACACGGAGTTCTCCACCGGCCAGATCCTGCCGAACGAGCGCGAGCTCGCCGCCCGCTTCGGTGTCGCCCGGGCCACCCTGCGGCAGGCGCTCGACCAGCTGGAGCTGGAGGGCCGGCTGGTCCGCCGGCGGGGGATCGGCACCCTCATAGCCGCCCCCCGGGTCGGCGTCCCGGTGAACCGGCAGGAGGAGGGCTGGCCCGGCGCCGCCCGCAGCCAGGCCTGGCGCACCGTGGACTGCACCACCGCCCCGGCCACCCGGCGACTGGCGGAGGCGCTCGGCGTCGCCGAGGGCGCGCCGGTGCACACCGTGCGCCGGGTGCGGCTCGTACAGGGCCGGGCGATGGCCACCGAGTCGCTGCACGTGCCCGCCGCCGCGCTGCCGCACCTGCCCGGCTTCCGCGCCGAGAGCGACCGCGCCCGCTCGGTGCTGCGCCAGCTGGAGCGCCTGGAGGTCGACGGCGAGTCCCGTTCCGTGGAGCTGGGCGTCGCCGAGGCCGAGCAGGCCGCCCTGCTGGAGCGCCCGCCCGGCTCGCCGGTGCTGGTGATGACCACGCAGTACGCCGCGGCCGGCCGGCTGGTCGCGCTCGCCGTCTCCACCTACCGCGCGGACCTCTGCAAGCTGACCTTCGGAGAGACCGGCCTCGTCGAGGTCACCCCCGTCGGTGCCACCCCCGTGGGTGCCGCCGCTTCCTGAACCATTTCCGAAAACCCTCAGGCCCAGGCCCGGACACCCCGCCAGGTGTCCGGGCCTGGGCCGTTTCGTACCCGGATTTCGTGAGGCGGGCGCATATCACGGGTTCCTGAACGGGGGGGAACCGTTTGGGTCCACCCCTGGGCCGATGCCAAATCGATCGGTAGGTTCCGAACGATCTCTGTGCAACCCGAGTGTCCGTCGATTCAGGGGTGGGGGCCGTGAACGCGCACTGGTACCGCAAGATTGTCGAGAGACCTGCCGGCCGCAGGGTGGCCCAGCTGCTCATCCTCGCGCTGGTCGGCGTCGGGCTCGGCATTCCGCCGGCCGCCTGGGCCGTGCCCAAGGACCGCACCGTCGTCTCGGCGCCACTGCCGCCCGGCCGGGTGAGCGCCGATGCGGGCCCCGGCGGCCCCGGGGCCGGCGAGTCGCCGGCGACCCAGGACCCGATCCCGGACGACAGCCCGCTCGGCCGCGAGCGGGCCGCGATCGCGGCGGAGGCGAAGGCCGCCTCGGAACCGCCCCGGCCCGCGCCCGCCCCGGCCCCGGCGCCGGACGCCGAGGAGTACGAGCGGCAGCTGGCCGCGCTGAAGGCCGCCGGACCGCTTCCCGGGTACCGCATTCCGCCGACCGAGGTGGACGACACCGGCAAGCGCCGCCACGCGACCGGCCCGGCACCGCTGACGCTCGACCAGCTGGCCGACCCGCCCGTCGCGAAGGACTCCGGGCGGAACGGGGCCGCAGCCCCGCAGGGCGTGGCCGCGACGCGGCACTACGGCGCCACCTACGCGGTCGGCGCGCTCCAGGTGGCCCCGCGCTACAACGCGATCGGCTACCAGCGGATCACCGTGAACAACACGTCCGACTTCACCTGGACCACCAGCGGGCAGATGCTCGTCCTGCACCTGTACCGCGACGACCAGACCCTGATCAACTTCATCGCCGCACTCACCGCCCTGCCCGTCGACGTGGCGCCCGGCCAGTCCATCACCTTCGACGCGGTGATCCCGGAGCTCGGTCCGGGTGCCTATCTGCTGTCCTACGAGATGACCGACCTGGCCGACGGCGCCTACCCCTTCTCCCACTACGGAGTCCCGGCCTCGCAGGCCGCCCGGCTGGTCGTGCCGCACTACGCGCCGACCGCGAAGGACGGCTGGCCCACCAACGGCGCTACCGTCGCCACCCGCGTGCCGACCCTCTCCGCCTTCGTCGGCGACGACCGCAGCGTTCAGACCCAGTACGAGATCCAGCTCTGCCCGACCAGCGACCCGGCGCAGCCCGGTTGCTGGGGTTCCGGCATGGTCAACCTGCCGGCCCACCCGGGCGGATGGGGCGCGGTCGCGACCTTCACCCCGCCCGCCGACGCGCTGCACTGGAACACCACCTACTGGTGGCGGATCCGGGTCCAGGACCCGGGCTACACCTCGCCGTTCAGCGGGATGAGCCCCTTCACGACCGTCGTGCCGCCGCCGAACGACGCCGCCCGCCTCGGGTTGGACCCGGGCGCCCTCGACGAGGTCGGCGTCAACCTCTACCTCGGCAACTACACCCGCCGCGAGACCGACTTCGACTTTCCGGAACCCACCATCGGCCTCCAGGTGCAGCGCACCTACAACAGCGCCGCCACCGCCAACACCTCCTTCGGCATCGGCTGGAGCTCGCTGTGGGACATGGGCGTCGCCGACGCCGGGAACGGTGTCTTCACGCTCAGACTGGACGACGGACGGAAGGTCAACTTCGGCCGTGAGCCCTACCCGAACAGTGGCTTCGTCGCCCAGTACGGCAGTGGCGGCCTCGGCGAGTGGGTGGACGCGAGCCACATCCGGATGGGCGCCCGCGACTACTACTTCACCGGCCAGGACCTCCAGGTCACCGACTGGACGGGAGGCGGCAACCTCCAACTGGAGCACGGCGACCCCAACGGCCAGACCTCCCGGATGTACCTCGCGTCCTCGAACCGCGCCCTGTACGTCCGATGGGACGGCCGCGGCCACATCAGCTCCGTCTCCACCGAACGGGTGTACGACTCTCCGACCGCGATCACCTGGTCCTACACCTACACCGACGACTACCTGACCAAGGTCTGCGACCCGGCCGGCGGTTGCACCACCTACACCTACGAGAGCAGCCGGCCCGGCGGGGGCACCAAGCGCCTGGTCAAGGCGCAGCGCGCCCGAGCCGAGAACGTCACCACCGTCGTCTACGACGGCGACCGGGTGTTCCACGTCGGCCGGGCCGACAACAACGCCACGGGTGTCGACAACGGCTGGACGTACGACCGCAGGATCGACACCTCCGGCCCGAGCCCGGTGCCGATCGTCCACCGCACCGACCCGCGCGGTGTCCACACCTACTACCAGTACAACCGGGAGGGGCAGCTCGCCTACCGGTGGACGGCGACCCCGACACCGCCCGCCAACCGGTTGCGGATGTTCACCTACGACATCTTCGGTGAACTGACCGCCGCCGTCGACGAGAACGGCAACGTCACCCGGTACGGCTGGAGCAACTTCGGCATGCGCACCCGGGTCATCCGCTACCGCACCCCCCTCCAGCCGTTCCAGGAGAGCACCGAGTACCACCTCGACACGAACCGGATCGGTGATCCGGTCAACGGCAAGCCGACGAAGGTCACCGACGCCAACGGCCACACCACCGCGTACGACTACGACCCCATGGGCCGCCTCGTCACCGAGACCAACCCGGTCGGCGGCACCACCGGCCTGACCTGGTCCTGCGGCGCGCCCATCACGAACGACATCCACCCCAATCACCGCGAGGGCGACCGCGGCACCTGTTACAAGGTGGTCGGCGTCACCGACCCGGGCAGCAGGCTCACCCGCTACGGCTACAACCGCGAGGGCGACCAGACCATGGTCGTCCTCCCGGGCGGCGGGCGTACCGACACCTTCACGGACGACCTCGGGCGGGTGACCCGGCGCACCGTCACCGACCCCGCCCAGCCGAACGGCGCGACCACCACCTACACCTACGACAAGTTCGGCCGCCTCGCCACCGAGACCGCGCCCGCGGTGCTGAACCCGGTCAGCGGCGTCACCCACCAGGCCCGCACCAGCTACACCTACGACCCGGACGGCAACGTCGCCACGAAGACGGTCGCCGACCTCACCCCCGCCGCCCAGGGCGGCGACGCCGCGCGTACGACCACCTACGGCTACGACGCGCAGGACCGGCTCACCAGGGTCACCGAGGACGGCATCACCACCAAGCGCGTCGTCTACGACCAGATCGGCAACGTCACCGACAGCTGGAGCCCCAACGGCGCGCACTACGTCTACGGCTACGACATCAACGGCCGCCTGAGCCAGGTCGACCTCCTGGGCTTCGTCGACGACCCGAGCGCCAACTCCCCGCCGCGTCAGGTGCGGCTGAAGACCTTCGGCTACGACGACGCCGGCCGCCTCGCCCACGTCACCGACGCCATGCAGCACCTGGTGACGTACACCTACACCAACGACAACCTGGTGCTCACCGAGAAGTTCTCGCTGGTGAACCAGCAGGGGACGAGCACCCGCGAGATCACCCTGCACACCTTCACCTACGACAACGCCGGAAACGTCGTCAAGGACGTGCGCGGTGACGGCACCGCCGCCCGCACCACCGTCTTCGCCTACGACGCCGCCAACCGCGTCACCTCCACCACCGGCGACCCGGGCGGCCTCAACCGCACGGCCACCACGGCCTACGACACGGCCGGCCTGGTCACCTCCACCACCGTGACCGACGGCACCCGCACCGAGACCGGCGAGAACGTCTGGGAGGCCGCGACCGGCCGGCTCACCGCCACCGTCACCCGCCCCGACGCCGCCACCGCGCTGGTCACCGGCTACCTGCGCGACGCCGGGGGACGCGTCCTCGCCACCACCGACCCGCGCGGCATGCCGCAGCCCGGCGCCCCGGGCCTGCCCGACCCGGCGTACACCACCACCAACGCCTTCGACCAGCTCGGACGGCTCTCCAGCACCACCACGCCCGCCACCCCGGTCGAGGACGGCACGCCCGGCGCCACCGCCACCGCCCAGCAGGGCACCACGACCCGCGGCTACAACACCTTCGGCGAGGTCACCGAGGTCAAGGACGCCACCGGGGCCGTCACCCGCTTCCTCTACGACAAGCAGGGCCACCGCACCGAGGCCCGGCTGCCCGCCTACACCCCGCCCGGTGCCACCGCCGCCCTGAACCCGGTCGAGAAATGGACCTACGACGCGGACGGCAACACCACCTCGCACACCGACGCGCTCGGCCGCACGACCACCTACACCTACGACCTGCGCGACCGGCTGGTGCGCACCACCCTGCCGCCAGCCACCCCCGGGGCCGCGCCCGGCGTCACCGTGGTGCGCCGCGACGACAACGGCAACGTGCTCTCCGTCATCGACCCGACCGGCGCCCAGACCCTCGCCGTCTACGACGGCATGGACCGGCGGATCTCCGCCACGTCGGTGGTCCGCAACGGCACCGCCACCCCCGACAGCCACACGACCGCCTACACCCACGACGACTTCGGCGACGTCCTCACCGAGACCCTCGGCGCCACCTCCACCACCTACACCTACAACAAGCTCGGCGAGCGCACCTCCAGCACCCCGGCCGGCCACGGCACCACCCGCTACACCTACGACCTCGCCGGCCGCACCGCCACCGTGACCGACCCGCTCGGCCGCAAGTCCACCACCAGCTACGACCTGGCCGGCCGGGCGACGGCCAGGACCGTCGCGGACCCGGCCGGCACCGTGCTCGCCCGCACCGGCTACGGCTACGACGCCAACGGCAACACGGTGAGCGTCACCGACCCCGACGGCCAGGTCCGGCGCACCGCCTACGACGCCCGCAACCGGCCGACCACGCTCACCGACCCGGCGGTGCGCCCCGGCGACGCCGCCTCCGCCCCGGTCACCGGCCTCGGCCACGACCTGCTCGGCCGGCTCACCCGGATCACCGACGCCAACGGCAACGCCACCCACCAGCGGTACAACTCCCTGGGCCTGGCCGAGGCGCAGTCGCTGCCGGCCGTCCCCGCCGACCAGTCCGCCGCCGACCGGACGACCACCACCGCCTACGACGCGGCCGGACAGGTCACCGCCATCACCCAGCCCGGCGGCGTGCGGCGCACGTTCGGCTACGACGGTCTCGGCCGGCTGACCAACGAGTCCGGCACCGGCGGCGACGGCGACGCCTCCCGCACCTTCGGCTACGACCTCGCAGGCCGGGTCACCTCCGCCTCCGCCCCCGGCGGCGCGCAGACCTTCGCCTGGGACGACCGCGGCCTGCTCACCGGCAGCCAGGGCCCGCTCGGCACCAGCTCCTTCACCTACGACGCCGCCGCCCGCCCGCTCACCGAGACCGCCCCCGGTGGCGCCAAGGTCAGCTACACCTGGAACGGCAACACCGACCTCGCCACCGTCACCGACAACCTCTCCGGCCTGACCCGCACCCTCAGTCACGACCTCGCCGGCCAGGTCACCACCGAACAGCGCAACGCCGGCCAGAGCGCAGGACCGACCCGGAGCCTCGGCTACGACGGCCTCGGCCGGATCGCCACCGACACCGTCACCGACCCCGCCGGCCACCTCTCCACCCAGCTCACCTACAGCTGGGACCCGGCCGGCCGACTGCTCACCAGCGGCTCCACCGGTACCGCCGACCCGCACGGCGAGACGTACGACTACGACCCCGCCGGCCGCCTCACCCGGGTCACCGACACCACCAAGGGCACCGGCACCGACTACGGCTGGGACGCCGCCGGCAACCGCACCTCCGTCACCGACTGGACCGGCACCGCCGCCCAGCACACCGCCACCGGCACCAGCACCGCCGCCTACGATCCGCGCAACCGCCTCACCTCCAGCACGGCCGCCGACGGCGCGACCACCAGCTACACCTTCACCCCGCGCGGCACCCTCGCCACCACGACCACCAAGGACGCCGCGGGCGCCGTCACCGCCACCTCCACCAACCGCTACGACGCGCTCGGCCGGCTCACCGGCGTCGACGGCCGCAGCTACGCCTACGACGCCCTCGACCGACTCACCGCCGCGACCGCCGGCACCGCCGCGGCGGCCTCCTTCAGCTACGCAGGACTCACCAAAGAGCCCGACTCCGACGGAAGTTGGTCCTACGCCCGGGCCTCGGACGGCACCGCGATAGCAGCCGCCCCGAGCGGCGGAGGAACCGCCCGTACCCTGCTCACCAACGCCCACCACGACGTGCTCGGCGCCACCGACACCGGCAGCGGCGCGCTGGCCGCCGGGCGTTCCTACAGCCCGTTCGGCAAGCCCACCATCACCACCGGTGCCGCGCCCGGCCTGGGCTTCCAGGGCGGCTGGACCGACCCCGCCACGGGCCGGGTGCACGCCCAGGCCCGCTGGTACGACCCCGGCACCGGCCGCTTCACCTCCGCCGACGACCGGGTCCCCGGCCTGCGCACCGCCGCCACCGCCAACCGCTACGGCTACGGTGCCGGCGACCCGGTCGGCCGCTGGGACCCCGACGGCCACTTCGACCTCGGCGCGCTGCTCGGGCAGGGCGCCCGCGCGGTCGGCAGCCTGGCCGGGGACGGCCTGGACCTGCTCGGCACCGCCCTGCGGGCCGGCGGCGGCCTGGCCGTCACCGTCGCGGAGGAGGCGGCGGCCGTGGGCGGCGAGATCGTCGCCGTCGGCGCCACCGTGGCCGAGGCCGGCGCCGCCGCGGTCACCTGCTCGGTCGCCTGCACCGCCGCGCTGGTGGTCGGCGCGATCGTGGTGGTCGCCTTCGTCGGCTACGTCGTCTACGAGGTGGTCAACGCCGACGGCAGCCTGAGCCCCGTCTCCACCGGCTCCGGCACCGACGGCGTCACCGTCACCGACCCGGGCACCAACCAGCTCCCCAAGCCCCCCGTCGGCGCCCAGCCCGCCAAGCCCAAGCCGCCGCAGTCCTCCCCGCCCCGGCCGTACGTCGTCAGCACCAGCAAGGCGACGACCACCGACGTGCGCACCGAGGTGACCACCTGGTGGGACGACACCTACCTCTACGAGCGCACCGACACCTGGATCACCGACACCACCCGGGTCACCTCCTACTACTCCGACGGCTCCTGGACCAAGAGCGGGCCGCAGGTCAGTGTCCGCCACTACTGGGAGACCGTGTGGCGGGCGCTGATCGACCTCACCCATCCGATCCAGCTGCCCACCCCCACCGACACCAGCAGCGCCGACCCGCACCTCGACGAGCCGAGCGACCCCGACGCCGGCTGCGGAACCGGAGGCCCCGCCGACGCCTGCCTCGCGGCCAATGCCGACGGCCGCCTCCCCACGGGCGCCCTCGACCCCCGACCGGCGGACGCCGGCCAGGGCGGCAAGGGGGGTGGCACGGGCGGTCCGGACCAGGCGGGCTGCACACCCGATCCCGCGGCAAACTTCGACCGTGCCAAGGCGTCGGAGAGCGGCAAGGAGCCGGATCCGAGGGCCAAGGCTCCCAAAGGGACGAAGGGGCAGAAGGACGTCCCCAAGCAGAGCCGCGCCGGCCGGGCCCTCGGCAAGAAGTCGGGCCGGGACGGCAACAGCGGAGGCTGGCCGACCGCTCCCGGCAACCCGGTGAACCTCAACCCGATCGCGGAAGCCCTCCTTGACCGGATGCTCGGACACCCGGACGGTGTGGTGACCGTGGAACGCGGACGGATCGACGGCGAGTTCGAGGACTGCTACGACTTGCAGATACCGGGCGAGCCGCACGGGGCGCGGTTCTCGATGGACAGCGTCTTCGAGACCTTCCTGAACTTCTGACCTGCCCGTCCGTACCATCGTCGAGAGGAGCGTGAGTCATGCTGGAGAACCCGGCGGAGTGGCGGTTGGGGCCGGAGACCCGGGTGATCGAATCCGAGGGGTCGGATCCCGATACCTGGATCGTCGAGTTCCGTGACCCGAGGATCGACGAGGCCGGCACGGTGCTCGCCGTCATCCGGCCGGAGGACGGTACCTGGCAGGACGCCGTCGTCAGCGTTCCTCCGGACGTGGACCGGCTGCCGGTGGCGTTCGTTCACTGGGCCCTCGACGAGGCCCGGCGGCGGCTCGACCGCTGATCGCGCCGTCAAGCCGGGGCTGTCGCACTGCGCGACAGCCCCGGCTCGTCAGGCCCGGGCCGAACCCGCTTCCGCCGTCGGGGGGTTGACGGCGAAGAGCTGTTCCTCGACCTGGTCGAGGGCCACCCGCAGGGCGCCCATCGCGACGACCTCCGAGCCCAGGGCCGCCAGCGCCACCTCGGGGGCGCGCAGGGTGAACTCGGCGAGGCGTTCGCGCAGCGGGTCGAGGACGCCGTCCAGGCCGGCCGCCCAGCCGCCGATCACCACCAGCTGCGGGTCGATGGCCAGCACAAGGGCGGCGACGCTCTGCACCAGGCGGGTCAGGAACCGGTCGGTGGCGACCCGCGCGACCTCGTCGCCCTCGCGCGCCAGCCGCAGCACCCGGGCGACCGCCGCCTCGTCCAGCGGGTTGAGCGGCTTGCCGGTGGTGGAGAGCAGGCGCTCGGGCGTCACCTCCTGCCCCAGCAGGTGCAGCGCGCCGATCTCGCCGGCCGCGCCGCCGAAGCCCCGGTGCAGACGGCCGTTGATGAGCGAACCGGCGCCCGGGCTCAGCCCCGCCATCACGAACACCACATCGTCGGCGCCGACCGCCGCACCCTGCCAGTGCTCGGCGATGGCGGCGAGGTTGGCGTCGTTCTCGATCATCACCGGGCAGCGGAACGAGCGCCGCAGCCGGGCCCCGAGGTCCAGCCCGGTCCACCCGGGCATCGCGGTGCCCAGCTGCACGGTGCCGTCCCGGTCGACGATGCCCGGGGTGCCGACGCCCACCGCCCACAGGTTGTCCCGCGACACGCCCGCCTTGCGCAGGACCTCCGCGACCACCGACCGTACGGCGGCGAGCCGTTCCTCCGCGTCCAGGGACTCCTCGACCGGCCGGAAGTGGCTGCCCACCACCTCTCCGGCGAGGTCGGCGAGGATGATCCGGATGTCGTGCACGCCGATCTCGATGCCGAGGATGTGCCCGGCCTCGGCGCGGAACCGGAACCACCGGGCCGGCCGGCCGCGCCGCCCGGCACCCGCCTGGCCGCCCGACTGCGGTTGCTCGACCTCGGCGACCAGGCCGGTCTCCACCAGTCCCTCGATCACGCCCTCGACCGTCGGCCGGGACAGCCCGGTGTCGCCGACCAGTTGGGTCAGGGTCACCGCGTGGCCCTCGCGCAGCGCCCGGAGGGTCACCGCCGCGTTGATCCGCCGCAGGAGTGAGGAGTCGCCACCGGTGAGTCTGTCCGCCAAGACGCTGCCCTTCGCCGTTCCGCGCGACTGCCCTTGCGCGCGTGCCGTGTAAACGGGCACCGTCGGGCGGCGCCGCCGGAGCGTCACACCCGGGGCCGCCCCCGGGCGGACCCGCGGGAGTCGGCCGCCCGGTGGAACCGGCACGGCGGTGCTGCGCCGCCTGGCCGGTCCGGGTGGCCTGAGCCGGATGCTACCGGGGCCCGCTCCGCCCGGCGAGCATCTTCCCAGCTCATCCAGGCTTCGGTATCGAAATGGTACGGATCGGGTGGCAGTGCGTGATCCTGCGTGATCACGGACCTACCGCCCCACCGCCCCGCGGTCGCCGCAGCGCCGTCAGCGCAGGCCGCCCGTCGCGCCGAGGTTCTGCCCGGAGACCCACCGGCTGTCCGGGCCGACCAGGAACGCGATCACGTCGGCGATGTCCGCCGGCTGCCCGAGCCGCCGCAGCGGGGTCATCCCGGCGACCGTCTCCAGCGCCTCCGGGGGGTTGGTGGAGCGCAGCAGTTCGGTCTCCACCGGCCCGGGGGAGACGGTGTTGCAGGTGATCCCGCGCGGCCCGAGCTCCAGCGCCGCGGCCTCCGTCAGCTGCTCCAGGGCGCCCTTGCCGGCGAGGTACGGGGCGATGCCCGTGGTGGGGCGGCGGGTGTTGAGGGAGGAGACGTTGACGATCCGCCCGCCGTCGCGCATCCGGCGCGCCGCGTACCGCAGGGTCAGGAACACCGCGCGGGTGTTGACGGCGAGCACGGCGTCGAAGTCCGCCACCTCGGTCTCGGCGAGTGGTGTGCGGGTGAAGCTCCGTGCCGCGTTGTTGACGAGGATGTCGAGGCCGCCGAGCTCCTTCTCGGCCGCCGCCATCAGCCGCTCCGCGCCGTCGGGTTCGCCGAGGTCGGCCCGCACGGCGTGCGCCCGTCCGACCCCGCGCGCGGCCACCGTGCGCACCACCTCGGCCGCTGCCGCGTCGTCCTGCGCGTAGCCGAACACGACGTGCGCGCCGTCCGCCGCCAGCCGCTCCACCACGGCCCGCCCGATCCCGCGCGAGCCGCCCGTGACGACCGCCGCGCGTCCGGCCAGCACCCCGCTCGGCATCCCGCCCGACATCGCGCCCGACACCTCGTCCGACATCCGGCCCACCCCGCTTCCCTGCCGGCCGCACACCGGCTTCGGGGAGAACCTACCCTCCGCCGGATCCCCCGGCCAGCAGCTTCCGGCAGGGCGGCGCCGGCCGAACTGAGCGGACGTCAAAGAGGGCGCTGCTGAGGCTTTCCGGGGAGGGCCGGATCCTTGCGGCACGGCCGGTCCTCCGGCTGGATCGTTCACAACGTGCCAGGTGAGAAGGGAAGTTGGACGGCATTCGGCCGGCCGGGCGCAACGGCGTGAACGGAGCACCCGGTCAGGGGCCCTATGCTGCTGCGCATGCTGAGCGAGACACGCCCGGTGGGTTCGGGGGCGGCCATCTTGTCGGACCAGGAGTTCGTGCGGGCGCAGACCCGGATCGGGCCGGTGCCGTTTGTGCCCGAGGTGCGGCTGCACATGGCGGAGGACGCCATCGAGCTGTGGGAGACCACCGAGTCCGCGCGCGGCGAGGTCGGGCTGCCGCCGCCGTTCTGGGCCTTCGCCTGGGCGGGCGGCGTCGGGGTGGCCCGGTACGTGCTGGACCACCCGGAACTGGTCGCCGGGCGCACGGTGCTGGACCTGGCGGCGGGCTCCGGCCTGGTCGGCATCGCGGCGGCGCTGCGCGGCGCCCGGTCGGTGCGGGCCGCCGAGATCGACGCCTACGCCGTCGCCGCCATCGAGGTCAACGCGGCCGCCAACGGGGTGGAGGTGGCGGCGGCCGTCGAGGACCTGCTGGACGGGGACGGCGCACCGGCGGAGGTGGTGCTCGCCGGGGACGTCTTCTACGAGCGGGCGATGGCGGCCCGCTTCCTGCCGTTCCTGCAACGGGCCCGGTCACGGGGCGCGGTGGTCATCGTCGGCGACCCCGGCCGCGCCTACCTGCCGCGCGAGCGGTTCACGGCCCTGGCGGCGTACGACGTCCCGGTGATCGCGGACCTGGAGGACACGGCGCTGAAGACGACGACGGTGTGGGAACTGGCGGGCGGCTGAGCGTCCACCTGCCGGAATTCGCTGTGGCCGCCGCACGGCCCTGGTAGACACGCACTCGTGATCGACTTCACCCTGCGCACCGCCGTCCCCGACGACATCCCCGCCGTGCTCGCCCTCTGGGCCCGCGCCGCCAAGGGCACCAGCATCACCGACGACGCCGACGGCGTGGCGGCGCTGCTCGCCCGCGACCCGCAGTGCCTGCTGCTCGCCACCCGGGCGGACCACCCGGCCGTCCTGCTCGGCACGGTCATCGCCGGCTGGGACGGCTGGCGCTGCCACCTGTACCGCCTCGCCGTCGACCCGGACCACCGCCGCCGTGGCATCGGCGCGGCCCTGCTGGCCGCCGCGGAGGCCCGGTTCGCCGCCCTCGGCGGCCGCCGCGCGGACGCGATGGTCCTGGACGACAACGCCCTCGGCCACCGCACCTGGCAGGCCGGCGGCTACCGCCCGCAGCCCCAGTGGACCCGCTGGGTCAAGCCCCTGGCGGCGGACTGACCCGCCCGGGGCTGGAGCCGGCAAGGCTCGGAGCGGGCCGTGAAGGTCACTCGTCCCAGTCGAAGGTGAACCGGCCCGTGGTGCTGTCGCGGCTCACGTTGCGGGGGCGGGGTGGCGGCGAGAACTCCGCCCCCGCCCAGTCGGACTCGGTGAGCGCGTGGGGCGGCGGCCGCGGAGCCGACGTCATCGGCCGGCTCACCTACGACGGCGACCCCGACAGGTGGCCGGTGCTCGTCCGGGAACGGCACGCCTGGCCGCACTGGTGGCTCTACGACTGCGGCATGGCGGAGTTCCTGCGGCGGCTGTTCACCCGGGACTTCGACCAGTGCCCACTCGGTGACGCCTCCCTCTGGGGCGATCCGTCACCTCACTTCGTCCACTGGCGCGAGGCGCGCCGCCGCTTCGAGTCCGGGGTGGACCCGTTCACCGGAGAGCCACTGCCCTGGTCCGGCAGAGGCTTCGCCTGACCCCCTGGCCGGCGGCGGGCTGAGCCGTTCGGGTGGGGGTGCGGCGGTGCCGGGGCGGTGGGGGCGGGCTCGGGCGGGAGGCTGGTTGCTTTGGAGCGGGCAGGTGGTGCTGGTCGGGAGGACGTGTGAGTGGTCGTGGTCGTGGTGGTGCGGAGGGCGGGGGCCCTGATGCCGGGGTCCTCGGTACGGCGCTCGGAGTGGTGCTGGCGTTCTCGCTGGCGGAGGGCTCGTGGGAGTGGTTCTCCACGTACCTGGGGCTGACGTTGCTCACGGTCGTCCTGGCCTTCGGGCGCGTTCCGGGGCGGGGGGCCGTCGGCTACGGGTGGAATCTGGCGGCGTACTCGCTGGTGGTGGGCCTGTGCGTGGCGCTCGCGCTGGCGCCGGCGCTGCAGCGGTGGGAGTGGCTGTTCCCGATGCCGGGCACGCGGGACGGGTGTGTGCAGGCGGGCCGGTACGAGAGCCTGCACGCGCAGGCCGCGTTGGGGGAGCTGGCCGGGAAGGACGCGGCGGCGCTGGCCTACGCGCAGGAGCAGCAGAGCAGGGTGGCGGTGGACGACTGTCTGGCGGCGACCACGACGCGGTGGCTGCCGGTGTACGCGCTGGGCACGGCGCTGCTGGTGAGCGGCGGCGTGGCGGTGCGGGGGAGGGCGCGGCGGGCCGGATGAGCGCCCCCCGGCCGCCGGATGGGCGCGGACGGGTGGCGGGGGGTGCGGGGGCGTGATGCGGTGGGGCAATCCGCATGCGAACCGTCCGCGCCCATGGAAGTGAGCCGCACCGTCATGACCGTTCCGACCGGGCCGATCGAGCCCGCTGAGCCGATCGCCCGGATCCCCGACTTCGAGCAGGCCCTCGCCCTCTACCGCGATCAGGAACCGCCCACGGCCATCAACCTGTCCGTCGCGGAGAACGTCCTCGTGTACGAGGACTCGATGCAGAAGATGGTGTTCGACGAGATCGAGCTGCTGCCGGAGAAGTACATCCACTACAAGCGCCCGTACGGTGAGGACGCGCTGCGCCAGGAGGTCGCGGCGCTGCTGACCAAGGCCTTCGAGGTGGAGGTGCCGTGGGGCGACGTGTTCGGTGCGGGCGGCGTCGGGTCGGCGCTGGAGTGTCTGGCGTTCGCGCTCCAGGACCCGCCGAGGAAGGGGGAGGTCGGTCCGCCGCCGTTGAAGGAGGGCGACGGGGTGCTGCTGCCGGCGCCGTACTGGCAGGGGTTCAACTGGTCGTTCGAGCAGCGGCCGAAGCTGACGTGCGTCCCGGTGGGGCTGCCCACCGAGGGGCCGGACCGGTTCCGGCTCACGCTGGACGCGATCAGGAACGAGTACGACAGGTACTACCGCGTGCACGCCGAGTACCCCCGGCTGCTGGTGCTGACCAACCCGCAGAACCCGCTGGGGGTCAACTACGGGAAGCAGCTGCTGGACGAGATCTACGCCTGGGTGCTCGACGAGACCGAGATGCACATCATCTCCGACGAGATCTACGCACATTCGCAGGTCGACGGGGTGCGGGTGCCGTTCACGAGTGCGTTGGCGCTGGAGGCGTACGGGCGCGCGTGGGACCGGATCCACGTGGTGTGGGGGTTCGCGAAGGACTTCGGGCTCTCGGGGTTCCGGACCGGGTTCGTGGTGTCGAAGTACGGGCCGGTGCAGCGGGCGATGCTGGGGACGACGGGCATCGAGGAGAAGAGGAACCCGATGCCGTGGTTCACGCCGGTCGACTCGCTGAAGCACTACGTGCTCGGCGAGCTGCTGGAGGCCACCGTGAACGGGCCCGGCGCGGAGCTGTACACCAGCTATGCGATGCGGCGCTACAAGGAGTTGTTGAGCGAGAGCTTCGTGAAGGTGCGGGAGCGGTTGGTCGCGAGGGGGATCGAGTTCGTCTACACGGAGGGTGACAACCCGGCCCAGTTCTTCTGGCTGGACCTGACGGCGTACCTGGGGAAGCGGAAGGAGAAGGAGCCCTGTAGCCCGCTCCCGTTCACCCCGCCGAACGACATGGACCCCGATGAGCTGTGGCTCTTCGAGTACCTCCGCTGCGCACCGACCGAGGTCACCCTCCTCCCGGGCCAGACCATGCACAGCCCCGCCCCCGGGTTCTTCCGGCTGTGCTACACGGCCTACCAGCCGGAGGTCGTGTGTACGGCGATCGACCGCGTGGCGAAGGCCCTGGCCCTCTTGAAGTAGGGCGCAGGAAGTCGGCCCGGCCGACTTCCTGCGCCCTACTCGCTTGACCGATGCCGGAGGATGAGAGCGTGATCGACAAGGAACGCGCCATCGAACTCGTCGAGTCCTACCTGGCGAGCGACGGGCCCGCATTCGAGCGGACCGTCCACGCCGTGGAGGAGTACGACGTCGGGTGGCTCGTGTTCTGGGGTCCGGCCGCGTCCGCCCGTACCGGCACCGGGGTCGGCCGTCCCGTCGGCGGGGACAGCCACGTGCTCGTGGACCGGTACGACGGCAGCCTGCACTACGTTCCCGACGCCTGGGGGCCGACCGAGGGGTGGGAGGACCACTACCTGCTCCAGACCAAGGGCGCCCGCCGCCCCGATCCGCTGGCCGCCGCCGTCCGTGAACTGGCGCGGTCCGCCGGCGTCGTGGCCGCGATGGGACATCTGCGCAAGCAGGCACCGGAGTTGGGCCTGCGGGAGGCCAAGGCCTACCTCGCGGCCGTCCGGGACGGCGCCGAACCCCCCGAGGAGCTGGCGGCCCTCGCGCGCAAGAAGCCCACCTCGCCGCTGTGGCCGGTCGAGACCCTGGCCGGCCCCGTCGAGTAGCGGACCGGGGTAGCGTGCAGGTATGGATCATGACGAACAGTCACTGCACGCGTCGTCCTTCGGCTCCGCGGCCGTCGCCTACGCCGAGCACCGGCCGGACTACGCGCAGGCCGCGGTGCGGTGGGCGCTGGAGGCGGCTCCCGGGACGCGGGTGCTCGATCTCGGCGCCGGGACCGGGAAGTTGACGGGCACGCTGGTGGCCCTCGGCGCCGACGTCGTCGCCGTCGAGCCGGACGCGGCGATGCTGGGCGAGCTGCGCCGCGCGCTGCCCGCCGTCCGCGCCCTGCCGGGCAGCGCCGAGCGGATCCCGCTGCCGGACGCCTCCGTCGACGCCGTCGTCGCCGGCAACGCCATGCACTGGTTCGACATGGCCGTCGCGGGCCCCGAGATCGCCCGCGTCCTCGCACCCGGCGGTGTGCTGGCCGGGCTGTGGAACCTGCTGGACGACGAGGTGGACTGGGTCGCCGGGCTCGCACGGGTCAGTGGGGCGGAGGCGATCGGCGAGCGTGACACGCCCGCCAGTTGGCGCGCCGTGACGGCGGGCATGCACCTTCCCGCGAACGGTGACGCCGCCCGCTTCGGCTCGCCGGAGCAGTCCGCCTTCCCGCACGGACAGCGCCGCACCGCCGACTCCCTCGTCGACACCCTGGCGACGCGCGCGGGCATGCTCGTCATGCCGGAGCGGGAACGCGAGGCCAGGCGCGGCGCGATCCGGGCCTACCTCGCCGGCCGGCCCGAGCTCGCGGACGGCGAGTTCACCCTCCCCATGCTGACCGGCGTGCTGCGCGCCAAGCGGCTCTGACGGCACCCCTGCCGACGCCGGCGGGCTGAAGGGCCGTTCGCCGGCCTCCGGCAGCAGCTCCCGCCGGCCATGGCGGCGAGTCGGATCCGACCCCGGCTGGGGTAGCGTTCGCGTGCAGAGGATCAACGATTTCCGTCGGCCGTGCCGCGGACGGCGAACCAGGGGAGGACGACGTGGCCACGAGCACCGGCCGGAGGGTTGTCCTGATCCGGCATGCGCAGGCCGAGCGGGACACGCCGGTCGACCAGGAACGGCGGCTCGACGAGCGGGGGCGGGCGGAGGCGTCCCGGGCCGGGCGATGGCTCGCGGATTCCGGCATCACGCCGGATCTCGCGCGGGTTTCCGGCGCCCGCCGGACCAGGGAGACCTGGGAACGCGTGGCCGCCGCGTTGCCGCAGGTTCCCGAGACGATCCACGAGGAGCGGCTCTACGACCTGAGCGTGGAGATCCACCGTGGGGAGGGAGGGATCGCCGAGCTGGTCGCGACGGTGCGGGACACCGCGGACGGCGTGCGCGACCTGGTCGTCGTCGGACACAATCCGAGCCTGCACGAGCTGGTCGCGCTCCTGGCCGGGGCGGCCGACGGTGACCTCGCGCAGCGGGCGGCGGAGTCCGGCTTCCCGACCGGGTCGGTGGCCGTCCTGGAGTTCGACGGCTCCTGGCAGGCGCTCGGACCCGGCGTCGCGCGGCTCGCCGCGTTCTGGACGCCGCCGGAAGGCTGAGGCCCCGGCGGCGCTCCGCCCGGCCGGCGGCGCGTTCGGCCGGACAAATTCGCTACCCGGCGGCCGGAGCGCCGTGATACACAACCGGCGTGCAAAAAATCTTGGAGTTCCCCGAGGTCCTGCGGCTGATCGAAGACCGCTCGGCCGCGTTCCGCGCCGCGATCGCGTCCGCTCCCGACCTTGACGTCCAGGTCCCGGCCTGCCCGGACTGGACGCTGCGCGAACTGGCGCAGCACCTCGGCGACGGCCGGCGCCGCCAGGCCGCCATCGTCGCGGCCGGCCCGGGCGCCGAGCCCCCGGCGAAGACGGACCCGAAGGGCGCCCTGACCGCGCCCCGCGACCGCGAGGCCCTGGACGCCTGGCTCGCCGAGTCGACCGAGCTCATGCTCGCCGCGCTGCGCGAGGCCGGCCCGGACCGCGGCTGCTGGACCTGGTGGGGCCGCTCGCAGGCCCCGGAGACCAGCGGAGCCGTGGCCCGGCACCAGATCCAGGAGATCGCCGTCCACACCTACGACGTCCAGCTCACCCTGGGCGCCGCACAGCCGCTGCCGACGGACGTCGCGGTCGAGGGCGTCGACGAGTTCCTGACCACCGTCTCGGCGACGACCGTCCCCTGGCCGTTCAAGCCGGCGACCATCGACCTGCACGCGACCGAGGGCCGCTCCTGGCGCCTGACCCTCGACGCCGACGGCGTCCGCTGCGACGACCTCGCCGCCGACGCGGAGCCGGGCGACCAGGTGATGCGGGGTGCGGCGAGCGAACTGGTCCTCTACTTCTACGCGCGCGTCCCGCTCGACGGCCTGGAGAACACCGGGAACACCGAGCCGATGGAGCGGCTCGCGGAGTGGGACCCGAACGAGTAGAACGCGGATGTCGCCGGCAGGCGGCCGGCCGTCCCGCTCTGCGCGGACGACGCGGCGGCCCCTTGCCCGGGTCACGAGCCGGTGCGGGCGGGTCTGCCGGGGGCGACCGCCGCGCTGTTCATCGGCCTGCGGGCCTGCGGGCCTGCGGGTCGGCCGGGGGCGGGCGGGCAGACGATCGCCCCGCCGCCGGTGTACGCGACGGGCGAGCGCGACGTCGGCGTCACCGGGGCGGCGGTCAGCCCAGCGGACGGGGCTGCGGGCGGACGGTGAGGATCTGTTCGGCCTGGCCGACCGGCCCGTCCACGTCGTGCAGGACGGTGCTGGTCAGGCCCTGGCCGGTCGGGCCGAAGGTGACGGTGGTGTCCAGGCCGGTCCAGGGGCCGCTCGGCGCGCGGTGCAGGTGGATCGTCAGGTCGACGTTGGGGAACATCCACTCCGTCGGATCCTGCTGCGGGGCGATGCCGTTGGCGGTGTCCACCAGTGCGACGAAGGTCGCCAGCGGGCTGCTCGGCTCGCCCGCGACCAGGTCGACACGCGAGGTCAGCCACGCCGTCGCCCGTCCCCGGCGGGCCGGCGGCACCCGGCGCACGTCGAGGGAGGCGATGTAGCCGCCGTCCCACGCCTCGCCCATCGTCCACTGCGGCAGCGAACCGGGCGCGGGCAGCGGCTCGCGCGGACCGTCGGCGACGGCCGAGGTGTCCAGGGTGGCCAGCAGCCAGGCGCGGGCCCGGACGACGGCGCGACCGCCGATCGTCACCGTCGCTTCGAGGAGCTCGATGGTGCGGCCGGGGCGGACGGTCTCCACGGTGATCTCGCACTCGTCGAGCGCGATCCGGCCGAGGATGTCGTAGCTGATCCGGGCGAGCGCCAGGCCCCCGGGACGCCCGGCGAGGTGCTGGTCGAGGGCGTGCACCACGAGGCCGGCCAGCGGGCTGAAGTGCTGCTCGTCGACGCTCCACGCACCACCCGCGTGCGCGGTGGGCTTGAACGTGTGCTCGCCCGTCCGGTGGTAGTAGCTTTCGCGCTCGATCGTGCTGGTCACGGGTGGCGTCTCCTCGACCGGGGCAGGTGCATCGTTCCCGAATCGTAGGCGGCGGGGGCGGTGGCGGTCGCCGTGATCTGTCGCACAGTGGGGCGAAAAGGGAGATGAAGGGGATGGCGGTCGACCCCTAGGCTGGCGCGCATGGGCTACACCAGGACCTCGTACGTCTGCCTCCCCTGCCGGGCCTCCTACAAGCAGCACCACGGGTGGGAGAGCGAGGAACGGCGCTGTCCGCGCTGCGCCGGGACGCTGGTGTACGCGGGCTCCGGCTTCGCCGCCCCGCCCCGCCGGGACGTCGCCGCCTGGCGCACCGTCACGCTGCTGCTCAACGCGGGCATCGGCTTCCCCAAGACCAGCTGCGGCGAACCGCGCTACCGCCCCCGCACCCGACGCGAGGTGCGCGAGCGCCGGCTCTGGGCCCACCGCTCCGGCGAGCCGCTGGAGCGCGCGCTGCTGCGCCGGGAGATCCCCTGGGAGCCGGTGACGGCCCGGTGAGCACCGCGGGGGCTCCGGCGGCACGCGCGACGAGACGCAGGACGCGGCACAGGAAGTCGGCCGGTCCGACTTCCTGTGCCTGACGTCCGGCTCGGTGGCGGCCCCGCCCCCCGCGCGGGGCCGGCACCGAGCGGCGCCCGTCCAGGATGGGGCCGCGGCACCGGTGGATCCTTGTACAAAAGCGAACTCCGTGGGCGAGGGGAGAGGCCGTGGGCTCGGAGGACGTCATGACGGTGGACGACCGGGGCGAGAGCGTCGTGCGGCGCCCGCCGGCGTGGATGCGCGGTGACGTGGTCAGCTGCCGCGGCTACCGGTCGGTGGGCCGCCAGCACCCGAGGATCACCCTGCCCAGTGCGGGCGTGACGCTGCTGGTCGGCTGGGGCGGGCCGTTGCACATCCGGCAGGGGCTGGGCGGCGCGGAGCGCGAGCAGACGCGGCACGCGATGATCGCGGGCCTCCAGACGGCCCCGGTGCTGGCGGGCTACCGGGGGTCCGGCTACGCCGTGGAGGTCGAGTTCACGGCCGTCGGGGCGTCGCGCTTCCTCGGCCTGCCGCTGCACCTGCTCGCCAACGCCGCCGCCCATCCGGACGAGGCGATGGGCCCGGGCTGGACCGCGCGGCTCACCGAACGGCTCGCGGAGGCACCGGACTGGTCCGCCCGCTGGGCCGTCCTCGACGCCGCCCTCGCCCCACGGCTCGCCGCCGCCCCGCCCACGCCGGGCCTGGCCGTCGAGGCCTGGCAGCGGCTGCGCGACGCGCACGGCGGCCTGAGCGCCCGGGAACTCGCCGACGCGACGGGCCGGGGCGAACGCCGGATCCAGCTGCTCTTCCGGGACCACGTCGGCGTCCCGCCGCAGACGCTCGCCCGGATCCTGCGCTTCCAACGCGCGCTCGCACTCTCCGGCCTCGGCCGCCCCTCGCTCACCGACGTCGCGGCGATGAGCGGCTATCACGACCAGGCCCACATGAACCGCGACTTCCGTGCCCTGTCCGGTCGCACGCCCGGCGAACTGCGGGGCATCGCCGCCCGGCTGTCCGCCCCCGGCGCGGCCGCGGCGGCGCGGGAGGTCGGCTGCTTCAGCGACTTCTTCGACCTCTACGCCGTCGACTGGTAGCACCGCCGGTGGCTGATCCGCGGCGCTACCTGGAGGTTCGTGGAAGGGTGTTGATCGGCTGGAACGCCTCACCGGGGGCCGTCAGCAGCCCGCGCTCCTCCCGGTAACGCAGCGCGGACGCCCGCACCCGCGCCGTCCGGGCCAGTTCGCCGATCCCCAGGTACCGCACGTCGACGCTCCCCAGAACGGGTTGACTTCACGCGAGCTTGAAGCGCGAGTGTGACGTGCATGTTCTCATCTCCGCGGCGTGTGCTGCCCGAGGCCTGGCGCCCGCTGTTCGCCGTCCGCCCGTTCCGTCGACTGCTGCCCGTCTTCGCCCTGTCGGACCTGGGGGACGGCATGAGCGCCGTGGCCGTGGCCTGGCTGGCGCTCT
Source organism: Kitasatospora sp. NPDC057965 (assembly GCF_042887135.1). Classification (NCBI taxonomy): domain Bacteria; kingdom Bacillati; phylum Actinomycetota; class Actinomycetes; order Kitasatosporales; family Streptomycetaceae; genus Kitasatospora; species Kitasatospora sp. NPDC057965. Next base: position 178,746 of record NZ_JBHVPZ010000001.1, read on the forward strand.
CGCTGGCCCCGGACGGTCGGGAGGGCGTGCTGGTCGGGATCAGCGTCGCCGCGTACACGCTGCCGGGAGCGTTCGGTGCACTGGTGCTGGGCCGCCGGCTGCGGCGGTGGTCGGCGCGGCGACTGCTGGTCGTGGACGCCGTCCTGCGGGCGGTGCTGCTGGGCGCGATCCCGATCGCGTACCTGGTCGGCCTGCTCGGACCGACCGGCTACGTCCTGCTGCTGGGCGCCTCCTCGCTGTTCCACGCCTGGGGCAGGGCCGGCAAGTACGCCCTGTTCGCGCCGCTCCTGGACGACGGTCAACGGCTGGCCGCGAACAGCCTGCTGAGCGCCAGTCTGTCGAGTGCGACCGTGCTCGGCCCCGCGCTGGCGGGACTGCTGGCGGGCACGGTGTCACCGGCGTGGATCATCGGCCTGGACGCGGTCACCTTCGCGGTGCTCGCGGTCCAGGCCGGCCGGGTCGCACTGCCGGCGCCGCCCGGGGTGACCGGGACGACCGGGCCGGCCGGGGCCGGTGGCGCCCGGCAGGGGCTGAGGGTGCTGCGGCACTACCCGGAGCTGCTCGGACTGCTGGTGCCGACGTGGCTGTTCAACCTGGCCTACGGGCCGGTCGAGGTCGCGCTGCCGCTGTTCGTCGTGCACTCCCTGGACGACGGCGCCGGCCTTCTCGGCGTCTACTGGGCCGCGTTCGGCCTCGGATCCGTCGTCGGGGCCCTCGGCGCCGGAGCGGCCGGGCGGCTGGCGCTGTGGCCGACCGTGATCGCCATTGTCGCGGGCCACGGAATCGCCCTGTTGCCCTTCGCGGCCGCCCACACCGCCGTGCCGTCACTGATCGGCTTCGCCGCGGCGGGAGTCGTCTACGGACCGTACTCCGCGCTGTCCCTCGCACTGTTCCAGAACAGGACGCCGAGCGGCTCGCTCACCACGGTGCTCGCCGCCCGCAGCGCGGTGCTCATCACGGCCGCACCCCTGGGCGCCGCACTCGGCGCGCTGCTCCTGAACCGGGTGGCCGCGCCGGTCCTGCTGAGCGGCTGCGGCCTCGCCATGATCCTCACAGCGGCCCTCGCCGCCGTCGTCCACGGCTGCCACGGACTTCGGCGGCGTCGGCGAGGCGTCACGCCCACCGACCCGGCCCTGGGCGCCGACCGTGGCCGGGCTGGTGGCGTTCATCCTCCGGACCCGGCTCGGGGCGCGGGCGACGGAGGCGGCGTTGTGGGCGGGGTCGGCGTTCGGGGGGAGCATGGTGGTGGCGCTGGGGGCGTTGGCGTTCGTGGCGGGGCGAACGGGGAGGCTGTTGCGGGTGGTGGTGAATGGGCCTTCAATGGTCCAGACCACAACGGGAGGGATGCACAGCCATGACTGTTCCTCAGCGCACCGTCGTCCTCGGGACCTTGGGCTTCGGCACGATCGTCGACGAGAAGACCTCGTTCCGCCTGCTCGACCACTTCGTCGAGAACGGCGGGAGGGTCCTGGACACCGCCGACAACTACGCGTTCTGGCTCGACGGCGCGACCGGGGACGAGAGCGAGACCGTCATCGGGCGCTGGCTCGCCGGCCGCAAGGCGCGGGACCGGGTCGTCATCAGCACCAAGGTGGGCGCCCGGCCCACGGTGCCGGGGGCGGGGCTGGAGGCGGCGGAGGGGCTGTCGGAGAAGGCGGTCCGGGCCGCCGTCGAGGGCAGCCTGCGGCGCCTCGGCACGGACCACGTCGACGTGTACTGGGCGCACGTCGAGGACCGCTCGGTGCCGCTCGCCGAGACCGTGGAGACCCTGGCCGACCTGGTGACCTCGGGCAAGGCCGGCGAGGTCGGGGCCAGCAACCACGCCGTGTGGCGGGTCGAGCGGGCCCGGGCGCTCGCCGGGGACGGTCCGCGCTACGCGCACCTGCAGTACCGGTACTCCTACCTGCAGCCGCGCTTCGACGTGCCGCTGCCGTCCTCCGCGCACGTGCACGTGACGCCCGAACTCCTCGACTACGTGCGCTCCGAGGGGGACCTCCGGCTCTGGGTGTACAGCCCGATCCTCTCCGGCGGCCTCACCCGTGAGGACGTCGAGATCGGCGCCGCCTACGACCACCCCGGCACGCCCAAGCGGCTCGCCGCCCTGCGCGCGGTCGCCGAGGAGACCGGCGCGAGCGTCAACCAGGTGGCGCTCAGCTGGCTGCTCGACCACGAGGCGGGGATCCTGCCACTGGTCGGCGTGAGCAAGGTCGCCCAGCTCGACGAGGCGCTCGGTGCCCTCGACCTGACGCTCACGGCCGAGCAGCGGCGGACCCTGGACGAGGCCGCGCTCTAGGCCTGCCGCTCGGGCAGCGGGGGTGGGGTCAGGCCATCGGGTAGCCGATCTCGGCCATGTCGTCGGCGAGTTCGTCCAGGTCGAGCTCGGGGTTGAGGGCGGACACGACGGCCTCGGTGAGCGGGCGCAGCGCCAGGACGTGGGCGATCGGCGCGGGGTCGAGGCCGTCCTCCAGTTCGTAGTACTCCTCGGCCCACGCCCGGTACGCCTCCACCAGGTCCTCGGCGGCGAGCAGGTCGAAGAGGGCCACCCCGCCGGTGGGCGCGGCCGACGGCGCCCGCCACGCGGCGTCCCCGGGCTCGCGCCAGAAGCAGACGGTCGCGAGCGGGGCGCCGTCCTCCTCGCCGAACGCCGGCTCCGTCACGCAGGAGCGGAACGCCGCCGGGACCTCCGGGAGCAGCTGCGCCCCCGCGTTGGGCGCGGTGTGGTCGAAGCCGCGCGCGTACGCTCCGGCGGCGGAGAAGACCAGGAACCAGTCGTCGCCCTGCCCGTCGCGCATCGACGCCGTCTCCTCGCCCTCGCTCCAGCGGGAGTCGAAGGAGTAGTGCCGGTCCGCCCAGTCGGGGCCGAGGATCGCTTCGAGCATGGCCAGGCCCCGGCACCGGTCACGCAGTGCGGCCGTGTCGGGCAGGCGGGCAAGGAGTCCGCGCAGGTCAGGGAGGGTGTGCTGGCTGTCGTGCATGCCTGAAGTGAAGCAGACGGCACCGACAGTCGGCCGTCAGGGGGTGTTGCTCAGCGCGTAGGTGCGGAAGGTGGCCAGTAGCGGCAGCACGTCGGTCTTGTTCGGCTCCTCGGTGACGGCCCGCATGGCGTCGATCACCGCGTGCGCGATCACCTTCACCACGGCGAGGTCGTCCCCGGCGGTCTCGCCCCAGGCGCACAGCGTCCGGGTGAGCAGGGCGCTCATCCGGGCGCCGATGTTGGAGCTCACCGCGTCGGTGAGTTCGGCGAGTTCCTCGTCGGTCATGCTGGAGCGCAGCCCGAAGGCCAGCGCCATCAGCGTGTCCACGGCGTGCTCGCCGTAGGTCGCGACCAGGGCGGCGAGCGGCCGCTCGGCCGGTCCCCGTGCGGCCAGCGCGGCCAGGGCCTCGTCGTCGTCCTTCCACGCCGCTTCGAGCGCGGCGAGGGCCCGCAGGGCCTCGTCCACCATCAGGCCATCCGTCATGCGGAGAACCGTATTGAGCCCTCCCGCGCCGTGGGGCCGGGACAGGCCCGGATCTCACCCGTTCGAGGGATAACCGGCGGGTTCGGCCGCGCGGGCGGCGGGAGGCTGCGTCGGTGGGTTCCCGGTGGGTTCCCGGTGGGTTACCGGAGCGCCTGGCCGGCCCCGTGGAGGGCGGTGAAGGCGGCGGCGTCCCAGTGGCCGTGCAGGGCGGGCGCGAGCGCGGCGGCGGCGAGTGCGGGGAAGTCCCCGGCCCGGCCGGCGTGTTCGGGCAGTGCGCCGAGCAGCGGGGCGCCCGCCACGCGCGGCAGGTCGGCCAGGTTGCAGCGGTCCGCGAGGCCGGGGGAGTCCGGCCAGGCGCCGACCACCACACCCGGCAGCGGCAGTTCGCGCGCGGCCAGCGCCTCCGCCGTCAGCGCGGTGGTGTTCAGCGTGCCGAGCCCGGCCGAGGCCACCAGCAACACCTCAGCGGGCAGGCCGAGTTCGCGTGCGGCGCGGGCCTGGTCGGCGAGCGTGCGGCCCTGCTCGTCGTAGCGGACCAGCAGGCCGCCCGCGCCCTCGACCAGGACCAGGTCGTGCCGCTCGGCGAGGCCGGCCACCTCCTTGGCCACGTCCTCCGCGGCCAGGTACGGCAGCCCGGAGCGGCGGGCCGCCGTGTCGGGCGCCAACGGCTCTGGGTAGCGGGCCAGTTCACGCAGCGTGAGCCGGTCCGGGGCCGGGGCGGCGGGCCCGGCGAGCCGGCCGACCTCCTCGGCGTCCCCCGGCTCGTCCGGTCCGACGCCGGTCTGCCCGGGCTTGAGCACCGCGACCCGCAGCCCGGCGCGCAGCGCGCTCGCGGCGACGGCCGCCGTGGTCACGGTCTTGCCGACCTCGGTGCCCGTCCCGGTCACGAAGAGGACCCGTCCCATCGCTGCCGCCTCCGTCCGCTCGTCCGTCGCCCGTTCCTCCGCCGACCCGCTCATCCGGCCACCGCCGCCGCCGTCACGGCCGCGGCGATCCGCGCCACGTCCTCGTCGCCGGTCACGTAGGGCGGCATCGTGTAGACGAGGTCCCGGAACGGGCGCAGCCAGACGCCCTCCCGGGCGGCGGCCGCGGTCGCCGCGGCCATGTCCACCGGGTGGTCCAGCTGGACGACGCCGATCGCGCCGAGCACCCGGACGTCCTTGACGCCGGGCAGTTCGGCGGCCTCCGCCAGGCCCCCGCGCAGGCCGGTCTCGATCCGCTTGACCTCGGTGTGCCAGTCCTGCGCGAGCAGCAGGCCGATCGAGGCGTTGGCGACCGCCGTCGCCAGCGGGTTGCCCATGAACGTCGGCCCGTGGGCGAGGACGGGCATCTCGCCGCGGCTGATGCCCTCGGCGACCTGCGCCGTGCACAGCGTCGCCGCCAGGGTGAGGTAGCCGCCGGTGAGCGCCTTGCCCAGGCACATCACGTCCGGCGCGACGCCCGCGTGGTCGGCCGCGAACAGCGCTCCGCTGCGGCCGAAGCCGGTGGCGATCTCGTCGAAGACCAGCAGCACCCCGTGCCGGTCGCACAGTTCGCGCAGCATCCGCAGGTACGCGGGGGAGTGGAAGCGCATCCCGCCGGCGCCCTGCACCACCGGCTCGACGATCACCGCCGCCAGCTCGTCGGCATGACGCTCCATCAACTCCTCGAAGGAGCGCGTGTACTCCTCGTCGAGCGGGGCGTCGAAACCGGCCGGCGGCTCGGGCGCGAACAGCTGCTCGGGCAGCACCCCGCCCCACAGGTGGTGCATGCCGCCCTGCGGGTCGCACACCGACATCGGGTGGAAGGTGTCGCCGTGGTACCCGCCGCGCCAGGTCAGCAGCCGCCGCTTGCGCGGCCGGCCCACCGACTGCCAGTACTGCAGGCACATCTTCATGGCGACCTCGACGGACACCGAGCCCGAGTCGGCGAGGAAGACGTGCCGCAGCGGCTCCGGGGTGATCTCCACCAGGGTGGTGGCGAGCCGGACGGCGGGCTCGTGGGTGAGCCCGCCGAACATCACGTGGCTCATCCGGCCCAGCTGCCCGCGCACCGCCTCGTCGAGCACCGGGTGGCCGTAGCCGTGGATCGCCGCCCACCAGGACGACATGCCGTCGACGAGCTCGCGGTGTCCGCCGGGCGCCGCGGCGGCCAGCTTCAGCCGCACGCCGGAGGCGGACTCCACCACGTACGGGGTGGCGGTGCCGGGCATCGGCCCGTACGGGTGCCAGACGTGCGCCCGGTCGAGGGCGAGCAGGGTGTCCGTGGACAGCTGGGTCATGGGTGAGGGTCTTTCCGGGGTGTTCGTCGGGGCCCGGGCGGCCGGAGCCGGAGCCGGGCCCGGACCGTCGGGCCGGGGGTGGTGCGGACGGGGCTCAGGCGTTGGGCGCCAGCTCGGTGCCCGCGCCGCGGCGGCGCACCCGCACCAGGTCGGTGCGCGCCTCGTCGGCGCCCGGCTCCGGGGCGTCGTGGCCGACGTCCGGTCCGGTGTCGGCGTGAGCGGTGTCGGTGGCGGCGTCGCCGTGGGCGTGACCGCCGCACGGGCCGCAGCCGCCGCCCGTCCCGCAGCCGCCCGCCGCCGGGGCCGTCCCGCAGCCGCCCGCCGCCGACGCCTGCGCCTCGCCCGCCGCGACGTCCGCGCGGTGCCGCGGCAGGGTGCGCTCGCCCATGCCCTCGACCTCGAACCCGGCGTCCCGGATCATGTCGAGGTCGGCCTGCCCGGCCTGGCCCTCGCTGGTCAGGTAGTCGCCCAGGAAGATGGAGTTGGCGATGTGCAGGCCCAGCGGCTGCAGGCTGCGCAGGTGCACCTCGCGCCCGCCGGCGATCCGCACCTCGGTGTCCGGATTGACGAACCGCACCATCGCCAGGATCCGCAGGCAGCGCTGCGGGGTGAGGTTCCACTCCTTGGCCAGCGGGGTGCCCTCGAACGGGATGAGGAAGTTCACCGGCACCGAGTCCGAGCCCAGCTCGCGCAGCGCGAACACCACGTCGACCAGGTCCTCGTCGCTCTCGCCCATGCCCGCGATCAGGCCCGAGCAGGCCGACAGGCCCGCGCCGTGCGCCTTCTGCACGGTGTCCACCCGGTCCGCGTAGGTGTGGGTGGTGGCGATGTCGCCGTAGGTTCCCTCGGAGGTGTTGAGGTTGTGGTTGTAGGCGTCGACGCCGGCCGCCTTCAGCCGCTCCGCCTGGTTGTCGGAGAGCAGGCCCAGGCAGGCGCAGACCTCGACCGCCGGGTCGGCCTCCCGGATCGCCGCCACCGTGTCGGTGACCCGGTCGATGTCACGGTCCGTCGGGCCGCGGCCGCTCGCCACCAGGCAGACCCGCTTGGCGCCGCCCGACACGCCCGCCTTCGCCGCCTCGGCGGCCTGGTCCGGCTTGAGCCAGGTGTACTTCAGGATCTCGGCCTTGGAGCCCAGCCGCTGCGAACAGTACGAGCAGTCCTCGGGGCACAGTCCGCTCTTCAGGTTCACCAGGTAGTTGAGCTTCACCCGGCGGCCGAACCACCGCCGGCGCACCCGCCCGGCGGCCGCGACCACGTCGAGCAGCTCGTCGTCGGTGGTGGCGAGGACGGCGAGCGCCTCCTCGCGGGTGGGGGTCTCCCCACGCAGGCCCTTGGCGGTGAGGGTATCGAGCAGATCCATGGGGCTGATCCTGCCTGCTGCCCCGCGACGGACGCCAGAGGAAACCCACCAGAAGATCCCGGGGGAAGCTGTGCGAGTTGTCACAGTGTCGCAGCTCACCGTAGTGGTGCGGGTCACGTCGGGCGCCGGGCCGTCCGGACGGCGCCCGACGGGTCCGCGCCCCCGTGATCTCCACCACTCGTGACCTGCATACAATCTGCCGCATGACCACGCAGGGGGAGCGCGCCCCGTCGCCGGCAGAGCGACCGGACGGACCATCGGCAGAGCACACGTCGCAGCATCCGGCGAGGGCGAGGGCGGGGGCGGGGGCCCTCCGGGCCAGACGCGTGACCACCCGACGGGTCGTCGGCTGGATCACCGTCGCGGGTGTGGTGGCGGCCGGCGGCTGGATCGTCACCCGTCCCACGCCCGGCGACTACATACCGGGGCTCGGCCCCTCCAGCAAGGAGGCGTCCAAGACCCCGCCGATCGTCGGAGACCCGCCGCCGCGCACCGTCGCCGACCCGGAGGCGCTCGACGTCGACGTCTACTTCCCGGCCCAACGGGTCGTCGAGTCCGGCGGCTACAAGGGCAAGCGCTCCGGGGTGCGGCGCGGGGAGAACTGCACCGAGGTGCTCCAGGACCGCACCCTGGAGCTGCTGCGCGAGGCCGGCTGCAAGGGCTACCTGGGCGTCAGCTTCACCGCCCAGGAGAAGCCGGTGCTCAGCAGCATCACCCTGCTGCGCTTCGCCGACGCCCCGGCCGCCGCCCGCGCCGCCGAGTCGCTGCGGGCCAAGCCGGGCTCGGTCGCCTTCATCCTCCCGGACGCCTCCACCGCCCCCGCCCTGCCGGCCGCCGCGGCCCGGCCCGCCACCGAGGCGCGGGTCGAACTCGTCGGCCACTACGTGACGGTGACCAGCTCGCGGCCCGCCGACGCGCACCCCGGCTTCGGCGCCGCCACCGCCTCCGGCACCGGCTCGCCGAGCCCGTCCGGTTCCCCGGTGAGCCCGCTGCCAGTGCCGTCGATGAGCGCGGCCAACCTCGACCAGCTGCTCGACGAGGCCACCCGGGCCATCTCGTTCACCGCCGGCGCGCCGTTCGTCTGGATGTAGCGGGCCCCGTGGCCCCGGCGGAGCCGCCTTCGGGCGCTCCGCCGGGCCGGGCCGATCTCGCGTCAGCCGCCGAGGCGGTCCACGGCGGTGACCCGCAGCACCGCGCGGCCCTCCTCGTCCGAGCCGTACAGGTCGACCTCGGCGCTGATGCCCCAGTCGTGGTCGCCCTCCGGGTCGTCGAAGATCTGCCGGACCCGCCAGGCGGAGTCCTCCTCCTCGATGATCAGCATCTTCGGGCCGCGCGCGTCCGGACCGGTGCCCAGGTCGTCGTACTCCTCCCAGTACCCGTCCATGGCGTCCGCCCAGCGGTCCGCGTCCCAGCCGTACTCGCCGTCCAGCGCGCCGAGCTCGTCGTAGTGCTCCAGCGCGCACAGCTCCAGCCGGCGGAACATCTCGTTGCGCACCAGCACCCGGAACGCCCGCGCGTTCGCCGTCACCGGTGCCGGCTTGTCGTCCAGGGTCACCTCGGCGGCCTGCGGCTCGGTCGGGTTGGCCAGCTGCTCCCACTCGTCCAGCAGGCTGGAGTCGACCTGGCGGACCAGCTCGCCGAGCCAGGCGATGACGTCCTTGAGGTCGTCGGTCTTGACGTCCTCGGGAACGGTCTGCTCCAGCGCCTTGTAGGCGCCCGCCAGGTAGCGCAGCACGATGCCCTCGGTGCGGGCCAGCTCGTAGTGGCCGACGTAGTCCGAGAAGGTCATCGCCCGCTCGTAGAGGTCGCGCACCACGGACTTCGGCTGCAGCTGGTGGTCGCCGATCCACGGGTGCGCCCGCCGGTACACCTCGTAGGCGTGGGTGAGCAGTTCCTCCAGCGGCTTCGGGTAGGTGATCTCCTGGAGCCGCTCCATCCGCTCCTCGTACTCGATGCCGTCGCGCTTCATCTCGCCGACGGCCTCGCCGCGCGCCTTGTTCTGCTGCGAGGCGAGGATCTGGCGCGGGTCGTCCAGGGTCGCCTCGACCACCGACACCACGTCCATCGCGTACGACGGCGAGGTCGGGTCCAGCAGCTCGAAGGCGGCCAGCGCGAAGGTGGACAGCGGCTGGTTGAGCGCGAAGTTCTCCTGGAGGTCCAGGGTCAGGCGCACGATCCGGCCCTCGGCGTCCGGCTCCGGCAGCCGCTCCACCACGCCGCCCTCCAGCAGCGAGCGGTAGATGGCGATCGCGGTGCGGATGTGCCGGCGCTGCGCGGGGCGGTCCTCGTGGTTGTCGGTGAGCAGCTTGCGCATCGCCTCGAAGGCGTTGCCGGGCCGGCCGATCACCGACAGCAGCATCGCGTGGCTCACCTTGAACCGGGAGACCAGCGGCTCCGGGTCGGCGGCGATCAGCTTGTTGAAGGTCTCCTCGGACCAGCCGACGAAGCCCTCCGGCGCCTTCTTGCGGACGATCTTGCGCTTCTTCTTCGGGTCGTCGCCCGCCTTGGCGACGGCCTTCTCGTTCTCGATGACGTGCTCGGGCGCCTGCGCCACCACCTGGCCGACGGTGTCGAACCCGGCCCGCCCGGCGCGGCCGGCGATCTGGTGGAACTCACGGGCGCGCAGGATCCGCACCCGCTGCCCGTCGTACTTCGACAGCGCGGTGAACAGCACCGTGCGGATCGGCACGTTGACGCCCACGCCCAGCGTGTCCGTCCCGCAGATCACCTTCAACAGGCCCGCCTGGGCGAGCCGTTCGACCAGGCGCCGGTACTTCGGCAGCATGCCCGCGTGGTGCACGCCGATCCCGTGGCGGACGTAACGCGACAGGTTGCGGCCGAACTTGGTGGTGAAGCGGAAGTTGCCGATCAGGTCGGCGATGGCGTCCTTCTCCGCCTTCGAGCACATGTTGATGCTCATCAGCGACTGCGCCCGCTCCACCGCCTCCTTCTGCGTGAAGTGCACCACGTACACCGGCGCCTGGCCGGTCTGCAGCAACTCCTCCAGGGTGTCGTGCATGGTCGTGCGCCGGTACTCGTAGAACAGCGGGACCGGACGCGTCGCGTTGCGCACGACGGTGGTCGGGCGGCCGGTGCGGCGGGTCAGGTCCTCCTCGAACCGCCGCACGTCGCCCAGCGTCGCCGACATCAGCAGGAACTGCGCCTGCGGCAGCTCCAGCAGCGGGATCTGCCACGCCCAGCCGCGGTCCGGTTCGGCGTAGAAGTGGAACTCGTCCATGACCACCTGGCCGATGTCGGCCCGGGCGCCGTCGTGCAGTGCGATCTGCGCCAGCACCTCCGCGGTGCAGCAGATGATCGGCGCGGTCGGGTTCACCGAGGCGTCGCCGGTCATCATGCCGACCTGCTCGGTCCCGAACATCTTGACCAGGTCGAAGAACTTCTCCGACACCAGCGCCTTGATCGGCGCCGTGTAGAAGGTCCGCTTCCCCTCCGCCAGTGCCGCGAAGTGCGCGCCGGCGGCGACCAGGCTCTTGCCCGAGCCGGTCGGCGTCGCCAGGATCACGTTGTTCCCCGACACCAGCTCGATCAGCGCCTCCTCCTGCGCCGGGTACAGCGAGATCCCGCGCTCTTCCGTCCAGGCGGCGAACGTCTCGTACAGCGCGTCGGGCGTGGCGGGCTTCGGCATCAGATCAAGGAGGGTCACCCGGCTATCTTGCCTGCTCGCCGCCACCCCCGGCAAAGCCCGGCGCCCATCAGCCCGCCACCACGGGCGCCCGCTCGGCGATCCGCACGTCGGGGCAGCCCTCCTGGCGGACGATCTCGGCGGCGGTGCGGCGGGCGAGGTCGGTGAAGAGCTGCAGGCGCTCCCGTTCGGGCAGGCCGCTGTCGCGGCCGCCCGAAAGGTGGATCTGCCGGTAGACCCTCCTCGGCTGCGCCGGCCGGCCGTTGTCGCACCGCAGCAAGAGCAAGAGGGAGTTGAAGGGCTGGAGCCAGCCCTCGACCCCTGCCCCGAAGTCGAGAACCGTGTTCTGCCCGGTGCCGGCCATCTCGGTCTCGTGGTTCCGCGTGGCGCGGTAGTAGTCCTCCTCGATCTGAGCCACCCCGATCTCCACCACGTGATCCTGTTGCGCTGGCTGCCATTCGACCTCGCATTCGGCCTTGACACTCCGGCCCGACAGGTCTCCGCTGCTGAAGGGTGTCTTGACGGCCTTCCCGTCGTCGTGCATGAGCGTCCGCAGGTCGTCCGCCGTGACCAGCCCCCAGCAGGCGCTGGCCGGCACGTCCGTCGACTTCGACGGCTGCTGCCACCACCACAGTCCGCCCCCGATGAGCACCAGCGCCGTGACCAGGGCTGCGACCGCGATCCGCCTGCCGTTTCGCCGCACCGTTTCAGTCCTCCTTCTTCGGATGGGTGACCTGCCATGCGGTGCCGGTGGCAGCGCCGAACGCGCCCTTGATGTCGCCTTCCACGGAGGGGGCCATGTCGTTGAGGTACTTCCGTTCGAGGCCGGTCCGGTCCGCCGCGTCACGGATCGCGTCCTGGACGGACCCCTGGGCGCCCGCCAACGCGTGGTTCTGCGCCGCTTGCGCCTTGTTGGTGGTCTGCGCGTCGGTGTTCACCTGGTAGCTCTCGGCAATGCCGTCCATGATCTTGTCGACCGCGTCGTTCGCGTAGGGGCCGACGATCGGCGCCCTGGTCTCCAGGACCGATCCGAGCGTCGCGTCCCAGATTGTGCCCGCCCAGTCGCGGGTGGTTCTGACGGCCGAGTTGAACTCCTCATCGTGGTTCTTTCCGTCGGTGAAGACCTCGTCGACCATGCCCTTGCTCAGGAGTCCGGCGACCGTGCCGCCGGGTTGTGCGGATGCGCCGATCGCGGCGGTCAGGTCGCCGTGGTCGGAGGCGTGCAGCAGGACGTCGTTGATCGCCGCGGTGGTGTACGCCTGCTGCGCGGCGGCCACCGCGGCGTAGGCCTCCGGGTTGTGGCCGAGGGTGACCAGCAGCCGCTGCGCGTCTATCTCGCTGAGGCGGGCGATCTCTCCGTTGATCGGCAGCTTGGTGGACGGGCCGGCCAGCGCGGTCTGCACGTCGCCCATGTACGCGCCGGCCATCTTGCCGAGCGACCCCTGCAGATCGCCGAAGAGCGCCTTGTCCTTGTCGTAGAGCAGCGCGGACGCCTCGTCCCCGCCGAACTTGTGCACGGTTCGCTGCATCACGTCGGCCATCGCCTTGCTGTGCGGCGGCAGCGGCCCCGTCTCGTCGTCGTACGCCCGCCCGGTCGCCGCCGCCTCCAGGGCGTGGCCGAGCGCCTCCACCTGGAGCGGGCCCGCCTTGCCGTTGTTCGGCGCGAGCGGGTAGGAGACGTCGCGCAGCAGCGAGCGCGGGCCCGTGTCGGTGAGCAGCGTGAAATAGGTGTTCGTCCCGCCGGTGCTCCTCACAGAGCCGTCCGGCCAGTACGTCGTCGGCGGGTCGGTGAAGAACCTGGTGGCCGCGTCCGGGCTGTGCCCGAGCGCGTTCAGCACCGAGCCCATCGGGTTGAACCCGTGGTAGTTGCCCTTCTCGTCCGGGGTGCCGGTGAACCAGAAGTCCTGGAACGGCGCGCCGCCCTTCATCGCCACCGCGTCCCAGCGGGCCGGGTTCTCCTGGGTGAGCTGGGTGACGTGCTCGGCGATCGGCTTGAGGAACGCCGCGTCGTAGTTGCCGTACCGCAGGACGTTGCCCAGGATCTGGTAGCCGTAGGGGCTGGACTCGTAGTCGGCGCCGGGCCCGAGCTGGATGTGCCGGCTGCCGGCCCGGCGCAGTCGCTCGCCCCAGTCCGGGGGCAGGTGGGGTTGACCGCCGCTGTTGGTGGCGGTGGCCAGGGTGAGGCCGAGCCCTTCCTGGATCCCCCTGACGGCGGCCGCGCGGACGGGGCTGCCGGCGAAGTCGCCGCTCTGCGCCAGCGCGCCGTAGGAGGCGAGGAAGGTCCCCGGGTCCTGGCCGCCGTAGAAGGCGGTGGCGAACCGGGGGTCGCCGGAGTGGTGCTGGAGCAGGGCCTGCAACTGCGTGAGCTGGGCGTCGGTGGCGGCGCTGCCGAGGCCGAGGATCTGCGCGGCCTGCTTGGCCTCGGCGTCGGCGACGCTGCCCAGCGGGGTGCTGTTGAAGCTCTTGGTGTCGTTGCCGGTGTCCATCGCGAGGGCCAGGGCGGCCGCGGAATCGGCTTCGGTGGCGCGGTCCAGCGCCTTGCCGATCTCCTGGGCGGCGGCCTGGGCGGTCTCCCGCTGGGTCCTGGCGTAGTCGGGGTCGTGCTTGTCGGCCGGGTCGGTGGCCGGCGGCCAGTGCACGCTGCCGTCGGCGGCGACGGTCAGGCCCTGCTCGGTGGCGTGCTGGACGGCCACCTGGAGGTCCTTCCTCGCGGCGACGAACTCGTCGTGCGCGTCGCGCAGCGTGCGCGCGATCGCCGAGGCCTCCTCGAAGGCGGCGCGGATCTGGTCGCGCGCCTGGGTGAGGGCGGTCGCGGCGGACTCGGAGCTCGGCCCGGTCCAGCCGGACTGCTGGACGGGGCCGATCACCTCGTTCTGGATCCTGGTCGAGAGGTCCCAGGCGCGGACCATCTTCTCGAAGTCGCCGGCCGCGGCGTTGAGGCCGGTGAGGTCGACGGTCTGGAGCTGGGTGTACGTCACCATGTCGGGCCCCGTCTCAGCCGTGCTGCTGCGCGAACTGGCTGTGGATCGCGCTCTCGGTGTTGTCGTAGTTCTGGGCGGTGGCGTGCAGGTTCTTGCCGATCGTCCCGACGGCTTCCCCGAGCGTGTGGGCCTGGCCCGACCAGACGCTCCACGCGGTGTTGAGGGCGGTGGAGAGGTTCCAGCCCATCAGCGCGGTGACCGCGCCGGTGACGTGCCCCGCGGGCTGTGCGCACTCGGTGCGGACGGACTCGCGCAGGGCCGTGGCGTTGGTGCCGGCCTGGCGGATCATCCCGGGGTTCGCCTTGACGGACGGGCCGCCGGCGGCCGGCGGGAGCGTGACGGGTGGCGGGGCCCCGGCGGCGGCCGCCGCGAGGTCGGGGAACTGCTTCTTCGCCTCCGCGGTGAGGTTTCCGGAACTGTCGAAGAGCCACGGGTTCATCCGTCGCTCGAATTCGAGGTCTGCCACCAAGTCCCCCCAGGACTGTTCGACTTGTGGGGACACTACCGGGGGAGGACGAACAATCGGTCGAGTTCGCGGGAATCGGAGGACGATGATCGAATGAATGAATGCATGTGAAATGCGAGGTTTATTTTAGGTGAATCTGTGGTTCTGACGGGGTGGCTCCGCCTCCGGCGGTGTGCCCCGGCGCACATTGCCCGGGTCGGGCGGGGCGTGTCAGAGTGCCGGGCATGGTCAACCGCAGCGTGTTCGAGACCTCCGAGGCGTCCGAGGTGTCCGGCCCCGACGGCTCCGCCCTCGCCGGTCCCGGCGCCGTCTTCGACTGGCTCGACGAGAGCGCCGGACAGCGGGCCCGGGCCGGGCTGACCCGTACCCTGCGCAGCCGGGCCGCCGACGACGCCGTGCTCGACCTCGCGGGCAACGACTACCTCGGGCTCACCCGCCACCCCGCCGTCACCCGGGCCGCCGCCGAGGCCGCGCTGCGGTGGGGCGGCGGTGCCACCGGGTCGCGGCTGGTCACCGGCACCACGGCGCTGCACACCGAGTTGGAGGAGGAGCTGGCCGCCTTCTGCGGGGCCGAGGCGGCGCTGGTGTTCTCCTCCGGGTACACCGCCAACCTCGCCGCGCTCACCGCGCTCACCGACCCCGACACCCTGATCGTCTCCGACGCCTACAACCACGCTTCGCTGATCGACGGCTGCCGCCTGGCTCGCGCCGACGTCCACCGCGCCCCGCACAGCGACCCGGGCGCCGTCGCCGAGGTGCTCGCCGGGCGCTCCCACCGGCGCGCCCTGGTGGTCACCGACTCGGTGTTCTCGGTCGACGGCAACGCCGCCCCGCTCGCCGAACTCGCCGACGCCGCGCGGCGGTTCGGCGCGGCACTGCTTATCGACGACGCCCACGGCCTCGGCGTGCTGGGCCCCGGCGGCAGCGGCGCCACCGCCGCCGCGGGGCTCGCCGGTGCGCCCGACGTCGTCACCACCGTCACCCTCTCCAAGTCCCTCGGCTCCCAGGGCGGTGCCGTCCTCGGCCCCGGGCGTGTCATCCGGCACCTCACCGAGACCGCCCGCACCTTCATCTTCGACACCGGCCTCGCCCCCGCCGCCGCCGGCGCCGCGCTGGGCGCGCTGCGCCTGCTGCGGGCCGAACCCCACCGTGCCGAACGCGCCCGCGAGGTGGCCCGCAGTCTCGCCGCCCGCCTCACCGCCGCCGGCCTGCACGCCTCCAGCCCCGACGCCGCCGTCGTCTCCGTACGCGCGCCCGGCCCCGAGGCCGCCGTCGCCTGGGCCGCCG
This sequence comes from Kitasatospora sp. NPDC057965, assembly GCF_042887135.1. Taxonomy (NCBI): domain Bacteria; kingdom Bacillati; phylum Actinomycetota; class Actinomycetes; order Kitasatosporales; family Streptomycetaceae; genus Kitasatospora; species Kitasatospora sp. NPDC057965. The sequence goes on from NZ_JBHVPZ010000001.1 coordinate 194,201, forward strand.
ACTGCCGCCGGGCCGGCCTCGCCGTCGGCTGCTTCCGCCCCCCGTCCGTCCCCGACGGCGTCTCCCGGCTGCGTCTGACCGCCCGGGGCGATCTGACGAATGCTCAGATCGTCGACGCGGTGCGGGTCATCGCCGCCACCGCCCCGGCATGAGCGGGTCCGGTGGGCTTCGCGGGCGCCCTGGCCGCGCGTTGGGCCTGCGCCTTCGGATCACGCCGGGCGTCGACGTGGTCCGAAGAGCGGTTTAGAGGCCCGCCAGCTCGCTCAGGAAGCGGGTTCCGGCGTCCCGTCGGCCTGCGGTCAGCCGCGGGGCGGCGGCCACGACGGCCGTCGCGCGGCACCAGGCCAGCACCCGGTCGGCGTCCGCGCCCGGGACCAGGGCCGTCAGCGCGCCGATGCGGGCCGACAGGGCGGCCGGGTCGGTGACGCCGTCGAGCGCCCAGTCGACCAGGTCGAAGTCCGGGTCGCCCAGGCACGCGCGCGGGTCGATCGCCACCGGGCCGTCCGGGCCGAGCAGCACGTTGGCCGGGTGCAGGTCGCCGTGCACCAGGGCCACCGGGGCGCCGTAGGCGGTCAGTTCCCGGGCCAGGGCGCGCGCGTCGGCCGTCGGCACCCCGGGGGCCCGGCGGCCGGTCAGCTCGAACAGGAAGTCCAGCCGCTCGGCCAGCGGCGGCAGCGCCACCCCGTCCACCGGCACCGACCGCAGCGCCCCCAGCAGCCCCGCCACCTCCGCGGGCCGCCAGCCGCGCTCGCGCAGGGACGTGCCCGGGGCGACGTCCGCGAGCAGCAGCGCGCCCGAGCCGGCGTCGTGCTCCAGCAACCGCACCAGCGACGGCACACCCCGCCACGCGCTCAGGGCCGTCGCCTCCTGCGCGGCCACCGCCGGGTCCGGCGTCAGCTTCAGCCACACCGCCGCGCCGTCCGCGAGCCGATCGCAGCGGAACACCCGCGCCGTACCGCCCCCGCCGGCCGCCAGCACCGTCAGCCCCCAACGGGCGGCCAGCGCGTCCACCAGTGCGGGCAGCCCCTCGCACCACACCTCGGCCCCGGGCCCGAAGCGTACGGTGAGCCGCGCCCGCACCTCCTCGGGCACGGTGGCGAGCGCGCTCACGACAGCACCAGCAGCGACTCCGCGCCCACCGGCCGGTAGCCGGCCGCCTGGAAGGCCCGCACGCTCGTCGCGTTGCCCGGCGCCTGCTGCGACCACACCCGCTCGCCCTCCGGCAGCAGGTGCCGGGCCGCCAGCGCCAGCGCCCGCCCCAGACCGCGTCCGCGCGCCGCCTCGTCCACCTCGATCGCGCACTCCCAGCGACCGGCCACCCCGCGGCCCAGGACCAGCACCCCGTGCCCACCGTCCGCGTCGAACACCCGGACGTCCTCGCGGTGGCACAGCGCCCGCACCACCCGCGGATGCTCCCGGTCCTCGACCTCCGCCAGCTCCAGCGCGGGCGCGCCCGGCAGCCGGTCCGCCACCGTCAGCAGGTCGATGGTGCCGTTCACCCGCCCCGTGCGCTCGGCGAGCGCGCCCAGGAACGGCGGACAGAGCGGCGCGGCCAGCGGATCGCCCGGCGCCGCCGCCAGCACGGCCCGCACCCAGGCGGGATCCTCGTCGGTGAACACCACCGAGTGCGCGGAGAACGCCACCACCCCCGCCTCGCGCGGCGACGGCTGCGGCACCACCGTCACCGACCCGTCCGCCGGCGGGAACACCCCGCCCGCCACGTCCGCCAGAATCTCCCGCAGTCCCCGTGCACCCACGCCGCGCCCACCCCTCCGTGATCCTTCGTGGGCGCCCAGCCTAGTGGTCCGCCGAAGCAGCCGGCCGAAGCAGCCGGCCGAAGCGGCCAGCCGAAGCAGCCGGCCGAAGCAGTCCGTCGTCAGGACTTCTTGCGCGCCCGGCTCGGCTGCACCCGGGTCGGCTCGCCCGCCGCCTTCGGGTGGTCCGGCGGGTACGGCAGCTCGCCGTGGGCGCCCTCCGCGACCTGTCGCTCGTACAGCTCCAGCAGCCCCTCCAGCCGGAACCGCTCGTCCTCCATCGCCGCGTGCACGTCCCCCAGCTCCGCGAACCGGGCCGGCAGGGTGCGCAGGTCGAAGTCCTCCGGCAGCGCGTCGTCGAGCTCCTCCCAGCGCAGCGGTGCCGAGGCCGTCGCCCGTGGCCGCGCCCGCAGCGAGTAGGCCGAGGCGATCGTCCGGTCCCGCGCCATCTGGTTGTAGTCGACGAAGATCCGCTCGCCGCGCTCCTCCTTCCACCACGCCGTCGTCACCCGCCCGGGCAGCCGTCGCTCCAACTCCCGGCCCAGCGCGATCACCGCGCGCCGCCCGTCCGTGAACGACCACCGCGGCTCCAGCGGCACGTACACGTGCAGCCCCCGCCCGCCCGAGGTCTTCGGCCACCCCCGCAGCCCCTGCTCCTCCAGCACCGCCCGCAGCTCGTGCGCGGCCCGCACCGCGTCCTTGAAGTCCGTGCCCGGCTGCGGGTCCAGGTCGATCCGCAGCTCGTCGACGTGCTCGGTGTCCGAGCGCCGCACCGGCCACGGGTGGAAGGTCAGACACCCGAGGTTCGCCGCCCACAGCACCGCGGCCGGTTCCGTCGGGCAGATCTCGTCCGCCGACCGGCCGCTCGGAAAGGCGATCCGGGCCGTCGGCAGCCACTCCGGCAGGCCCTTCGGGGCCCGCTTCTGGTAGAAGAACTCGCCCTCCACCCCGTCCGGGAACCGCTGCAGCGTCGTCGGCCGGTCCCGCAGCCCGCGCAGCACCCCCTGCGCCACCGCCAGGTAGTACTCCGCGACGTCCAGCTTGGTGAACCCGCGCTCCGGGAAGTACACCTTGTCCGGGTTCGACAGCCGGACGGTGCGCCCGGCGACATCCAGTTCCACGGCAGAGCCCATGCCTCTCACGCTAAGCGCGCCGTGCCGGCCCCGCCTGCCGTGCCCGCCCTGCCCGCCGCGCGCCCCGGAGCGTTCGGCGCGAGGATCGGGACCATGGACCTGCCCGTCATGCCGCCGCTCGCCCCGATGCTCGCCAAGTCCGTCGCGAAGATCCCGCCCGGCATGCAGTACGAGGCCAAGTGGGACGGCTTCCGCACCATCGTCTTCCGCGACGGCGACGAGGTCGAACTCGGCAGCCGCACCGGCAAGCCCCTCACCCGCTACTTCCCCGAGCTCGTCGAGGCCCTGCGCCGCGAAACCCCCGGGCGCTGCGTGCTCGACGGCGAGATCGTCATTGCCCGCGACGGCCGGCTGCGCTTCGAGGAACTCCTCGAACGCATCCACCCCGCCGCCAGCCGGGTCAGGCTCCTCGCCGAACGCACCCCCGCCTCCTTCGTCGCCTTCGACCTGCTCGCCCTCGGCGACGAACCCCTCCTGGACCGGCCCCTCGAAGCCCGCCGCCGCGCCCTGGAGGGCGCCCTCGCCGACGCCGCCGACCCCGTCTTCACCGCCCCCACCACCACCGACCGCGAGCTCGCCGGGACATGGTTCGCCCAGTACGAGGGAGCCGGCCTCGACGGCATCGTCGCCAAACCGCTCGACCAGCCCTACCGGCCCGGCGAACGCGCCATGTACAAGATCAAGCACGAGCGCACCGCCGACTGCGTCGTCGCCGGCTACCGCGAACACAAGAGCGGCCCCGTCGTCGGCTCCCTCCTGCTCGGCCTCCACGACGCCGACGGCCGCCTCCAGCACGTCGGCGTCTGCGCCGCCTTCCCGATGGCCCGCCGCCGCGAACTCGCCGAGGAACTCGCCCCGCTGCGCACCACCGACCTCGGCGCCCACCCCTGGGGCGCCTGGGCTGACGAAGCCGCGCACGCCGACGCCCGGCTGCCCGGCGCCACCAGCCGCTGGACCGGCGGCAAGGACCTCTCCTGGATCCCGCTGCGCCCCGAACGCGTCGTCGAGGTCGCCTACGACCACATGGAGGGCAGCCGCTTCCGGCACACCGCCCAGTTCCGCCGCTGGCGCCCCGACCGCACGCCCGACAGCTGCACCTACGCGCAGCTGGAGGAGCCGGTCTCCTACGACCTGGCCCGGGTGCTCGGCGGCTGAGCCGGCGGCCGAGGCCTGCGGTGCCGTCAGGCCGACTGCCCGGGCGGCGTCACCGACGAGGACACCTCCGGCGACGGTGACCCGGACCCGGACTGCGACGGCTCGTCCGCCTGCGGAACGGCCGGCAGGTCGTAGACGTTCGCCGGCGAGACGATCTCCGTGATCGCCTTCGCGAACAGCGTGGACGGCTCCGAACCCCGGTACGCCACATCGGTGTTCAACAGCACCACCAGCGACGCCTGCGCCGACGGCAGGTACACCACCACCGCCTGGTAGCCCGGCAGCGAACCGTTGTGCCCGATCCACCCGTGGTTGTTGAAGATCCCCAGCCCGTACGAGGTGCCCTGCGCCGTCGTCGGCTGCGGCTCCAGGCGCTGCGCCTGGGTCTGCGGCTTCAGCAGCGAGCCGGTGGCCAGCACCTTCGCCCACTTCTTCATGTCCGCCCGGTCCGAGATGGCCGCGCCCGCCGCCCAGCCCCAGGACGGGTTCCAGTCGGTGGCGTCCTGGATCGTCCCGCTCGCCGTCTGGTCGGTGTAACCGCGCGCGTGCGGCTGCGGGAACGCGTTGTCCGTCGGGAAGACCGTGCGGCCCAGGTCCGCGGGCTCGAACACCTCCTTCTTCAGGAAGTCCCCGAGCGGCCGCCCGTCCACCTTCTCGATCACCTGGCCCAGCAGCACCGTATTGGTGTTGGAGTACTCGAAATCCGTGCCCGGCGCGAAGTTCACCGGGTGCCGGAACGCGTACGCCGTCAACTGGTCAGGCGTGAACGGGCGCTGCGGATCCGCCTGGAACGCGCGCACGAAGTCCTCGTCCTTGGTGTACGAGAACAGGCCGCTGCGCATGCCCGCCAGCTGGCGCAGGGTGATCTGCTCGCCGTTCGGCACGCCGGTCAGGTACTTGCCGATCGGGTCGTCCAGTGCCACCTTGCCCTGGTCCACCAGCCGGAGCACACCGGTGACCGTGAAGGTCTTGGTCACGCTGCCGATCCGCATGTTGAGCCCGGTCACCATCGCGGTGCCCGGCACCCGCTCGGACACCCCGAACGCCTTGAGGTACTCGCCCTGCGGCGTCGCCACGTCGACGATCACGCCCGGCACCGAGGCCTCCGTCAGCACCCGCCCGATCGCGGCGTCCAGCCGGGAGGTGACGTCCGACGTCAGCGGCACCGTGGTGCCGCTCGGCGCCTGGGTGGGGCTGGGCGTCGCGGTCGGACTCGCGGTTCCGGTCGGACTCGTGGTCCCCGTCGGACTCGGCGTGGGCGTCGGACTCGGCGTGGCGGTCGGGCTCAGCGCCGCCGGTTCGGCCGTCACCGCCCCGGCCGCCGCCGGGTGTCCGGACGGCGAGCCGCCCGAACACCCGGCGGCCAGCAGTCCGGCCAGCGCCAGCAGCAGCGCCACCGGCGCCGGCCGGGCGAGGGGCCAACACCGGGAGGCGGTGGCTCGGGTCGACACACGGTTCGTCATCTTCGGGGCGCCTCTCTGGGCCGGACGGACCCGGAGCAGCGCTCGACGGGCCCGCAAAGGGGGAGCGATCGCCACCGTATGCGCGCCCGCCGCGCCCCGCGCGCCCACCGCCCGCCCGCTGGACCGAACGGACCCACGCGTCAGCCACCCGCCGCAACCCCGCTCGCGTGCCCCCGACACACGCCCACCAGCGCCGTTACCCGCCCCCTACCCGCGCCCGAGTAGGGTGCGCACCGCCGGAGCCGACGGGAGGGGAACACCGAGGTGCTGCACAGCGAATCCGGAGCCGGAGCCGGAGCCGGAGCCGGAGCCGTGGCCGTAGCCGTCGGCGTCGGAAAGCGCTACGGACGGGGGCCCTGGATCCTGCGCGACGTCGAGCTGCGTGTTGCCCCCGGCGACGTCCTCGCCGTGCTCGGCGCCAACGGCTCCGGCAAATCCACCCTGCTGCGGATCCTCGCGGGCCTCACCCGCCCCACCACCGGCCGCCTCACCGGCGCCGTCACCGCCCGCCCCGCCGCCACCGGCCACCGGGCCGCCGTCGGCTACGTCCCCGACCGGTTCACCGCCCACGAGCGCCACACCGCCGCCGGCTACCTCACCCACCTCGGCCGCGTCCGGGGCCTGCCCACCGCCGCCGCCCGCCACCGGGCCGCGGAACTCCTCGACCGGCTGGCCCTCGTCGGCGGCTCCGACGCCGCCCTGCGCACGCTGTCCAAGGGCAACGCCCAGAAGGTGGCGCTCGCCCAGGCCCTGCTCGTCCCGCCCGATCTGCTGGTGCTCGACGAACCCTGGTCCGGCCTCGACGCCTCCGCGCACAGCGTGCTCGCCGAACTCATCGCCGAGACCGCCGCCGAGGGCGGGGCCGTGGTCTTCACCGACCACCGCGAAGCCGTCGCCGAGGCGCACGCCACCACCATCCGCACGATCGCCGACGGCCGGGTGAGCGGGTCCCCGTCCGCGCCCGCGTCCGCCCGGTCCGCCGCCGAGCGGCCCGCCGTGCCGCCCGCCGAGCTCGTGCTCACCGGACCCGACCCGGACGCCCCCGACTGGCGGGCCCTGCCCGGCATCCTCACGCTGGAGCGCCGCGGCCCCGAACTCCACCTGCGGGTGGAGCAGGCGCACGCCGACGCCGTCCTGCTCACCGCGCTGCGCCACCGGTGGTCGGTGCGCGCCGTCACCCGCCCCGCGCCCGCCCTCGCCCCCGCCGCCACGAGGACCACCAGCCGATGACCGCCCTCGTCCGCTACCAGCTCACCACCCTGCTGCTCTCCCAGCGCTACCTGGCCCCGCTGATCCTGTTCACCGGCCTCGTCGCCGTCCTGACCAGCGACGACAGCGGCCCGCTCACCGCCGCCCACGGCGCCGCGTCCGCCGCGATGCTGCTCGCCGCCACCTGGCTCACCATGGCGCTCACCGGCCTGGAGGACCGGCCCCACCGCGCGCTCCTCACCGCCGCCAGCGGCAGCCGCCGACGCCTGCTCACCGGCACCGTGCTCACTGCCCTGCTCGGCTGTCTGCCGCTCACCGCCCTCGGCCTCGCCCTGCCGCTGCTCGTCGGCACCCACAGCCCCACCGCCGCCGACCTGCTGCTCGGCACCGAGGCCCAGCTCACCTGCGCCCTCACCGGTACCGCCGTCGGCCTGCTCGCCTCCCGGCCGCTGGTCCGCCGCCCGGGGCTCGGCCTGCTGCTCGCCCTCGGCCTGCTGCTCGCGCTCACCGTGAGCAGGGGCCTGCCTCCGGTCAACCTGCTGCTCACCCGGCTCTCCACCCACCACCGCTCGGCCGAACTGCTGGCCTCCACCGCACTGCTGCTCGCGCTCGCCGCCGCCCTCCTCGCCGCCGCGGCCGCCCTCGTGCACGCTGTCGCCGCCCGCCGCGACTGACCCGGCCGCACCGGGGGAGGACCGGCCTCGGCGCAGCGCTCCGCGCGCCCCGGACATGCCTCGCGCGCTGCGCCGTCGGAGTGCCGACCGGCACGCCGCAGTGGTCCCCGACCCCAGCTCGGGCACGATCGTTTAGCCGAGCTGTCGCGGCCCTTAAGAATTCCTCGATGGACCGCACCCCCTCCCACCAGGCAGATTTCTGCCTGCCCGGAATGCGGACACCGGAACCGGTTCCGCAGGCCCTGGCCCCGCCAGGACCCGTCGGCCCTCGGGCCGCCACCCACCGGGCCCCGTCGTCCTGCCCACACCAGGCCGTCCCCACCGCGCGTCAGGAGCCACCGCCGTGAAGGCACTCGTCAAGCAGAAGGCCGAGCCCGGACTCTCGCTGATGGACGTCCCCACCCCGGTGATCGGCCCCGGCGAGGTCCTCATCAAGGTGCTGCGCACCGGCATCTGCGGCACCGACCTGCACATCCGCAAGTGGGACGGCTGGGCCCAGCAGACCATCAAGACCCCGCTCGTCCTCGGCCACGAGTTCGTCGGCGAGGTCGCCGAGATCGGCGCCGGCGTCGCGGACATCACCGTCGGAGACCTGGTCAGCGGCGAGGGCCACCTGGTCTGCGGCAAGTGCCGCAACTGCCTGGCCGGCCGCCGCCACCTGTGCCGCAACACCGTGGGCCTCGGCGTCAACCGCGACGGCGCCTTCGCCGAGTACGTGGCCCTGCCCGCCTCCAACGTCTGGGTGCACCGCGTCCCCGTCGACCTCGACGTCGCCGCGATCTTCGACCCCTTCGGCAACGCCGTGCACACCGCGCTGTCCTTCCCGCTGGTCGGCGAGGACGTGCTGGTCACCGGCGCCGGCCCGATCGGCATCATGGCCGCCGCCGTCGCCAAGCACGCCGGCGCGCGCAACGTGGTGATCACCGACGTCTCGCCCTACCGCCTCGACCTCGCCCGCAAGGTCGGCGTCTCGCTGGCGCTGGACGTCTCCGAGCACACCATCGAGGAGGGCCAGCAGAAGCTCGGCCTGCGCGAGGGCTTCGACGTCGGCCTGGAGATGTCCGGCCGCCCCGAGGCGCTCCAGTCGATGATCGCCAACATGACCCACGGCGGAAAGATCGCCATGCTCGGCCTGCCCGCCGAGCAGTTCCCGATCGACTGGGCCTCCGTCGTCACCTCGATGCTCACCATCAAGGGCATCTACGGCCGCGAGATGTTCGAGACCTGGTACGCGATGTCCGTCCTGCTGGAGGGCGGCCTCGACCTCAGCCCCGTGATCACCGGCCGCTACCCCGCCGCCGACTTCGAGGCCGCCTTCGACGAGGCGGCGAGCGGCCGCTGCGGCAAGGTCATCCTCGACTGGACCGCCTGATCCCCGCGATCACCGCCCCGCCCACCCCCTTCGCCCGGCACCCTCGCCATCCCCGTTGCCACCCCGCTTAGGAGCAGCTGTGTTCGACACCGTGCGCGACGATCTCGCCGCCACCCTCGACGAGATCCGCGAGGCCGGCCTCTTCAAGCCGGAGCGGGTCATCGGCAGCCCGCAGAGCGCCGCCGTCACCGTCACCGCCGGCGGCGCCCCCGGCGAGGTGCTCAACTTCTGCGCCAACAACTACCTCGGCCTCGCCGACCACCCCGAGATCCTCGCCGCCGCCAAGGACGCCCTGGACCGCTGGGGCTACGGCATGGCCTCGGTCCGCTTCATCTGCGGCACCCAGGACGTGCACAAGGAGCTGGAGGAGCGGCTGTCCACGTTCCTCGGCCAGGAGGACACGATCCTCTACTCCTCCTGCTTCGACGCCAACGGCGGCGTCTTCGAGACCCTGCTCGACGAGCGCGACGCCGTCATCTCCGATGCCCTCAACCACGCGAGCATCATCGACGGCATCCGCCTGTGCAAGGCCCGCCGCCACCGCTACGCCAACCGCGACCTCGCCGACCTGGAGCAGCAGCTCAAGGAGAGCCAGGACGCCCGCCGCCGCCTGATCGTCACCGACGGCGTCTTCTCCATGGACGGCTACGTCGCCCCGCTGCGCGAGATCTGCGACCTCGCCGACCGCTACAACGCCATGGTCATGGTCGACGACTCGCACGCCGTCGGCTTCGTCGGCGCGCACGGGCGCGGCACGCCGGAGCTGCACGGCGTCATGGACCGCGTCGACATCATCACCGGCACGCTGGGCAAGGCGCTCGGCGGCGCCTCCGGCGGCTACGTCGCCGCGCGGCGCGAGATCGTCGCGCTGCTGCGCCAGCGCTCGCGTCCGTACCTGTTCTCCAACTCGCTGGCGCCGGTGATCGCCGCCGCCTCGCTGAAGGTGCTGGACCTCGTCGAGCAGTCCAACGAGCTGCGCGAGCGGCTGGTGGCCAACACGGCGCTGTTCCGCTCGAAGATGACCGAGGCGGGCTTCGAGATCCTGCCCGGCGACCACCCGATCGCCCCGGTGATGATCGGCGACGCCGCCAAGGCCGGCCGCCTCGCCGAACTGCTGCTGGAGCGCGGCGTCTACGTGATCGGCTTCTCCTACCCGGTCGTGCCGCACGGCCAGGCCCGGATCCGGGTGCAGCTCTCCGCCGCGCACACCACCGAGGACGTCGAGCGCGCCGTGGCCGCCTTCGTCGACGCGCGCGCCGCGCTGGGCGAGTAGCCACCCCCTGATCGCCCGTGGCGCGTCCGCTCGGAACCGGACGCGCCACGGGCTCAACGACCGCCGTGCGGCGGGGGCCGGACCGGCCCGCCCCCGTCGCACGGCACCCAAGACCACCTGCCCCACCCTCCCGCGAAACGGGAGTGGGAAGTCGGCCCGTCCGACTTTCCACTCCCGTTCCGCGGTTTCCGGAGCCGCCCGCCCCGCCGCTTCCCGTACACCGGTTCGTCACCCCCGCCCCAGGAGCCCCGCGGACGCTGGCAGAATTGGCCTGTGATCGACGCGAGACGGCTGCGGACCCTGCGAGCGGTGGCGGACCACCGGACGGTGACGGCCGCGGCGGCCGCGCTCTACCTCACCCCCTCCGCCGTCTCGCAGCAGCTCGCCGCGCTGGAACAGGAGACCGGCCATCACCTGCTGGCCCGCGAGGGCCGGGGCGTGCGGCTCACCGCCGCCGGGGAGATCCTGCTCGGCCACGCCGACGCGGTGCTCGCCCAGCTCGAACGCGCCGAGGCCGACCTCGCCGCCTACAGCGCGGGCGTGGCCGGCGAGGTCACCGTCGCCTCCTTCGCCACCGGCATCTCGCTCGTCCTCGCCCCGGCCATCGGCACCCTCGCCGCCCGCGCCCCCGGCGTCCGGCTCAAGGTGCTCGACGCCGAGGGCGACGCCAGCCTGCCGATGGTGCTCGACGGCCGCGCCGACCTCGCGGTGGCGGTCGAGTACCGGGGCGCCCCGCGCGCCGACGACGCCCGGCTCACCCGGGTCCCGCTCTACGCGGAACCGTTCGAGGCGGTGCTGCCGCTGGCCCACCAGCTGGCCGGCGGCGAGGGCCCGATCGCGGTGGCCGACCTCGCCGACGAGCCGTGGATCGGCCCCTACCCGGGCAACCCGTGCCACGACGTGGTGCTGCTGGCCTGCGAGCACGCCGGGTTCCAGCCGCGTCTGCTGCACTCCTCCGACGACTTCCGCGCCGTCGTCGCCCTCGCCTCGGCCGGTGCGGGGGTGGCGCTGGTGCCGCGTTCGGCGCTGCTCGGCGTCGACCTCGCCCGGGTCGCGGTGCGCCCGGTCGACAGCGCGCTCGCCACCCGCCGGGTCTTCGCCGCCGTGCGCGCCGGCGCCGACGGCCACCCGCTCATCCGCCCGGTCCTGGACGCGCTGGCCGACGCCGCGCCCGAGTCCGACCGGCGCTGACGTCGGTGCGGCGGTCGGCCGTCAGCCGGTGAAGAGCGGTTCGTAGGGCGAGTCCTCCGGGGTGAAGACCAGGACGTACTCCTCGTCGGTGCCGCGGCCGGTGCCCGTGGCGACCTCGCGGAGGCGGGCCAGGACCTCCGCCTCGGACGGGAGGACGAGCCCGAGCGCCGCCGCCGCGGCGTCCCGCGCGGCCGCGAGGTCGGGCAGGTCCGCGAGGTACTCGGCGGCCGCCTCGGCGCTCTCCGCCGCGGAGAAGGACCGGCAGTCGCGCCACCAGGGCACGACCAGCAGCAGTCGCAGCAGCTCCGGCAGCCCGATCGCGAGCAGGCCTGCCCGGCCTTCCGAGTCGGCGTACAGGACCGGACGCTCCTCGCCGCCGTCGCCGCAGAAGAAGAACGTGCCCCCGGCGCCGTCCCCGGCGAACCCCTCCAGCGCAGCCCCCGAGGCGAGGTGGACCTCCTCGACGTGGTCGCCGCGGTCGAGGTCGAAGTCGCCCGGCCAGGCGAGGAAGTCGGCGGCCTCGGTGTGTTCGGTGATGGCGGTGATCAGTGAGGACATGCGGGCACCCTAACCATCGGGACCGACAGCGGACCGACGGCGGACCGGTGGCGGGCGCCCCGGTCGGCGGGCGCGTCCGCCCTCTTGCCGGTGTCCGGTGCGAGCGTCAGCATGAGGGCACCGCTGTCATGTGCCGTTGGAGGGGGGATCCTGTCGATGGGTGGTGGGGATCCGGTGTGTCCGGAGTGCGGTGCGCCCCGCGTGCCGGGGCCGCCGCCGCGGCCGACGGCGGCCGGGCTGCCGCCGACCGGTGCGCTGACACCGCGCGAGCGCGCCGTACTGCACCTGCTGGGCCTCGGATACGACAACCGCTCGATAGCCTACGAACTCCATATCAGTGAACGCACCGTCAAACGGTTCGTCACCGCCATTCTGGCGAAACTGGGACTCCGGTCAAGACTGCAGGCCGGACTGCTCGCGCTGATTCTCGCGGAGTCCGCCCCCGGGCCGGCCGCCGGCTGCGATTCCTGGCCCAAAGGTCTCATGGACGGACCCCCGGAGGGCGGTGATGATGATCTGGAATCCGAGAAGGAGGGGACCATGACCTTCGACGCCCTCGCCGCCCTCCGGCAGGCTGGCAACCCGGTCGACCTGCTGACCCTGGAGCAGCGGGACGTGCTGTCCCGGCTCACCGAGGACGAGGTGGCCGTCCTCAATTCCGTGAAACAACGGCTGGACGCCGTTTCGGACGCCGAGGTGGAAGGGCATTCCTTCGTCATCAAGTTGGCGTGAGATGGCGGTGGGATTCGGGATTCTCGGCCCGCTCCGCGTGCTGGAGAACGGCCGCGAACTCGATGCGGGATCCCGGAAACAACAGATTCTCCTGGCGGCACTGCTGTCCCACGCGAATACCCGGATATCGGCCGACGCGCTCGTCGAGGCCCTCTGGGACGACGCGCCGCCGCGCACCGCCCGCAAGAACCTCCAGGTGTACGTCTCGGGGCTGCGCCGGCTGCTCGGCGCGGAACCGGGAGCCGCCCCGGAGCCGGGGAGCGGCCCGGGGCCGGCCGTGCCGGTCCTCCGGATCAGCCACCAGGCCGGCGGCTACGTCCTGCACACCACCGAGGACGGCCTCGACGCCCTGTGCTTCGAGCGGCGCGCCCGGGCCGGGGCGCTCGCCGAGGCACTGGGCCTGTGGCGCGGCCCGGCCCTGGACGGGTTCCGCGACGTCCCGCTGATCGACGCCGCCGGGCAGCGCCTGGACCGCCGCTTCCTCGGGGTGTTCGAGGACTGGCTGGACGCCGAACTCGCCGCCGGCCGTGGGGCGGAGGCGATCGAGCGCGTCACCGAGACCGCCCAGCGCCACCCGCTGCGCGAGCGGCTGCGGATGCTGCAGATGACCGCGCTGTGCCAGGCCGGCCGGCGCTCCGAGGCGCTCGCCGTCTACGACGAGCTGCGCCAACTGCTCGCCCATGAGCTCGGCCTGCCGCCCAGCCCGGCGCTGGCCCGCTGCTACCGCGCGCTGCTCTGCGACCCGGGCCCGGTCCTGCCACGCCCCGCCGCCGTCGGCCCCACGGGCCCGACGGCCCCCACGACCCCCGCCGGCCCGGCCGACCCGGGCCCGCCGCCGCACCTGCTGCCCACCGACCCGCCCGCGTTCACCGGCCGCACGGCCGCCGTGCACCGGCTGAGCGAGGTGCTCACCGGCGGCGCCGGCCGGCTCGCCGTGCTGACCGGGCCGCTCGGCGCCGGGAAGACCGCGCTCGCCGTGCACACCGCGCACCGGCTCGGCGAGCAGTTCCCGGACGGCCGCCTGTTCGTGCGGCTGCGCGGGGAGGACGGCCGCCCGCGCCCGCCGGAGGACGTGCTGCGCCGACTGCTGGCCGCCGCCGTGCCCGCTCGGCGGGGCGGAGCTCCGCCCGGCCCGGCGGCCCGGTCCGATCCGCGCTGGGCCTGGCAGCTGTGGCTGACCGGCCGGCGTGTCCTGGTGGTCGTCGACGACGCCCGGCGCGAGTCGGAGGTCCGGCCGCTGCTGCCGGAGGCCGGGCAGAGCGCGGTGGTGGTCACCGCCCGGCCCGGGCTGATCGGTCTGGAGGGCGCCCACCGGTTCTGGCTGCCGCCGTTCGCGGTGGAGGAGGCGGTGGACTTCCTCGGGCGGACGATCGGCGCGGACCGGGTGGACGCGGACCGCGACTCCGCCGCTCGGATCGTGCGCGCCGCCGGGCTGCTGCCGCTCGGGGTGCGGCTGGTCGCCGACCGCCTGGCCTTCCTGCGGCACGTGCCGCTGCACGAGTACGGCACCCGGCTGACCGGCGGCCGCGCCCTGCTGGACGAGCTGTGCGGGGCGGACCCGCTGGTGCGGGTGCGGCTGGCCGGGTCGGTGGGGGAGTTGCCGCGCGACGGGCACCGGGCGGTGCTGCGGCTCGGGCTGCTCACCCGCCCGGTGTTCACGCTCGACGAGGCCGCGGCGGTGCTGGACTGCGACCCGGGGACGGCGGCGCGGACCCTGGAGGACCTCCTGGAGGCCGGCCAGCTCACCGTCGCCGGCGCGGACGGCCCGGCGGACGGCCGCACGGGCGCCGTGCGGTTCGCGATGCCGGCGCTGCTCTACGCCTACGCCCGGGAGCGGGCCGCCCGCGCCGCCGAACGGGTGCCGGTGCGGCACCGCTGAACGGCTGCTGACCAACCGTCATACCGAAATCGAACCGCCGGCCAACCGCCGCCATACCGGTCCTCCCTACGGTGTCCCCGGGCCGGCGTAGCGGACGCCGCACAGCAGAGGGAGGACAGCATGTCCGACTCCATCAACCCGGAGCCGACCGAGGCCGAGGACGAGGACGTCGACGTCGTCGCGCACGGCATCGAGGAGGAGGACGGCCTCGTCGAGGACGTCTGCATCATCAACAACAGCTCGGCGCTCTGACGCGGTCCGTACGGACGAGGCGTCCTGACGCCTGACGCCTGAGCGGGCCGTCCGGCCCCCGGCCCGAGCCGCCGGCGGCCGGGTGGCCCGCTCGCCGCGCCGGCCACGTTCGCCCGGCACGGCCCGTCGCCCGACCCGCCCCGGAGGTCCCGTGAACATCCTGCTCTGCCCGCTCAGCGACGGCGGCTACCTCTACCCGGCGCTCGCCGCCGGGCGCGAACTGCAACGCCGCGGCCACCGGGTCTCCGTGCTCGGGCGCGCCGCCGCCGCACCGTTCGCGGCCGAGGCCGGCCTGCCGTTCGCGGCGGCGGAGGAGTTCGGCGGCGAGCGGGCCTTCGACGCGGCCCGCTGGGGCGTCACCGGACTCGGGCAGTACCGGGCCGCCGTGCGCGCCGCCCGGCAGGTCCACGCGGACCTGCTGGTCACCTCGGTGCTGTGCAACGGCGCGCTGCTCGCCGCCGAGGCGCTGGACCTCCCGGTGGTGGTGATCGGGCTCTCGATCCACCTGTGGACCTACCGCTCCGGCGGCGCCGGCGAGCCGCAGTACGGCCGCACCCGGGAGAACCGGACCCGCGAGACCCTGGCCCTGTACACCGCCACCCGCGAGCAGGCCGGTCTCGCCGGCCGCCCGGCCCGCCGCACGGCGCTCGACGACTCCCCGCTCCTCGGTGACGCCCTGCTGCTCCGCGGGCTGCCCGAACTCGAACACCCGGGCGCCGAGTTGCCGCCCCGGGTGCACCACGTCGGCCCGCTCGCCTGGGAGCCCGCCGCCGACCCGGCCGAACTCGCCGGCCTGGACGACGCGTTGGCCCGCACCGGCAAGCCCCTCGTCTACGTCCACCTCGGCCGCTTCTTCGGCGGCGGCTCCCCGTGGCCCCGCCTCAACGCCACCTTCACCGGCGGCCGTTACCAGGCCGTGGTCGAACAGGGCCGCACCGGGGACCCGCGGCCCGCACCAGGGGCCGACGTGCTGCTCGTCCGCAAGCCCTGGCTGGGGCCGCTGGTCGACCGCGCCGGCCTGGTGCTGACCGCCGGCACCTCCGCCCCCGTGCTCGGCGCCCTGCTGCGCGGGCGCCCGCTCGGCGTCACGCCCAACGGCTCCGAGCAGCCGGTGCTCGCCGGCGCCCTGCTGCGCGAAGGCGCCGCCGTCCACCTGCCGCGCGCACCGCGACCGGACCCGGCCGGACTGCTCGACGCGGCCTGGCAGGACCGGAGCCTGCGCGCCCGCGCCCGCAGCCTCGGCCACCGCCTCGCCGAGGCCGAGACCGGCAGCGCCCGGCGCGCCGCCGAACTCGTCGAGCAGACCGCCCGGCAGCCCGCAACCTCAAGGGAGAACCATGGGTACTCGACCAGCCGGCCCGGACCTCGCGGCCGTCGCGAGCCTCTCGGCGGGAGTGCGGAGCTGGATCGGTCGGCACTGCGGATATCTTGACGAGCCGTCGGGAAAGCGCGAGCTGCCGGTGACCCCCCGGGTCAAGGCGCTGCTCCAACTCGCCCTGCTGCACCGGGCCTGGGCGAAGGCCGATCCGGCGGACCCGGAGTCGGCCGGGGTCGCCGCGACCGTCGACCGGGTCTGGCGCGACCCCGGCCACCCGCCCCTGCTCACCGCCGACCCCCGCTACGCCCGGCAGTTCCAGCTGATGTACGGCGCGCTCGCCCCGGCCGGCCCCGCCGCCGACGGCCCGCACCGTGCAGCCCTCGCCGAGGCGGTGGCGGGCGACTTCCTGACGCCGCGCCGCAAGTCGCCCTATCTGCGCCTGGAGACCCGCTACTACGCCGAACTCGCCGCCGTTCCGCACCGCCTGGGCGACTACCCGGAGCTCTACCGGATCAGCCGGCTGGCCGCCCACACCGACGAGCGGCCGCTCGCCGACCTGGACGTGTGCAACGTGACCCACACCGTCTTCCACCTCGCCGACTTCGGCTTCCGCGACCCGGGCCTGGGTGCCGCCGACCTCGCGCACGCCCGCGACCGGGTCGTCCGCCTCACCGAGCGGTGCGTGCGGCGCGGCGAGTGGGACCTCACCGGCAAGCTGGTGCTCGCCCAGTACTGCCTGGGCCTCGACCCGCTGGGCACCCCGTCCGGGGCGGCCGGGCTGCGCATGCTCGCCGAGGTCCAGGCTCCCGACGGCGCCGTCCCCGGCCGCTCCGCCGCCGATCGGGCGCCCGCCGGTGCGAGCCCCGTCGCGTACTTCCGCGCGTCCTACCAGTCCACCCTGGTGGTGGCGCTGGCGACAGTGGTCCTGTTGCACCGCAGGCAGGCCGTACCGGCGCTGGGAGGTGCCCGGTGAGCCCGGCGACGACCGCCGCCGAAGGCGGTGCCCGGCTCCTCCGGGGCGAGCGAAACTGGTGGTTCCTCGGCCCCGGCGGCGGCCTCGCCCGGCTGCGCCCCGGCCAGTTGGCCGCCGACGGCACCCTGCGCCCCGGCACCGAACGCCGGCTGCGCGAACACGGCCTGCTGACCGCCCCGGCCCCGCGCAGCTACGCGCTGACCGTGCTCACCAGCACCCACTGCAACCTCGGCTGCGGCTACTGCTTCCAGAACACCGGCCAGGACGGCGACGGCGGCAGCCGCCCGCCCCGGATCGCCCGCAAACGCCTGACCTCGCGCACCATCACCGACATCCTCGACTTCGCCGACCGGCGGATGGCCGCCGCCGGCCTGGCGAAGCTTCGCATCCTGCTGTTCGGAGGCGAGCCGCTGCTCAACCCGCGCGGTTGCCTGGAGCTGCTGGAGCGGGCCGCCGGCCACGGCCTCGCCTCCGCCTGGATGATCTCCAACGCCACCCTGCTCACCCCCGCGCTCGCCGCCGGGCTCGCCGAGCGCGGACTGCGCTCCGTCCAGGTCACCTTCGACGGCGACCGCCCCGACCACGACCGGATCCGGATCCGGCGCACCGAGGGCGGCGGGACCTTCGACACCATCGTCGGCAACCTCGCCCGGGCCTCCGAGGCCTCCCCGCTGCGCTGGCTGCTGCGGGTCAACGTCTCCCGGGAGACCCACCGGGGCGTGGACGCGCTGATCGACCGGCTCGCCGTCGCGCTCGACCCGACCCGCTGCACCCTGTACTTCGCCCAGGTCGGCGACGTCGGCGTCGGCTACGGCAACGACCTGCGGCACACCCGCGACCTGTCCGACCGGTTCACCCGCTGGCAGCGCCGGGCGCTCGACCTCGGCTTCACCGTCAGCCGTCCGCAGGCCCACCGGCCGTGCGCCACCTGCGGCCACGGCGACGGCCGCTACGGCGCCGTGGTGAGCGCCGACGGCACGCTGGCCAGCTGCTGGGAGACGGCGGGCAAGCCGGACTGGGAGGTCGGCACCGTCACCGGCGGCTACCTGCCCGCCGCCCACACCCGGGACCGCTGGGTCGCCTGCGAGGACCTCTACCGGCGCGAGGAGGACCGGCGCACCCTCGCCGACTTCCACGACACGGTGGACGCCGCGCTGCTCGACTACCTGGACGAGACGGGGCGCCTGTGACCACGGCATCCGGCCTCGACGTCCGCGGCGACCTGCGGCGGCTGTCCGCCGGCACGCTCGGCTGGCTCGGCCGTCACCTCGACCACTTCGACCCGTTCGCGACCCGCCGCCCGGCGTTCGAACGCGGCTCCGGCGCGTCCGGCGGCGCGCACCGCCCGGCCAAGGCCGCGCTGGAGCTCGCCCTGCTCACCCACTGCTGGAGCCGGATCGACGACGGCGCCGATCCGCGCCGCACCGAGGCCACCGACCGGGTCCGGGCGATCTGGCACCACCCCGGCTTCCCGCGCCTGCTGGCCGCCGACCCGCGCGCCGCCGCCCAGTACCGGCTCGCCTGCGCCGCCCTCGCCCCGGCCGGGACGGACGACGCGCCCTGCCGGGCCGAACTCGCCCGGCTCACCCCGGCCGACCTCTCCCCGGCCGGGCGCTCGCCGTACCAGCGGCTGGAACTGCGCTACTACGCCGACAAGGCCGGGGTGGCGCACACCGTGGAGCCGTACGCGGACCTCGCCGAGCGCAACGTCCTCGTCGAGCTCCCCGCCACCGCCCTGGCCCGCGCGGCGCGCCGCGACCGCCGGGACGCGCGAGGCGCCGCGAGCCGCCCCGAGGAGCCGCCCGTCACCGTCCCCGAGGCGTACGCGCTCACCCACTCCAGCTTCTACCTCAGCGACTTCGCCCGCACCGGCCCCGGCCTGCCCGAGGGCGCGGTGGCCGACGCGGCCGCCCTGGTCGCCCGGCTGCTGGACCACTGCGTGCGGCACGACTGGTGGGACCTCGCCGCCGAACTCGTGATGACCCGGGTCTGCCTCGGCCTGGACGCCCCCGGCACCCCCGAGGGCGCCGCCGCCGTCGGCTGCCTGGCCCGCGCCCAGCGCCCCGACGGCTCCGTCCCCGGACGCTCCGCCGCCACCCGGGCGAGCGCCGCCGACCCGCCCGCCGGCTACTTCGCCAAGGCCTACCACACCACCCTGGTGACCGCCCTGATGACGCTGCTGCTCGGAGCGGAGGGCGCCGCATGACCACCCTCGCCCGGCTCCGGCCGACCCTGATCAGCCCCACCTACACCCGCCTCTGGTTCGGCCAGGCCGTCTCCTCGGTCGGCGACGCGGTGTTCAGCACCACGCTCGTCCTGTGGGTGGCCACCGTGCTGGCCGAGGGCAGGTCCTGGGGCCCGCAGGCGGTCAGCGGCGTCGTCCTCGCGACCAGCGCGGCCGTGATGTTCGTCGGCCCCCTCGCGGGCGTCTTCGTCGACCGCTGGGACAAGCGCGCCACCATGCTCGGCACCGAGGTGCTGCGCGGCGTCCTGGTGGCGGTGCTGACCGCCGTCTCCTTCGTGCCGGCCGAGGACCTGCCGGCCGGCGTCTGGCTCGCCCTCGTCTACGCCACCGTGCTGGCCCTCAACGCGGCGAGCCAGTTCTTCACCCCCGCCCGGTTCGCGGTCATCGCCGACCTGGTCACCGACGAGGCCGACCGCGCCCGGGCGGCCGGCCTGGCCCAGGCGACCGGGCAGACCGCCTGGATCATCGGTCCGCCGCTCGCCGCGCCGCTGCTGTTCACGGTCGGCCTGCAGTGGGCGCTGCTGTTCAACGCGCTCTCCTACCTGGTGTCCTACCTCGCCATCCGCGGGGCGGACCTGACGCCCGTCGGGTCGGCCGCCGCCACCGCGAAGCAGCGCGCACAGGCGGCCGAACGGCGCGGCCTGTTCCAGGACTTCACCGCCGGACTGCGCTTCTTCGCCCGCAACCGCTTCCTGGTCGCGCTGCTGCTGCTCACCGTGATCGGCCAGCTCGGCACCGGGGCGCTCAGCACCCTCAACGTCTTCTTCGCCACCCGCAACCTGCACGCCTCCGCCGAGCTGTACGGCTACCTGGGCATGGCGATGGGCATCGGCGGGATCGCCGGCGCGCTCGCCGCCGGCCGCGTCGTGCAGTGGATCGGCGCGCGGCGCACCACCTGGATCGGGCTGATGGCCAGCGGCGTCCTGCTGGTGCTGTACTCGCGGCAGACCGCGTTCCCGGGCGCGGTGGCGCTGCTGTTCGTCTTCATCGTGCCGATCACCATGCTGAACACCGCCATGGCGCCGCTGCTGCTGGCCGCCACCCCGCAGGAGTTCCGGGGCCGGGTGGTCGCCGTGTTCTACCCGGTCACCAGGCTGGCGGCGATGCTGACGGCGGTGCTCTCCGGCTGGCTCGTCGGCAGCGGGCTGCGGGGCTTCTCGGGTTCGCTGGCCGGGCTGAGGTTCGGGCCGATCGACACCGTCTTCGCGGTGGCCGGGCTGCTCGTGGTGCTCGCCGGCGTCTACGCGCGGCTCGCGCTGCCGGCCCCGGCCCCGGCGCCGGCTGCGAAGCCCGCCGCGGACACGGCCGAGCCGGCCGAACCGGCCGAACCGACGCTGGAGGGCCGGCCGTGAGCTGCGCCGCGTGCGGACGCCGCACCGCCGAGGCGGACCGGTTCTGCGCCGGCTGCGGCGCACCCCTCGCGGCCGCCGCCGAACCGCCGCCCGAGCCGCGCGAGTCCCGCCGCAAGGTGTCCATGCTCTTCCTCGACATCGTCGGCTCCACCACGCTCGCCGAACGCCTGGACCCCGAACCGTTGCGCCGCGTCATGGACCGCTACTTCGCCAGCTGCGGCGCCTGCATCGCCGAACACGGCGGCGTGGTCGAGAAGTTCATCGGGGACGCGATCCTCGCCGCGTTCGGCGCCACCGTCGCGCACGAGGACGACGCGCTGCGCGCCGTGCGCGCCGCCACCGACGCGCTCGCCGCGCTGGCCGCACTGACCGCCGAACTCGCCGCCGAGTACCAGGTACGGCTGGAGGCCCGGGCCGGCATCTGCACCGGCAACGTCGTGGTGATCACCCGGCCCGGCGACGACTTCCGGGTCGTCGGCGACTCCGTCAACACCGCCGCCCGGCTCCAGACGGCCGCCCGGCCGGGCGAGGTGCTGGTCTGCGCGGACACCGCCGCCATGGTGCGCGCACGGGTCGGCACCGAACCCGTCGAACCGCTGGAGCTGAAGGGCAAGTCCCGCCCGGTGCCCGCCTGGCGGATCACCGCCCCCGAGGCGGCGGCCGACCGGCCGGGCCCGCTCACCCCGTTCATCGGCCGCACCGGGGAGCTGGCACGGCTCGCCGACGGCTACCGGCGGGCCCGCGAGGGGCGGCGGGTCTGCCTCGCCACCGTCGTCGGCGCACCCGGCATCGGCAAGTCGCGGCTGGTCCGCGAGTTCCTGGCCGGACTGCCGGACGGCGAGGCCGTGGTGCTGTCCGGCCGCTGCTCCGCCTACGGCCGGGGCATCACCTACCGGCCGCTCGCCGAGATGCTCGGCTCGCTGCCCGGCGGCCGGCCCGCCCTGGACCGCCTGCTGGCGGGGGAGGACGGCGGGCAGGACGGCAACCAGGACGGCGAGGGCGCCCGGACCCGGCGGCTGGTCGCCCGTACCCTGGCCACCGTCGCCGAGTCGGCCCCCGCCCTCGCCGCCGTCCCCGTCCTCGCCGTCACGTCCGCCGCTGCTCCCGCTCCGGCCCCCGAGCCGGTCGGCGTCGCGGACATCGCCTGGGCCGTGCGCCACCTCCTCGCGCTGCTCGGCCGCCACCGCCCGGTGGTCCTGGTCTGGGAGGACCTGCACTGGGCCGAGTCGACCCTGCTCGACCTCGTCGAGGAGATCGCCGGCCGGCTGCGCGACGTCCCCGTGCTGCTGCTCTGCCTCGCCCGCCCCGAGCTGTTCGAGCTGCGCCCGGGCTGGTCCGCCGGTACGCCGTGCGCCCTCACCGTCGACCTCGGGCCGATGACGGGGGAGCAGACCGCCGCCCTGGTCGGCGGCCTTGCCCTGCGCGGCGACGTCCACGCCCAGGAGGACCGCGTCCACGACCACCGGGAGCTGACCGGCCGGGTCATCGCGCTGTGCGACGGCAACCCGCTCTTCGCCGAGCAGCTGATGGACGTCCTCGCCGAGACCGCCCCCGGCACCCAGGTGCCGCCCACCGTGCAAGCCCTGCTCGGCGCCCGGCTCGACCGGCTCCCCGCCACCGAACGCGGCCTGCTGGAGCTCGCCGCCGTCGTCGGGCGCGAATTCACCCGCACCCAGCTGCGCGCGATGGCCGAGGCCGACGGCACCGCCCCGCCCGCCGCCGACGCGGCGACCGCCCGGCTCGCCCGCCGCCGGGTCTTCGAACCCGGACCGGCCGGCACCTACCGCTTCGCCCAGGCCCTGCTGCGCGACACCGCCTACGAGTTCACCCCGAAGACCCGCCGCGAGCGCTGGCACGACTTCCTCGCCGACCGGCTCTCCCACGAGCGTCCGCCCGACCCGCTGGCCGTCGCCTACCACGTCGAGGCCACCAGCCTGCTGCGCCGCCAACTGCGCCCCGGCGACCCGCGGCCGCCCGCCCTGGCCGGTCCGGCGGCCGGCACCCTGATCGCCGAGGGCATGCGGGCGCTGGCCCGCAAGGACCTCCCCGCCGCCGTCCAACTCCTGGAACGCGGAAGGGCGTTGCTGCCCGCCGGCGATCCGGCGCACACCGCCCTCGCGCTGCACGTCTGCGACGCCGGGATCTGGCTGCAGGACGAGGCCCGCTGCCGCGCCGCGCTCGCCGCCGCCGAGGCCGCGCTGCCCGAGGACCCGCGCGCCGCGGCCACCCGGGCGATCCAGCACGGCATCGTCGCCCTGCGGCTGGGCCTCGCCGCACCCGCCGACGTCGCCGCCGACGCGCGGCGCCTCACCGAGCGGCTGGAGCGCGACCCGGGCGACGACCTCAGCTGGTGCCGGCTGCACCAGCTGCACGCCCACCTCGAACTCGCCGCCGAGCGCACCGCCTCCGCCGAGCGCTCCTTCCGCCTCGCGCTGGCCCGCGCCCGGGCCCTGGCCGACGGCTACGAGGAGGACCGGCTGCTGTGCGCGGTCTGCGAGTTGACGCAGTGGACGCCCACCCCGGTGGCCGCCGCGCTGGAGCTGTGCGCACTGCTCGGCCGGCGCTTCGCCACCAACCGCTCGCTGCTGATCCCGGTGCTCGTCGCCCGCGCCCACCTGGAGGCCCTGGGCGGCGACGTGACGGGCGCACGGCGCACCCTCGCCGAGGCGCTCGGCTACTCCCACGACGTGCACGCCGACCTCGCGGACGCGGTGCTGCTGGACGCCGCGGGTTTCGTCGAGTCGCTGGCCGGCGCCCATGACGTCGCCGAGGCCCGCTACCGGCAGAGCCTCGGCGTGCTGCGCGCCGCCGAGCACACCCCGGACACCCGGACCACCGAGGTCGCCATCGCCCGCGAGCTGTTCGCCCAGGGCCGTACGGACGCCGCAGCCGCGGCCCTGGACCTGATCGACCCGGCCCCGGACCTGACCCGCGGCGCGGACGGTGGCGCGACCGACGGCGCGGACGGCGGCAACCCGCGCGCCCGGCTGGGCGCCGTCGCCCTGCGCGGCCGGATCGCCTCCGCCCGGGGCCACCACCCCGAGGCGCTGGCCGCGGCCGAGGCGGCGCGGGCGCTGAGCGCGGGCTCCGACGACCCCTGCCTGATCGGGGAGACCCTCCTCGACCGGGCGATCGTGCTCCGGGCGGCCGGCCGGGCCGGGCGGGCGACGGCGGAAGGGACCGAGGCGTTGCGGATGTTCGAGGCCAAGGGCGCCACCCTGCCCGCCGGACGGGTCCGGGCCTGGCTCGCCGCCGGGGCGGCCGGCCCGGTGCGGCGGACGGACGGGGGCGACGGCCGATGACCGCCCTCCACCTGCCGCCCTGGCGCCGCCCCGCCCGCGACCACTTCCCGGGTGTGCCCGCCTGGAGCCTGCCCGTCTCGACCGCGCCGCAGGAGCCCTTCGACGTCAGCCCGCTCGGCGGCCGGATCACCCGGGAGTGGGCCTGGGGCGGCGCGGACGGATCCGGGGTGCGGGTCTGCGTCCTCGACAGCGGCATCGACGCCGCGCACCCGCTGGTCGGCGGCCTGGAGCGGGCGATGGACGTGGTCCGGGCCGAGGACGGCACCCTGGCCGTCGTCGCCACCGAGCCCGCCGACACCGCCGGCCACGGCACCGCCTGCGCCGGCGTCATCCGCTCCATCGCCCCCGGTGTCGCGCTCACCTCGGTGCGCGTCCTGTCCGGCGGCCGGCACGGCAGCGGCGCCGCCCTGCTCGCCGGGCTGACCTGGGCGATCGAGGAGGGCTACGACGTCATCAACCTGAGCCTGTCCACCACCAAGGCCGAGTTCTGCGGCGCCCTGCGCGACCTCACCGACTCCGCCTACTTCCGCCGCTGCGTCATCGTCGCCTCCGCGCACAACATGCCGGTGCGCAGCTACCCGTGGCCGTTCGCCTCGGTCATCTCGGTGGCCAGCCACGACAGCCCCAACCCGATGACCTACTACTACAACCCGTCACCGCCGGTGGAGTTCTACGCCCGCGGCGTGCGCGTCCCGGTGGCCGGCCCCGGCGGCCGGCAGCTGCTCAGCACCGGGAACAGCTTCGCGACGCCGCACATCGCGGGCATCTGCGCGCTCATTCTCGGCAAGCACCGCTCGCTCACCCCCTTCCAGCTCAAGTCCGTCCTCTACCTGGCCGCCGAGAACGTAGCCGTACCCGATGGAGGTGCGCGTGTCGACTGACCCGTTGGAGAGTGCCGAGACCCACCGGCGCAGACTGCTCCAGTCGATCGTGGAGGTCGCGCGCAGCGTGTTCGGCGCCGCCGCAGCCTCCGTCCTGCTGGTGGACGAGAGCGACGGCGACCTCGTCTTCGCGGCGGTCGCGGGGGAGGGCGAGCACCATCTGCTGGGCAGCCGCTTCCCGGCCGGCACCGGCATCGCCGGCTGGGCGCTGATGACGGGCCAGCCGGTGATGGTGGACGACGTGGCGCAGAGCCCGCAGTTCGCCCGCTCGGCCGCCGAGTCCACCGGCTACGTGCCGCGCGGCATCATGGCGGCGCCGCTGATCTGCGACGGAGACTGCGTCGGCGTGCTGTCGGTGCTGGACCGCGACAGCCGGCCTCGCTGTGACCTCGGCGACATGGCCTCGCTCGGGCTGCTGGCCACCGAGATGGCGACGGTGCTGGAACTCCTGTCGGCACCCGGCTCGGCCGCGGGCCCGGCCGTCCCGGCGCCGGTGACCGCGAAGCCGCCGGCCTTCGACCTGGCGGTGCTGCAGCGCGTCGCCGACCGTCTGCCGACCGCTCCCGGCCAGGTGGCCGCGACCGTCGTCAAGCTGCTGGCGATGGCCGACGACCTGCTCGCCACCTCCGACGCCGATGCCTGAAGCTTCCCCCTTCCTCGCCCAACTCGACGACCCGGGCCGGGTGTTCGACGTGAGCCCGGCGCCGGAGCGGTGCGTGCTGCTGCTCAGCCGCGCCTGTGACACCGACCTCGACCCGGTCGAGCGGCTGCTCATCGGCGCCGGGATCCGCACCGTCCGCCTGAACGCCGAGGAGCTCGCCGCCACCTCGCTGACGGTCGGGCCCGACGACCGCGCGGTGCGCCTGAACGGGCGCCCGCTGACACCCACCGTCACCTGGATCCGCCACTTCGCCGCGTCCGCGCTGGCGGCCGGCGACGACCGCGCTCCCGACTCCGCCCGCACCGCCTTCCTGCGCGACTCCTGGCAGGCGGCCGCCGGGCAGCTGGCGGAACTCTCCGGCACGGCGATCCGCCCCGAGCGCCCCGGCGTGCTCTCCCAGCTCCGGCTCGCCCGGCGGCACGGCGTCGCCGCCCCGCGCACCGTGCTGACCACCGATCCGCACCTGGTCGGCGACGCCTTCGACGGGCCGCGGGTGGTGGTCAAGGCGGTCCACCAGCACTTCGTCGAGCCGGTGCCGGGCCGCCTGCACGGCGTCTTCCCCACCGTCCTGGAGCGGGCGGACCTCGCCGCCGGTCGCGGGGACGGCCCGCGCCCCGGACCGCCGGTGCTGGTCCAGGAGTACGTCGAGCACCAGGCGGAGCTGCGGGTGTACTTCGTCGCCGGGCGGCTGTACGCCTTCGAACTCGGCAAGGCGGACCCCGCCGATCCGTGGACCGCCCCGGAGCGGCTCGACGTCCGTCTCCTGCCGTCGCCCCCGGCGCGGGTCGCCGCCGCGACCCGCACCCTGGCCGCGGCGATGGAGCTGCGGTACGGGGCCTTCGACTTCCTGCTCAGCGCCGGCACTCCGGTCTTCCTGGAGGTCAACCCCGACGGCGACTGGCGCTGGGCCGAGCGCGGCACCCGCGGCACCCCGGTCACGGCCGCCCTCGCCGCGATGCTCGCCGCACTCCACCGCACGGCGGCCCGGGACGCACCCGGTCACCGGGCGTAGCGCCCGTCACGGGCCGTAGTGCCCATCACCGGTCGTAGTGCCCGTCACCGGTCGTAGCGTCCGCCACGGGCCGTAGCGTGCCGCCGATGGCGGGTGTGGACGGCGGCCGACGGGGTAGCCGCGCGCTGGAACGCAGCCGAGGACCGGAGAGGAACGACCCGCCGTGGGAACGCCGCCGAACGACCCCGTGCCGCCCAGCCCCACCCCGCCCCCAGGACCGGGACCGGCGCCCGGCCCCGGACCGCTGCCCGGGCCGGTGCCCGGCCCCGGCGGGCCGGATCCCGTGCCGCCCGGCCCGCCGCCGGTGCTGCCCGATCCGCCGCCCCCGCCCGCACCCCGCCCGGTGCCGGGACCGCACCCGGGACCGCTGCCCGGCCCCGGACCGGCGCCCGCACCGGTCACCCGGGCGGCCATTCGGCGCAGCCCGCCGCCGCGGGCCCGTCCCCGGCCGCCTACCGTGGGCTGGTGACCGATCGTCCGACCGGCTCTCCGCGGACCCCGCGCCACCTGGACTACCTCGGGGCCGCCGCCGCCTTCGCCGTCTGCATGGCGGGCACCACCCTGCCCACCCCGCTCTACGGCCTCTACCAGGAGGAGATCGGCTTCTCCGAACTGATGGTCACGGTCGTGTTCGCCATC
Organism: Kitasatospora sp. NPDC057965; assembly: GCF_042887135.1. Taxonomy (NCBI): domain Bacteria; kingdom Bacillati; phylum Actinomycetota; class Actinomycetes; order Kitasatosporales; family Streptomycetaceae; genus Kitasatospora; species Kitasatospora sp. NPDC057965. Next base: position 221,229 of record NZ_JBHVPZ010000001.1, read on the forward strand.
TACGCCTTCGGTGTCATCGGCGTCCTGCTGCTCGTCGGCAACGTCTCCGACTCCGTCGGCCGCCGCCCCGTGCTGCTCTGCGGGCTGACCTGCGCGGCGGGCAGCGCCGTCGCCTTCCTCGCCGAGGGCGGCCTGCCGATGCTCTGCCTGGGCCGGCTGCTCTCCGGACTGTCGGCCGGCCTGTTCACCGGCACCGCCACCGCCTACGTCCTGGAACTCGCCCCGCCCGGCCGCCGGGCCCGGGCCGCGTTCGCCGCCACCGCCGCCAACATGGGCGGCCTCGGCTGCGGACCCCTGCTGTCGGGCGTGCTCGCCGAGTACGCGCCGCACCCGCTGATCCTGCCGTTCGCCGTGCACCTGGTGCTGCTCGCCGCCTCGTTCGCGGTCCTCCGCTCCCTGCCGGAGACCGTCGCGGGTGCCCGGCCGCTGCGCACCGCCCGCCCGCGCCGGCCGTCGCTGCCGCCGGAGGTCCGCGGTGTCTTCGTGCCGGCCGGCCTCGCCGCCTTCGCGGGTTTCTCGCTGCTGGGTGTCTTCACCTCGGTCAGCCCCGCCTTCCTCGCGCAGGGCCTGGGCGTCCACAACCACGCGGCCACCGGCCTGATCGTCTTCCTGGCGTTCTTCGGCTCCACGCTCGGCCAGCTCCTGGTGCCGAAGCTGGGCACCGCCCGGGCCATCCCGCTGGGCTGCCTGGTGCTCATCGCGGGGCTCGCCCTGCTGGCCTCGTCGCTCGCCTGGACCCTGCTGGCGCCGCTGGTCCTCGCCGCCCTGGTGGGCGGCGCCGGCCAGGGCATGGGCCTGCGCGGCGCGGTCGGCGAGATCGCCGCCGCCGCCCCCGCCGAACACCGCGGCGGCGCGCTCTCGGCGCTCTTCGTCGTCGCCTACTTCGGCATCTCGATCCCCGTCATCGGCGTCGGCCTGCTGGCCCAGCCCCTCGGGCTGTCGGACGCGGGCCTGGTCTTCGCCGCCTGCATGGCCGTGCTGGCCGCCGCCTCCGGCCTCTACCTGCTGCGCCGGGCCGGGCTGTCGACCGCCTGAGCCGGGGATCGCGGCCGACCGGTGTCCGGATTCGGGCTGGGTCGAAGGGCTTTGCCCGCCCGGTTCGCGTGCGGTGAGACTTCTCCTCGGCAGGCCAACAGCAGGCCGTTCGGAGAAGTGACTTGAGGAGAGTGTCCGTCATGAGCATCGCGCGTTCCCTCGTTCCCCGCGCCGGCGTCGCGCTGGGCGCCGTCCTGATGGCGACCGGGCTGCTGGGCGCTCCCGCCCAGGCGGCCGACGGCGCCCCCGCCTCCGCCCCCGCTGCCGTCACGGTCGCCGCGGCTCCCGCTTCCGACGCCAACCAGACGGTCATCCAGGCCACCGCCGGCCTGACCCGAGGCCAGAGCTGGTCCTCGCCCGACGGCAGCACCGTCCTGTACCAGCAGTACGACGGGCACGTCGTCCTCTACAAGAACGGCGTCGCGATCTGGACCGCCGTGGGCACCTACGGGCTCGGCACCTACTTCTACGTCCAGGCCGACGGCAACCTCACCGCCTACGACGCCGCGTGGCGCCCGCTCTGGGAGAGCCGCACCGGCCGCCACCCCGGCGCCTACCTGGCCATCCAGAACGGCGGCAACCTGGTCGTCTACTACGGCAGCACCCCCCTCTGGTGGTCCAACTACCACCCCGGCGGCACCGGCCCGATCGACCCCGACCCCGAGTGCACCCCGACGACCCACCAGCTCTGCCCCTGATCCCTCCTTGGGGCCGGTCGCGGACCCGGCGGTCCGCGACCGGCCCACTCCGGGCCAGTCCGGCCCCGTTCGGTTTTGTTCGGGCGGTGCATAGGGTGGGGGCGACACCGGCTCACGCACCTGTGGAGATCTGATGAGTTCGACCGCTGTTCCCGACGCCCCACTGCCCGTCGGGGTGATCGGGCTCGGTGACATCGCGCAGAAGGCCTACCTGCCGGTCCTCGGCGCGCTGCCCGGCCTGGACCTGCGGCTGATGACCCGGGACGCCGCCAAGCTGGACCGGCTCGGCGAGGCGTACCGGATCGCCCCGGAGCAGCGGTTCACCGACCTCGGCCGACTGATCGACAGCGGCATCCGGGCCGCCTTCGTGCACGCGGCGACCGACCAGCACGTGCCGATCGTCGAGCAGCTGCTCACCGCCGGCGTCGACGTCTACGTGGACAAGCCGCTCGACCACACCCTCGACGGCGCCCGCCGCCTGGTCGACCTCGCCGACCGCACCGGCCGCTCCCTGGCGGTCGGCTTCAACCGCCGCCACGCCCCCGGCTACGCCCAGGCCCTCGAACGCCCGCGCGACCTCATCGTGCTCCGGAAGAACCGCGAGGGCCTGCCCGAGGCCGCCCGCACCCTGGTCTACGACGACTTCATCCACGTCGTCGACACCCTGCGCTTCCTGGCCCCCGGCGAGATCGAGCACGTGGACGTCCGCGCCCGGGTGCGTGACGGCCTGGTCGAGCACGTCGTCCTCACCCTCGCCGGCGACGGCTTCACGGCCCTGGGCCTGATGAACCGCCTCTCCGGATCGACGGAGGAGATCCTGGAGGTCTCCGGCGCCGACTCCAAGCGCGAGGTCCACAACCTCGCCGAGGTGATCGACCACCGCGGCCAGCCCACCGTCCGCCGCCGCGGCGACTGGGTCCCGGTCGCCCGCCAGCGCGGCATCGAGCAGGTCGTCCTCGCCTTCCTCGCCGCCGTCCGCACCGGCCGCACCCTCGACGCCCACGACGCCCTGCGCACCCACGAACTCTGCGAACTGATCGTGGAGCGCATCGAGAGCGTCAAGAGCCTCTGACGTCACATCAGCGCATGGAATCCCCCGCCGTGTGAACCGGGACGGGGGACTCGACCGGGACATCCTGGTGGACTCCACCGTGGTGCGGGCGCGTCAGCACGCTGCTGGGGCCCGCACCACGGCACCGCCTGCGGTAAAGGGGGGTGTGGGCGGCGGAGATCCGCGGGTGGAGCCGCTCGGCCATATGCATAAAGACTTCATATAAATCGACTATGCTTCAGCCATGGGCCGTCAAGACGCCGCGCGTGGCGCTACCACCGACATCGGGTCAGTCCTCTACGGACTGGCCACCAGGGCTGTGAGACGCCTTCCCCGCGACATGAGCCTCACCTCCGCCGCCACCCTGGCGACCCTGGACAGGACCGGCCCACGGCGCATCACCGATCTGGCCGCGATCGAAGGCGTCACCCAGCCCGCGATGACCGTCCTGGTCCGGGTGATGGAGGAGTCCGGGCTGGTCGAGCGGAGACGCGACACGTCCGACAAGCGGGTCACGCTGGTGTTCCTGACCGAGGCCGGCGCGTCCTACGTCCGGGCGCGGCGCCAGACGGGTGTCGATGCGTTCGCAGGACTGATCGGCAGCCTCACCGACGACGAGGTCGAGGCCCTGGCGGCCGCTCTTCCGGCGCTGCTGCATCTGGCGGCGCTCGACGACCAGGATCGAGAAGGGCCGAAACAATGACGTGGCGATCCTCGACGAGGTGGCCGGTCGGCGGGACCGCCGGAACCCCGGGGCGCTCCGAAGCGCGGCGGCTGGTCCCCTCCCTGATGTTCATAGCCCTGGTCGTGGCAGCGGTCGGCAGCCTCGGAACGCCTCTCATCACCAGCGTGGCGACCACCTTCCACGTCTCACTCGACAGCGCGCAGTGGACGCTGACCATCACGCTGCTGACCGGCGCCGTCGCCACACCCGTCCTCGGCCGGCTCGGGGCCGGCCCGCACCGACGTGCCACGATTCTCGTCACGCTGGCGGTCGTCGTCGTCGGCAGTGCGCTCACGGTGCTGCCACTGCCGTTCGCGTGGCTGCTCGTCGGGCGGGCGGCTCAAGGCGTCGGGCTCGGTCTGACAGCGCTGATGATGGGCGTGGCGCGGGACCATCTCCCGGAGGAGCGCAGCGCGGCCACGATCGCTCTGCTCTCGGTGGTCTCGATCATCGGGGCCGGAATCGGCTACCCGCTTGCCGCGCTGCTCACCGAGGTCGGCGGGGTGCGCGCCGCCTACGGCCTCGGTCTGGTCGTCACCACGATCGCGTTCCTGGCCGCGCGGCGCTCCATGCCGATGGCTCCCGAGGGCCGCTCCGCCCCGGTGGGTGCGGCGGGGGCGCTGCTCCTGGCGGCCGGACTGTTCCTCGTCCTGTTCCTCGCGAGCCAGACGAGTCTGTGGAGCCGGCACCTCGTCGTGGCGGTGCTCCTCGCCGTCGTCGCCGTGCTCCTGCTCTGCGTCTGGACCGCCTCGGAGCTGCGTAGCGAGACGCCCTTGGTCGACGTCCGGGCGGTTCGGCACCCGGTGGTCGCCGGGGCGAACATCGCCACGTTCGTCGGCGGGATCGGCATGTACCTCCTCCTCACGCTCATCACCCGGTACGCGCAGACGCCGGACAGCGCCGGCTACGGCTTTGGGCTGACCACCTTCGTCGCCGGGCTGGTCCTCGTCCCGTTCTCCGCGCTGGGGTTCGTCGCCGGCAAGCTCACGCCTCGGGTCCGGGCGCGGATCGACGCGCCCCTGCTCCTGGCCGGCAGCGCCGTCGTCGTAGGTGGCGGGTTCGTTCTCTTCGCGACGGCCCGGTCGAATCCGGCCGAGCTGTTCGTGGCCATGGGCGTGCTGGGTTTTGGCGTCGGCGGCTTCTCGGCCGCTCTGCCCGGCGTCATCCTGGCCGTCACCCCCAGGAGTGAGACGTCGAGCGCCATGAGCTTCAACTACGTCGTCCGCAGCGTCGGATACTCCCTGGGCAGCGCCATGGGCGGCCTGATCCTGTCCGCCGGCACCGACGCCGGCCATCCCTTCCCGAAGGACGGCGCCTACACCACGGCGGCGGTGGTCGGCATCGCCGCGATGGCGGTCACGACCACGGCCTGCCTCGCTCTCGCCCGCCTACGCCCGCCCGGGGCCGTCCTGACCGCGGCCTCGCCCGGCGCCGTTCGGACGCCCTCCGGATGACCGCCGTCGCCGGGGCCGTCGGCCCGGGCCGGGGTGGAGCGGCTTCTCGGGTCAGGCCGACGGGCGGGCGCGGGGATGGAAGCGGGTGGCGGCGGCGACCGTCAGCGTCCCCGCGAACGCGAGCGCGAAGGATGCCGCCCACGGCGCGGTGGCGGGTGCGGACGGGGGCGTGCCCGCGATGCTGTCGACCTTGCCGAGCGGGTCGACCGTGACGGTCACCGGCTGCTCGGTCAGCGGCAGTTCGTCCTTGTCGGCGGAGAAGGACTCCTCCCCGCCGCCCGGCAGCCGCACCACGTACCGGTAGGACGCGGAGGCGCCGAGTTCCGGGTCGCCCGGATCCTCCTCGTGGCGCACCACCACCGCCGCCACCGCCGTGCCCCGCTCGTGCAGGGCCTGCTGCTCAGCGCGGCCGAGCGACAGGGCGGCGAAGGCCCCGCCGCCGAGCAGCAGGGCCACCAGGCCGGCCCTGGCCAGCGGCCCGGTGCGGTGCTCGCGGCAGACCGCCTGCGTCCACTGCCACGGGACGAGCAGCAGCACGGGGTAGCCGAGGATCGCCGCGATGTAGAGCAACCCCGGTGGGAACCAGGGGAAGTGGCGGTCGCGGCTGGACAGCAGCCAGGCGAGCGCGAGGACCGCCAGCAGGTAGGCGAGGGTGACGGTGGTGAACCGCACCGGGAACGACCGTCGGTAGAGCCTTCCGAACTTCGCGGTACCGGTCATGGATTCCCCTCGTTCCACTCGCCCCGGACCACCTTCCTAACCCAAACGGACCCTTCCGGTGGGCACGTTCGCCGACAGGGGAACGGCCCGCCCGGACCACGGGGGTCCGGGCGGGCCGCTTCTCCTGCGGTCAGTTGGCGATGCCGCAGTACTGCTGCTGCTTGCCGATCGCGCGGTAGACGCAGTCGGCCGTCTCCACCAGCCGCAGCACGGCCTCCCGGTTGCGGGAGGTTTCGCGTCCGATCACCTCGTCGGGCGGGTAGAAGCCGCTGGCGCCGTTCGGCCCGGGGTACATCTCGAAGGTGTAGGCGAACACCCGCTGCGCGCCCCACAGCCAGTCGTCGATCGAACCGTCCGTGATGTAGAGGTCGCTCGACTGCTCGGGCGTGTAGCCGTTGGTGGCGGCCATCGAGCGGCCAAGGGTGGCGAAGGTGTTGTACTCGTCGGCGGTCATGCCGGTGGCGGTGTTGGCGGTGGTCCAGCCGAACGGCCAGAGCACCAGCTCGCTGTAGGTGTGGAAGTCGATGGCCGCGGTGATCTGCTGCTTGCCGCCCACCACCCGGCTGCGGACGAAGTCGGCGACCACCTTGGTCTCCTTGGCGGACTCCGGTCCGCTGCCCCGGTAGGTCTCGCTGGAGGTGGAGCCGGAGGAGCCGCCGCAGCAGCCGAACTTGTAGTCCCAGTTGCGGTTGAGGTCGGTGCCGACGTAGCTGCTGCCCGGGTTCGGCTGGCGGTCCTTGCGCCAGCTGCGGTAGCGGCCGGTGGCGATGTCGTACTCGCCGCCGTCCGGGTTGAGGTCCGGGATCACCCAGATCTCCCGGCTGTTGACGGCGTTCGCGATGCGGGGGTCGGTGGCGTACTTGTCGCCGAACTCGTGCAGCAGGTAGAGCGACATCTCGACGGTGAGGTGCTCGCGGGCGTGCTGGTGGGCGGTGAAGAGCACCTCGGGCTCGTTCTCGTCGGTGCCGACGTTGTCGCTGATCTTGACGGCGACGATCGGCCGGCCCTCGTAGGAGGTGCCGATCACCCGCTTGCTCATGATGTCGGGGTGCGCGGCGACGACGGCGTCGATGTCGGCCGAGGCCTCGGCGTAGTTGTGGTAGCCGGAGTCGGCGGACGGGAAGTCGTACAGCGCCGCGCCGACGCCCTCCAGGCCGGGCTCGGCGCCGTACCGGGGGCCGGGCAGCGGGACGGGCGACCAGCCGAGCGCGCGCAGCCGGGCGGCCTCGGCGGGGGTCGCGGTGACCGTCAGCGAGTCGGGCCGGACGGCGTCGACGGAGGCGCCGGTGGCGGCGACGGCGGTGCGCTCGGCGACGGTCCGGGGGCCGTCGAGGCGGTACTGCCGGGTGAAGGTGGCATCGGGGCCCGCGTTCGCGGCGGCCGCGGGGGCCGGCTGCGCGGTGGCCTGGGTGGTGAGCGGGACGGCGAGGGCGAGGGCCAGCAGGACGGCGGTGGCCGTGGCGGGCGTTCCTCGGCGGGGCAGTCGCATGACTGTCCTCCTGTGGGGGTCCGTAGGGACGGAACGGTGAGGAGGCGGGTGCGGCGCCGCGAGCATGATGGTCCGTCAATGTCATGCAATCGTCAAGGAGTTGGGCGGCCCGAGCGGGGAAGGCGGTGGTTGAATCCGGTCAGCGGCCGCTGCCAGGCTGGGAGCCGCACCGTCCGCCGAACCGTCAGGAGAACCGCTGTGCACCGTATTCCGCTCCGCCTCGCCACCGCCGCCACCGCCCTCGCCGCGGTCCTGGCCGCGGCGCCGACGGCCGGCGCCGACGACCGCGGCGGCTGGGAGCCCTGGCCCTCGCCGTCCTTCGACCTGCCGGCCGGCGCCCGCTGCGACTTCCCCGTGCACCTCGAACCCGTCGTCGACCGCGTCGAGCGGCACGTGCTGGCCGCCGACCCCGACGGCACCGTCCGCCGCGTCGCCTACCGGGGCGCCCTGGTCATGCGGCTCACCAACACCCTCACCGGCGCCCACCACGACGCCGACGCCGGCGGCCGCTCCCACGTCGAGTACCGCCCCGACGGCTCGCAGACCTGGCAGGCGCACGGCCCGATCCTGCTCGGCTTCGGCACCGGCGCGGGCAACCTGCCCCGCGACCTCTACACCGTCGACGGCGTCTACACCGTCGACATCGGCGCCACCGGCTACCGCACCCTCACCCTCCGGCACGGCTCCGCCGACCCGCTCTGCGCCAAGATCGCCTGAGCCGGCCGGGAGCCGTCAGCCACCCCCGAGCCGCACCACCCGCGCCCAGCCGGGCGGCGCGCCGGCGGTGTCGCCGTGCAGCAGGCGTGCGCGGACGTCGGCGAGGCTCTCCGGGCGGCGGTGCGCGTCGTCGACGGCCTGCAGGCAGGGGAGAGGGGTGCCGGTCAGGGCCATCAGCAGCTCCTCGCGACGGATCTCCGCCGGGGAGTGGTCCAGGGCCGTCAGTACCCCGTCGACCAGGCCGATCCGGTGCCGGGCCCCGCGACACTCGACGAGGCGTGGCCCGTCGGGGCCGGGGCCGGGGCCGGGATCCGGGCTGCCGGCGGCTACCGAGTGGCCGGGTGCCAGGGCCTCGGCGACCAGCGGGTGCAGCCGCTCGGGCCCGATCAGCCCGGCCCGCAGCAGCTCCAGGTCGGGTGGCACGTGGGCCGCCGCGTCCGGGAGCAGCGGAAGCCGCGGCAGGTCGGGCGGCATGGCGTGGCCGTCGCCCGTGTCCACCACCAGCTGCCGTCGTGCCCCGAGCCTGACGAGCACGGTGCCGGCCCCGTCGGGGTGCCCGTCGGTCCGGAGCAGGATCCGCGCCTCGGCCACCCACCGTTCGGGGCCGCCGAGGCGGACGGCCAACTCGCCGCTGCGGCGGGCGTCCCACAGGTGCCGGTGCAGGTCGAGCCGGAACCGTCGGCTGGGGTGCGGGTGGGGGTGGGCGTTCGCCCGGCCGGCGGTGCCGTCGCGGACGTCGCGGACGTCGTGCAGCGCGAGCCCGAACCGCTGCGTGCCGCTCGCCCCGGCGGGAGGTGTGCGCACCACCAGCCGCACGTCACCGTACCGGGCGAGCGGGACGGTCAGCCCGGGGCGCAGCAGCCCGTCGGGCGCGATGCGCGGGAGGTGCCAGCGCAGCAGGTCGGGTGCCAACCCCTGGAGGTCGCCCCGGACCCGGGCGGCGAGTTCGCGCCCGTACCGGCGTGCGGCGGTGCGCAGATCGAGGTCGACCTCGACTCCGGCGGCGGCACACGCCCCCGCCCAGTCCCCGGCGAGCCGCCGGGCCGTCGTCGTCTCGATGACCGAGGCCGGCACGGCGAACTCGCGCACATGCAGCCAGAAGGAGAGCCGGGAATCCCCGCGCGCGGAGTGCATGACCATCAGCACGCACCTTGCGCGGACGGGACCCCCACTTCGTGAAGAGGAGGAATCATCATCGGCGCGAGCTTAGCGACGTCGGGATCCCCGGCGCCACACTTTTTGGCGGCGGCCCTTCCGGCGGCGGGGCGCCCGGGGGGGGGGGGGGGGCCCCCCCCCCCGGGGCCGGGTCGGGTTGGGCCGGGGGTCAGTTCACGGAGACCGCCGGGCCGCCGGGCTGGGTGGAGTCGGCCATCGGGCCGTAGGTCGCGGAGAAGTAGCCCTCGCCGGGGCAGAGGCCGGAACCGGCGCTCTTGACGAAGTGCGCGTTGCGGAAGACCAGGGCGTGCGCGGCGTTGTCGGCGTTGCCGGTGAAGGCGCCGCTGAGCTGGTAGGTACAGGTGAGGGTGCCGAACCAGCTGTTGAGCACGGCCGAGGCCTGGATCGGTCCGGCCGGCCCGGCGGCGAGGGTGACCGGCAGCCCGGCGGAGTCGGCGACCGTCACGCCGTACGCGAGGTTGCCGACCGTGAGGCTCTTGACCGAGGTGACGCCGGTGACGTTGGCCGTGCAGGAGCCGAAGGTGAGGCCGGTCAGGGAGGCGGTGGCGGTGCCCGGCACGGCGGGGTTGCTCAGGACCTTGGCGGTCAGCGGCGAGGTGCCGCAGAAGACCCCGGTCGAGCCGGTGGTGTCCGAGGAGAAGGTGGCGCGGGTGCCGGCGGCGAGCGGCGCCTGAAGGACGTCGCCGACCGCGACGGCCGTTCCGCCGGCGGTCAGCACGGACCCGGCGGCGGGCGCCGCGGCGGCCGGCAGCGCACCGACGGCCAGGGTGATGGCGGCCGCGGCCAGGGCAAGGCAGGGGTGCAAACGCATGAGGGTGCCTCGTTCTCGGTGGGGGGACGAGCGGGCAGACGGCTGGCGACGCCGAAGGAAGTGGGCCCGGCGCCCGGCAGTTGACTACGTTGTAGAGCGCTGTCCGCACACCGTCAAGGAGTGGAGCGGCACTTGTTGACAATTCGTCAGCAACGATCGCCCGAGGTCCGGCGTCGACGAGGGAGGTCGGGCGCTACCCGCGTGCTGCGCGGCGGTAGTGGTCGAGGACGTCCTGGCGGAGCAGTTCGCCGAAGCCGGCGGCGTCCAGGCGGAGGGCGAGCTGGGGTTCGGTGAGGTTCAGGGCGGTGGCGGTGGTGGGCAGGTGCCAGTCGTGGGCGGCGAGGCGGTCCAGCAGGTAGCCGCGGCGGATCTGGGGTTCGGAGAGGCGGAAGGTCTTGAGGTAGGCGATGCGGCCGTGCTCGTCGGTGACCGCCTCGCCGATGTGGTTCTCCCGGCGGGGCCGGAACTCCGGCAGGAAGCGGCTGAGGGTGAACCGGCCCAGGCGGTGGACGGTGCGGGCCCGGTAGGCGGTGTCCAGGAGGCCGCCGGCCATGGTGCCGTCGTGGAAGGCGGTCCAGGCGTGCTCCTGCCGGGCGACGGCGGCGCGCAGGTCGGCGACGGAGTTGATCGGGCCGGCCCCGCGCAGGTCGGCCCGGAAGTCCGGGACGGGGGCGGACAGCAGGGCGTAGTGGTGGATCAGTTCGCCGTAGAGGTCCAGCAGCAGGGTGCGGTGCAGGGCGCGGTAGTCGTCGGGGTGCGGGACGACGAAGGCGGCGGCGAGGGCGTCGGCGACGTACACGAGCAGGCCGCACTGGCCGGGGTGGAGCTCGAAGACGCGCAGGGCGTCGGCGAGGCCGCGGACCTGGTCGCCGGAGTAGGCCTCCTCGGCGCGCGGGGACAGGCCGCGCCGCAGGGCCCGGTCGGACCACTGCTCCCAGGCGATGGACGGGCCGCCGAAGTGCAGCGCCAGGTAGCCCTCCAGGGCGAGGTGCAGCGGCAGGAAGCGCAGCCGGGTGCGGCCCTCGCGCTTGGCCAGCCGGCGTGGCACCCGGACCCGGACGCGCTCGGGCGGCTCGGCGGGCAGCGTGCCGGACTGCGTGGCGGACGGGGCGGCGGCGGGGTCGAGCCGGGTGCCGTACGCGGCCGCCGGGGTGCCGTCGCGCGTCCAGTCGGCGACGAAGCCGTGCGGGATGTACGAGTGGTAGGTGGCGCGGCGGCCCACCGGGACGGCGGCGTACTCGGCTTCGTACAGCTCCTGGTGCAGCCGCAGGTCGGCGATCGGCTCCGGGCGGACCAGCGGGACCAGGCGCACCCCGCCCCACACCTGGGCGGGCCGGGTGTCGAGGCCGGTGAGGTCGAGACGGAAGGCGGGCGGGCCGGCGGGGAAAGCGGGGCTCATCGGACGGTCCCCTCCGGAGCGGCGGACAGGAAGCGCGCGGTGCGGGCCGCGAGGTGCGCCGTCAGCTCCGCGAGGTCGGTGCGACCCTCGGCGAAGCGGGCGAACTCCACCAGGGCCGGCAGGTCCTCGGCGTCGCGCAGCCCGGCCGTGGGCACCGTCGGGGCGAGCCGGCGCACGTCGAAGCCCTCCGCGTCGTAGACCGGGTTGAGGTGCACGATGCTGGTCCGGTGCTCTGGGTCCAGCCGGGTGCGCCACACCCGCAGCACCTCGGCGGCCAGGCCGGGCGGGGCGTTGTCCCAGCCGTCGGAGACGATCACCAGCCGCTGCGGCGCGGTGTCGAGCGCGTCCAGGATCCGGCGGCCGAGCGGGGTCGGTCCGGACGGGCGGGCGAGCAGCGCGTCGGTGCGCCCGGAGGTCCACAGCGCCGTGTACTCGTCGGCCAGCGCCTCCAGCAGGAAGTGGCAGGCGAGCGCGGCGGCCAGCGGCCGGCGGCGCTTGACGCCCGAGCCGTACGCCGACCAGCTGTCGTCCAGTACGGCGGCGACCCGGCCCCAGCCGCCCCCGGCCGATACACCCCCGGAGGCGCGGGCGGCCCGGCGCGCCGAGCCGCGCAGGGCGTCGGTCAGCTCCGCGCGGCGCGCGATCCGGTCGGTGGGCGGCAGGCCCAGCACGTACGAGGCGAGCCGGGTGAGCGGCATTGCCGCGAGGTCCGCGGCGACGGCGTCGGCCCCGTGGGCACGGGCCGACTCCTGCAGGCGCAGCCGCTCCAGGGTGGTCAGCCGGGGCGCGATCCGCTCCAGGAAGGCGGCCCGCGGGATGCCGTGCCGCTGCGCGAAGGACTCGGCGACGGTGTAGGGGAGCTCGAAGACGGCGGCCTTCTGGTGGTGGGCGCGCCGCCAGGCGTCCAGCAGCGGCGCCCGGTACTTGGCCCGCCGGCCCGGGGCGTACAGGAAGTCGCCGGTCTCCGCCTCGGCGGGCCGCAGGTGGGCGTGGCGCAGCGCCCGCTTGAGCCCGGCGCGGTACTTGACGGCGTCCAGGGTCTGGTCGGGGCGCGCGGCCAGCCAGTCGCGCAGGATGGCGCGGGTGCGGCGGTTGTTGACCCTGGCCCGGCGCAGCTCGCCGATCAGCCGGTAGACCCGCTGCGGCGGCAGCAGTTCCAGCCGGCGGGCGATCAGCCGGCCCTCGGTGCGCCGCTGCTCCTCGGTGGCCTCCCGGGAGGTCTCCAGCAGCCGGCGGACGATCAGGGCGGCGTTGTGGTCGTTGATGTCGAGGGCGAGCGCGGCGGCGTACGGGCCCCGGTAGTTGACGCACATGTACGTGTGCAGGAAGTCCAGCGAGAGCTGCTGCTCGGCGGCCCCGCTGTGGAACTCGCGCTGGCCGGTGCCGGTGATCGCGGCGTTGACGAACAGCAGCACGTCCTCGGCGGCGACCAGGTCGCCGTACGTCTCCACCGCCCCGTCCCCTTCCGTCCGTGCGGTCCCGTCCGCGCGGTCCCGCCCGCGCGGTTCCGTGATGGATGCCGGCCGGGGAATGGGGGCACGAACTGCGAATCATCGCTGTAGAGGCACGTTTCGGAAGTCGCACCGGAGTCCCGCGGCCGGCCGGACGACCCTAACACCGGCCGGCCGTCGCGGGACACCGGATTTTCGCCGGCGGCCGCCGGCGAAAACGGCAGGTCAGGCGGGTGCGCCGCGCAGTTCCAGGGTGCAGCACTTCACGCTGCCGCCCGCCTTGAGCAGCTCGGTGACGTCGACCCCGATCGGCTCGAAGCCCCGCGCGCGCAGCCGGGCCGCCAGCCCGACCGCGGCCTCCGGCAGGACCACCCGGCGGCCGTCCGAGACGGCGTTCAGGCCGAAGACGGCGGCGTCCTCGTCCGAGGCGAGCACGGCGTCCGGGTACAGCGCGGCGAGCGTGGCGCGGCTCTCCGGCGAGAACGCGGCCGGGTAGTACATGACCTCGTCGTCGTCGAGCACCGCGAGCGCGGTGTCCAGGTGGTAGTAGCGCGGGTCGACCAGCTCCAGGGTGACCACCGGGCGGCCGAGCACGCGCTGCGCCTCGGCGTGCGCCCGGCGGTCGGTGCGAAAGCCCGTCCCGGCCAGCAGCCGCTCCCCGACCAGCAGGTAGTCGCCCTCGCCCTCGTTGGTGAACTCGGCCTGCACCACCGTGCGGTAGCCGCGCGAGTCGAACCACTCCCGGTACGCCGGGGCCTCCTCGGCCCGCTCGGCGTGCCGGAACCGGGCCACCAGGGCGGTGCCGTCGACGACGGTGGCGCCGTTGGCCGCGAACACCATGTCGGGCAGGCCGGGGACGGGTTCGATCAGCTCGACGGTGTGGCCGAGGTCCCGGAAGAGCGTGTACAGCTGCTCCCACTGGGCGACGGCGCGGGCGGCGTCGGTCGGCTTCGCCGGCTCCATCCACGGGTTGATCGAGTAGTCGACCGTGAAGTGGGTCGGACGGCACATCAGGTAGTGGCGGGGGCGGGCGGTACGGGACACGGGCGGTCGTCTTCCTTCCGGCGGGGTGATGCGGAGGGGCGGTGGTGCGCGGTCGGCGCGGTGGCGCTCTCCGGCAGCCCCGAGCGTGCCGGGCGAGGCGATCGTGGACATGGCCGTGGCGTGCACGGGTGTCGGACGGCGGAGGTCCAGCGGGGGCGGCCGACGCCCCGCCCGTCGCGGCGCCCGTCGAGGCGCCCGTCGCCGGACACGCGGGCAGGAACGTGCCTGCAACGGCACCGCGCCCCGGCGGGGTGCACTGGCCCGGCAGGTCATGCCGTCGTGGAGGAGGTCGTCGTATGGGGACGGAGACGGGAACGAGGGCGGCGGGGGCCGGTCCGGTCCGGGTGCTGGACGTCGCCGGCCCGGACTACCGCCGGGCCTTCGAGCTGTTCCTCGCGGGCACCGACGAGAAGCCGCTCACCCACGCCCGGCTGGGCGAGGTCGTCGCCGGGCTGGACCACCGCCGGATGCTGCTGGACGTGGGCGCCGGCGAGGGGCGCACCACCGCGTACCTGGCGCAGTACTTCGAGCGCACGGTGGCCGTCGAACCCAGCGCGGCGATGCGCGAGAAGCTGCGGCTGGCCTGCCCGGACGCGCTCGTGCTGCCCGAGCCGGTCGGCGCGGCCGAGCCGCCCGGGCCGGCGGACCTGGTGCACCTCTCCCACGTGCTGTACTACGTGCCGCCGCGGGACTGGCTGCCGACGGTGCGCCGGGTGCTGGACTGGGTGGCGCCCGGCGGGACGCTGCTGGTGGTGCTCCAGAACCCGGAGAGCCCCTGCATGCGGATGGCCGCGCACTTCACGGGCGCGCGCTACGACCTGCGGCCGCTGGCCGAGCAGCTGGCGGCCCAGGACCGGGCCCGGGAGACGGCCCAGGACGCCGAGCGGCCCGCCGCGGAGTACGCGTACGCGCTCGAAGCCCTCGACCTGCACTACCGCACCGACCGGCTGGACGAGGCGGTGGACGTCGCCGAGTTCATGGTCAACGTGGCCGACCTGGCCGTCATGGACCCGCTGCCCGACCGCGCCGACCTGGCCGCCTACGTCCGGCGCCACTTCACCCGGCCGGACGGCGGCTACGCCATCGGCCACACCCAGGACATGCTGACGGTCCGCCGCGCCCCGCGCTGACGGGGGCGGCGGAGGGGCCGGGTGGGCAGGCCGGGCGGGTCGGGCGCCGTCAGGCCCAGGGCAGCGCGGAGCGGGTGCGCCAGTACTCCTCGGCCGGCTCGGCGAGCGCCGCGAGGCCGGCCAGGCCGGCGGCGTCCACGGTGAGCCCGACCGCCTCCAGGTTGGAGGCCAGCTGGCCGGTGGTGGCCGCGCCGGAGAGCACCACGTCCGCCCAGGGTTGCGCGGCGACGGCGGCCAGCGCGAGGGCGTCGCAGGACGCGCCGGTGCGGGCCGCGAGCGTGCGCAGCGCGGCGGTGTCGGGGCCGGTGGCGTTGCGGTCGGCGAGCCGGCCGTTGGCCATGGCCTCCTTGACCACCACCAGCCACCCGGCCTGCTGGGCCTCGGCGAGGGCGGGGCCGGCGGAGGGCTCCAGCAGGTTCCAGGTGGACTGCACGGCGGCGAACAGCGGCCGCCCGTCGACCGTCACCTCCAGGGCCGCCCGCACCGCCGCGGCCTGCGCCGGGCCGCTGGTGGACAGGCCCACCCGGACGCCCTCGGCGGCCAGCGCGGCGAGCCCGGCGTGCAGCGCGGGGTCGGTGAGGGCGGGGCTGTCCGGCGTGACCGAGTGCACCAGGTAGACGTCCGGGAGGCCGCCGAGCATCGCCCGGGTCTCCTCGATCTGGCGCTCGAACACCGCCGTCGAGTGCTCCTTGACCTCGTGCACCGGTACGCCGGAGGCCCGCCAGTCGGCGGTGTAGGTGTAGCCCCACTTGCTGCCGACCGTCACCTCCCGCGCCGCCTGCGGCCGGGCGGCGAGCCAGCCGCCGAGGAACTCCTCCGCGCGCCCGTAGGAGCGGGCGGTGTCGAAGTAGCGCACCCCGGCGGCGAAGGCGGCGTCGAGCAGGGTGTGGGTGCGCTCGCGCAGGGCGTCGACGGTGCGGTCGGCGGGCAGGTCGAGGTCGCGGCCGAGCGTGATGTAGCCGGGCCGTCCGACGGCCGCGGTGCCCAGCCCGAACCGCGCGATCGACGGTTCGACGGCTTCGGCGGCGGGGGCGGTCGGCATGGCGGGCTCCTTTGAGACGGGTGCGAGTGCGGGCGCGGGTGCGGGGAACGGGACGCACGGTCCGCGTGCCCTTTTGCACCCTATCCACCGGGCCGTCCTGACCTGCGCCGACGCCCTGTCGGCGGCCCTGGCCGGTGATCTAGGCTCCTGAGCCGACAGAATGATCGTCTTCACGGGGAGGCACGGCCATGAGCTACCGGATCGAACGGATCGGGCTGGAGGACTGGGAGCGGCTGCGGGAGGTGCGTCTCGCGCAACTGCTCGACACGCCCATGGCCTTCCTGGAGACCCACGAGACGGCGCTCGCCCACGGCGACGAGGAGTGGCAGGCCCGGGTCCGCCGGGTGAACGAGCCCGGCAGCGTCGGTCTGGTCGCCGTCACCGGGACGCCGGGGGAGTGGGTCGGTACGATGATCGGCTTCACCCCCGAGCCCGATGCGGCGCTGCTGGTCGGCGTCTGGGTCGCCCCGGAGCACCGCGGTCGCGAGCGCGGGGTGACGGACCTGCTGCTGGACGCCGTCGTCGCCTGGGCGCGCGACGAGGCAGGGGCGCGGCGCCTGCTGCTCACCGTTCACGAGGACAACGGCCGGGCCGCCGCCTTCTACCGCCGCCGCGGCTTCGCCTTCACCGGCACCACCAAGCCGTACCCGCTCGACCCGGCCGCCCGCGAGCTGGAGATGGCCCTCCCACTGGACTGACGGGCCAGCACCTCAGCAGGGCTCACGCCTCGGCCGCGCTCACTCCTCGGTCGTGCTCCAGCGGTCGAGCGTCCGGTACTTGTCGTCGTAGGTCAGCCAGGTGCCGTCGCCGAGCGGGCGCACATAGCTGTCGACGGGACCGTCGGGATAGTCGACCCTGCCCCGTATCTCCAGGGTGCGGGCGTCCAGCAGCCAGTGCCGTGCGCGGTCCGTGTCGTAGTCGGAGTCGAGCGTGGAGGCGATGACGGTGTCGGCGTCGACGAAGCCGCAGCCGTGGTCCCAGCAGGGCGGGTCCTCGTCCTCGCCCTGCTCGGGCTCCCGTTCGGCGAGCACGGTGCCGTCCAGTGCGTGCAGCCGCACGTCCGCGCCGCCGTGCTCGACCGTCAGGAACCCCGGGTGGCCCGGGTGGACGTCCGCCAGGATGCGGTCCAGCTCCTGGTTGACGTCCCAGCTGCTGAGCTCCGCGCCGTCCCACCGGGCCGAGTGGAGCAGGACGCCGTCCTGGCCCATGCCGATGCCCAGGCCGACGTGGGCGCCGTCCGGATGGGAGAGCTGGAACGAGCCGGAGGAGTCGCTCTGCAGGGGCAGCCGGGCCAACTCCCCGCCGTCCCCGGCGTCCAGGACCACCCAGTGCTCCCGGCAGTGCTGCGCCGCCGACACCGAGGCGATGTGCGCCCAGACCAGCCGGCCGTCGTCGGAGACCAGGCAGGACCCGTGCGCGCGGGCGGGGCAGGGCTCCCGCTCGTCGGCGGTGCGGGGGTGGTTGCTCCCGCATCCCCAGCAGGTGTGCGGGTGCTCCCAGAGCGTCGACCCGTCCCGGGCCACGGCCCGCACGGCGCGCTGGCCGGCGAACACCGCGAACGATCCGTCGGGACTCACCGACTGCCCGCCGTCCTCCCACCCTGGTCGGGGCACCGGGAAGACCCCGGCCGGCGCGGGATCCCCGGCGAGCAGCCGGTCGAGGTCGTACACCTCCAACTCCCGCCCGCGCCGCAGCAGCGCGCGGCGCGGCCCGTTGCCGCGGCGCTCCAGGGCGAAGCCGTTGACCAGCGCGGCGCCGTCCGGCAGCTCCACCGAGGCGCGCAGATGTGCGGTGATCGACACCGCGGTGATCGACATGCCTCGACGTTACCGCGCAGCACTGACAGGGGCGTCGGCCGCCGGGTACGCCGAGGCGAAGGTGAACGCCCGCGGGGAGGGCCCGTTCGCCCGCAGGTCCGCCAGCCGCTCCAGCGCCTCCTCGACGCCCGGCCGGTGCCCGGCAGGGACCCACCAGAGCACCAGGTGCGCCTGGACGTGCCGCTCGAACCACTCGCGCCGCCGCCGCACCGCCTCCAGGTGCCCGCTGCGGTAGGTGAAGTCCCAGAGGGCCTCCGGGCTCTCCCACACCGACAGGTTGACGATGACGTCCTCGCCCGCCGGACGCAGTCCGGTGGCGTCCGCGGCGCCGTCCCCGACCAGCCGCCAGACGAAGCCGGGCGCGCCGTCGGCGGCGGTGTTGACCGGGTCCAGCAGGTCGACGAACGGTGCGATCCGCGGGTCGTCGAGCGGGTGGCTGAGCGTGGCGACGTTGAGCTGGGCGAGGTGGGCGGTGGGCACGGCGGGCGCGGGTGCGGGCGTGGGCGCGGTCATGTCCCGCATTCCAGCACGGCCCCGATTTCTATGTCAATCAGCATTGTTTTTAGAAACCTCGACGATCACGCAGCACTCGCCGGGGCGGGCGTCCATCCGGGCGCGCAGCGGGCCGCCCGTGCCGATCAGCCCCTCCAGCAGGGCCAGGTTCATGCCGCAGACCAGTGGCGGGAAGTGCTCGGCGACGGTGTGGAACGGGCAGTTGCGCATCCGCAGGACCTCCGGGCCCGCGTCCCCGACCTGCTTCAGGTACGGCTCGTAGCCGCGGGCGGCCAGCAGTTCCACCGCCCCGGCGAGGCCGTCGCAGGGGCCCGCCGCGGTGCGCAGGGCCTCGCCCCGCCGGCGCGCGGCCGCGCCGAGCCCGGAGTCCAGCCCGGCCTCCTCGGCGGCCTCGGCGAGCAGTTCGGCGGCGGTGCGGTAGTCGCGCGCGGGCAGTGACACCGTCCGCTCCGCCCGCGCCCGGGTGTACACCTTGGCGGGCCGGCCCGCCCCCGGGCCCGAACGGCCGGTGAGCCGGCGGCTGCCGGTCTCCAGCAGTCCGGCCTCGGCCAGCCGGTCCAGGTGGTGCGCGGCGAGCGTGCGCGCCACTCCGGCCGCCTCGGCCGCCTCGTTGCGGCCGATCTCGCGACCCTGGGCCGCCACGTACTCGTACAGGCGGCGGCGTACCGGGTCCTGCAGCAGCGCGATCGCGTCGATGTCCTCCATCCGGCCATTCTAAGAACGACGCGGATAGGTCATAGAGCGGCCGCCGCTCAGGTGTAGTGGCCCCCGGTGACCTCCGGCAGCGGGTCCTCGACCGGGTCCAGCAGCCGGGGGCCGTCGTTGCGCACGCTGTTGACCGTCGTGGCCACCGGGCGCACCAGCAGCTCACCGGTCGGGGCGTGCAGCAGGTCACGCACCTCGCCCGGGTCGGTGACGGACGGGTTCAGCCACTCGTCCAGCGCGTCGCGGGCGAGGGTGACCGGCATCCGGTCGTGGATCCGGCCGGCCGCGTCGGTCGCCTCGGTGGTCAGCACGGTGCAGGTGACCAGCCAGGCGGCCGGCTCGTCGTCGTGCTCCACCGCGCGGTCGCGCCAGAACTCGTAGAGCCCCGCCATCAGCAGCAGACCGCCGTCGGGCCGGTGCAGGTAGTACGGCTGCTTGTACGCCTTGCGCCCCTCGGCCGCCGGGACCGGCCGCCACTCGAAGTAGCCGTCGGCGGGCACCACGCACCGCCGCTCCTTGAACGCCTTGCGGAACGCGGGCTTCTCGTGCGCCGTCTCCACCCGCGCGTTGATCATCCGCGCCCCGGAGCCGGGATCCTTGGACCAGGACGGCACCAGCCCCCACCGCAGCGACCGCACCTGCCGGGTGAGCTCCCCGGTCTCCCGGTCGACCCGTTCCAGCACGCTCGGGACCTGGTCGGTCGGCGCCACGTTCCAGGACGGTGCCGACGCCTCCGTCGCCGGCCACACCGACGCGCGCAGCAGGTCCGCCAGATCGGACGGGGTGGTGGTGGAGACGAAGCGACCGCACATGCGCCCCATCCTGCCCCCTGGCCCCACCGCCCGTCACGCGTCCCTGCCCTCCCGCGGTTCCCGTCGCTCCTCCCGCGGTTCCCGCCGCTGGGGTCAGAACGGTTCGAAGCCCGGCGGGACGGGGCCGATCCCCTCCTCGGCGGCGAGTTCCTCCAGGTCCTCCGGTTCGAGGAACTCCAGCGCGGCGGGGTCGATGCCGTGGTCCCGGTCCAGCTCGGAGAGATCCCGGACGAACGCGAGGACGAAGTCCGTGAACGAGCCGTCGAAGGTCTCGCAGCCCTCCTCGTGGACCATGGTGACGACCTTCCACCGGTCCGGATCGGGGTCGCACGGCAGGAAGAAGTGCTCGTGGCCGCTCTGGTCGAACCCCCAGGAGATCAGCCCGCCGGGCTCGGGGTGGAACGGGTAGGGGAGGTGCCGCGCGTCGCCGCGCTCCAGCGCCCTGCGCCGGCGCTCGGAGAACGTCCAGTGGATCCCGGCCATCCGGACCGCCAGTGGGATCGACCCCTCCGGATGGAGGACGAGGAGTTCGCCGGAGACGGCGCCGCTGCCGTACTCGTCCAGGAACGCCTTGAAGTCCCCGGGCAGCGCCCGGCCGACGTACCGCTCGACCCCGGCCCACCCGTCCGCTCCGGCCGGTCGGTGCGGACAGGTGGGGGCGCCCAGCAGCGCCCGCAGGGCTTCCAGCGAGGATATGGGCTGCTCCCGGGGTGGTCGCGTGGACGGGATCCGAGCGGCAACCCTACGACGTACCACCGACGGTGGGCGCTCAGGCCGGGATCAGGGCGTCCCACTGGTCGCGGGTCGGGCCGTCGTGCGTCGGGGCGAACCCGGGGCGGGCGGCCAGCCAGGCGGTGACGTGGCGGTCGACCTCGTCCGTGCCGTAGGCGTCGTCGGCCGGTCGCAGCAGGTGGCGGACCTGGGCGCGGGCCCGCATGACGACGGGGTCGTCGAAGGCGCAGGCGGCCAGTGCGGCGGCGCGGCGGTCCGGGAGCGGCGCGTCGTCGGTGAGGCGCTGCTCGTTGGCCCGGTCGGCCGTCACCTGCGCGTCGTACCACGGGCGCAGGGCCTCGGCGGTCCAGGCGTGGTAGCCGGCGGGGTCGACGGCGATCCGGTCGGCGTGGGTGGCGAGGTACTGGGCGGCGCGCAGACCGAGGGCCACGCCGTGGCCCAGGGTGGGGTTGGTGTGCATGAGGCTGTCACCCGCGTTGACCAGGCCCATGACGACGGGGCCGGCGTCGTCGACGAGGGAGGTCCAGCGGTTGTCCAGGCCGGCCATCGCCAGGACGGGGGACTGCGGTTCGGGGGCCAGGTCGAGCCAGGCGGCGGTGGCGGGGAAGCGACGGGCGGCGGCCTCGAACACGGCGGGGTCGGTGAGCGCGCCGCGGGTCGGATCGCCGGTGGAGAGCACCAGGTTCACCGCGAAGGTGTCGTTGTCGGAGGGGAAGACGCCGGCGAGCGCGAACGGCGCGGCCGAGCCGGGCCGCACCCGGCCGGGGTCGCGCGGGCCCTCGGCGCGCAGCCGGTACCAGCGGCACAGATAGGCGATCCCGGCGCGGTGGCTCTCGACCACGGGCGGGCGGCAGCCGGCCGCGACCAGCCAGCGGGGGACGGGCGAGCGGCGCCCGGCCGCGTCGACGACGAGGTCCGCGGCGTGCGCTCCGGCATCCGTCCGCACGCCGGTGACCCGGGGCGGACGGCCCGCTTCGACGGTGAGGCCGCGCACCCGGCGGCCCCGCCGCACCTCGACGCCGGCCTCCCGTCGGACGGCCGCCGCCAGGGCCGCCTCCAGCACGATCCGGCGGGTGCGCAGGGTCACCAGCTCCTCGTCCCCGTCCCGGTGCGGCGGATGCTCGTCGAACCAGTCGAAGTCGTGGTACTCCTGGGCCCCGCGCGCCAGCAGGTCGGCGTGGACGTCGGGGGCCTCGGCGCGCAGCACGGTGCGCACGGGGGCGAGGAACGAGTGCGGCTGGACGGCCTGCGGCACCCGCGGCCGGTCCCAGTGGTGGAAGTCCTCGTGCGGGTCGTCCCCGGCCTCGCGGGTGTCCTGTTCGAACACCGTGACCGTGTGGCCCCGCCGCCCGAGCATCAGTGCCGTCCCCAGCCCGCTGATGCCCGCGCCCATCACCGCAACCCGCGCCACAAGCTCTCCTTCGCGTCGTGTTGCGAAATGATCTTAGCGTGATCGGATCGCCCGATCGGCCGCCGGGCCCGGGGGTTGACCACCCCTTGACCAGGCCTTTTATCTGAATGATCATCAGATCCACCCTGGTCGCGATCACCGTAAAGACCTTGATCGGCTTTCGGAGCGACACCTAGGGTGTCCCACATGATGGACTCGTACGCGGATCCGGGTGCTCCCGATCACCGGAGCGCGGCGCGCTACCTGTGGTGGCTGACGGCCAGTCAGCGCCGGAGGGTCGTGGGCGGAGCGGCGCTGGGCACCTGCTGGATGGTCTGCCTGATGCTCCCGCCGTACCTCATGGCGCGGGCGATCGACGACGGTCTCCAACCGGGGAACACCGGTGTCCTGGTCGGCTGGGTGGCGGCACTGGTCGGCGTCGCGGCGCTCAACGCCTGGCTGGGCATCATGCGCCACCGCACCATGACGCGGGTCCGGATGGACGCCACCTTCCGGACGGTCAAGGTCGTGGTCGCGCACGTCACCCGGCTGGGGGCCGAACTGCCCCGCAGGGTCTCGGTCGGCGAGGTGGTCAACATCGGGACCGGCGACGTCGCGCGGATCAGCCAGACCCTGACGATCACCGGCCCGGGCGTCGGCGCCGTCGTCGCGTACCTCGTCGCGGCCGCGCTGCTGCTTCCGGTCTCCGCCCTGCTCGCGGCCGTCGTCCTGCTCGGCGTACCGCTGCTCGCCGTCCTGGTCGGGCCGCTGCTGGAGCGGCTCCAGGGCGCGGAGGCGCAGTACCGCGAGCGGCAGGGCGTGCTGACCGCCAGGATCGGGGACATCGTCGGCGGCCTGCGCGTCCTCAACGGCATCGGCGGCAAGGAACTGCTGGCCGGCCGCTACCGCGACGGCTCGCGGGGGCTGCGCGCCGAGGGCTACCGGGTCGGCGCCGTGACCAGCTGGATCCAGGCACTCGCGGTCGGGCTGCCCGCCCTCTTCCTCGCCCTGGTGACCTGGCTGGCCGCCCGGATGGCCGCCGAGGGAACCATCACGGTCGGCACCCTGGTCGCCGTCTACGGCTACGTCGCCGTCCTGGTGGTGCCGGTCGCCGGCTTCATCGAGAGCGGCTACGACCTCACCCGGGGACTGGTGGCCGCCGGACGGGTGGTCCGCCTGCTCGACCTGGCACCCGCCGGCCAGGACGCCGCGACCCTCCGCCCGGCCCCCGAGGGCCCCGCGGCCCTGTACGACCCCGACAGCGGCGTGGAACTGGCCCCGGGACGGCTGACCGCGATCGTCGGCGCCCGCCCGGCCGAGTCCGCGGCCGTGGTGGACCGGCTCGGCCGGTACGGCGAGTCCGCCGCCACCTGGGGCGGCGTTCCGCTCGCGGAGGTCACGACGGCCGAGGTCCGCCGCCGGATCCTGGTGGCGGACAACGAGGCCGACCTCTTCGCCGGCCCGCTGCGGACGGTGGTCGGGGGCCGCTCGGAGCACACCGACGCGGCCATCGCCCGGGCCGTGCGGGACGCCGCCGCGCAGGACGTCGTGCAGGCCCTGCCCGAGGGCCTCGACACGGCCGTCGAAGCCGGGGGCGGCAACCTCTCCGGCGGGCAGCGCCAGCGGCTGCGCCTGGCGCGCGCCCTGCTGGCCGACCCGGAGGTGCTGCTGCTGGTCGAGCCCACCTCGGCGGTGGACGCCCACACCGAGGCGGCCATGGCGGCCGGGCTGCGCCGGGCGCGGGCCGGGCGCACCACCGCGCTCACCTCGACCTCCCCCGTCCTGCTGGAGCAGGCCGACACCGTCTGCTACCTCGCCGACGGCCGCCTGGTGGCCGCCGGTCCGCACCGGGGGCTGCTCGCCTCGCAGCCCGGCTACCGCGCGCTGGTGGCCCGCGGCGACGGCGAGCCGGCCGCGCCCGCCGCCACGGAGTCCAGCGCCACCGGGCCCGCCGCTGCCGAGCCCCTGGCCACCGGAACCACGCTCCCCGAGGAGGTTGTGCGATGACCGCTCCGACACCACCGGGCGGCGGAGGTCTCCCGGTCGCCGGGGCCCCCGAGGTCCGCCGGGCCGCCGTGCGCCTGGTGCGCCAGGACGGCCGGGCGGTCGTCGCGATGCTGGCCCTCAACGGGCTCGCGGCGATCGCCGGGCTGGGCGGCCCCTGGCTGCTCGGCCGGATCATCGACGACGTCCGGGCCGGGTCCGGGACCGGCCACGTCGACCGGCTGGCCCTGGGCATCCTCGGCTTCGCGCTGGCGCAGCTGCTGCTGGGCCGCTTCGCCCGGTACACCGCGTACCGCTTCGGCGAACGGACCCTGGCCCGGATCCGCGAGCGCTTCGTCGAGCGGGTGCTCGCCCTGCCCGCCCCGGTGGGCGAGCGCGCGGGCGCCGGTGACCTGATGACACGCGGCACCGCCGACGTCACCACCGTCGGCACCACCCTGCGCGACGCCGGACCCGAGGTGTCGGTCGCGCTCGTCCAGGTCGTCCTCATCCTGGCCGCCATGCTCGCGGTCAGCCCGCCGCTGGGTGCCTTCGGGGTGATCTGCCTGTCCGGGATCTGGTTCGCCACCCGCTGGTACCTGCGCCGCGCCCACGCCGGCTACCTCGCCGAGGGCGCCGCCACCTCGGAGGTCGCCGAGGTGCTCGGCTCCACCGCCGCCGGGGCCCGGACGGTCGAGGCGCTGGGCCTGGAGGAGCGCCGGATCGCCGCCGCCGCCGAGGCGATCGAGCGCTGCCGGGTCACCCGCACCCACACGCTCCAGCTGCGCAGCGTGCTGTTCCCGGTGGTCGAGTTCTCGTACATCGCGCCGGTCGCGGGCATCCTGCTGATCGGCGGAGCCCTGCGCGGCACCGGTGCGGTGAGCGTCGGCGCGGTGGTCTCCTGCGCCCTCTACTTCTGGAAGCTCGCCGAGCCGCTGGACAAGGTCCTGCTCTGGGTCGACCAACTCCAGCGCGGCAACGCCTCCTTCGCCAGGGTGGAGGGCATCGGACGGATCGAGGCGCCGGTCGCGGCCGGCGGCGGGCGGCCCGCCGACGACCGGATCGACGTGGTCGGCGCCCGGTACGCCTACCAGGGGGAGCGGGACGTCCTGCACGGCGTCGACCTGACGGTCCGCCCGGGCGAGCGGCTGGCGGTGGTCGGCCCCTCCGGCGCCGGAAAGTCCACCCTGGGCCGGCTGCTGGCCGGAGCGGACGCGCCGCGCGCCGGCCGGGTCACGGTGGGCGGGGTGCCGGTCGCCGAGCTGGAGCCGGCGCTGCTGCGCCGCCACGTCGTGCTGGTCTCCCAGGAGCACCACGTCTTCCTCGGCACCGTCGGGGACAACCTGCGGATCGCCGCGCCCGACGCCACCGACCAGGAGCTGCGCGCGGTGCTGGCCGCCGTCGACGTCGACTGGGTGGACGGGCTGCCGGGCGGGCTGGACACCGGACTCGGCCCCGGCGGATACCGCCCGGACGCCCAGCAGGCCCAGCAACTCGCCCTGGCCCGGGTGGTCCTGGCCGATCCGCACACGGTGATCCTGGACGAGGCGACCTCCCTGCTCGACCCGACCACGGCCCGGCACACCGAGCGCTCGCTCGCGGCCGTGCTCAAGGGCCGGACCGTGATCGCCATCGCCCACCGCCTGCACACCGCCCACGACGCCGACCGGGTCGCGGTCATGGACGGCGGCCGGGTGACCGAACTGGGCAGCCACGCCGAGCTGTTGGCGGCCGACGGCGGCTACGCGGCGCTCTGGAGGTCCTGGCACGGCGCCTGACCGCAGGGCGGCCGTGCGCACCCGTGGTCCGCTCACTTCCTGGTGGGCCGGTCGTGGCCGGCCTTCTGCTCCAGCTTCTTCTTCTTCGTCTCCTCGATCTCCTGGACCTCCCAGGGGCCGGAGACGACGGACGGCGCCTCGCCGGAGATCACGGAGGCCAGGGGCTGTCCGGTCCGGTCGTGGACGGTGACGACGTCGGTCAGCTGCCAGAAGAGGTTGAGCTCCGGGTACTGGCCGAGGTTGATGTACGTGCTGGAGACGAAGGAGGTCGACTGGGTGGAGACGGTGAGTTGCTGGGTGGTGGTGGAGGACTCGCTCAGCGAGGCGGAGACGGAGGCGCTGAACGGTCCCCAGCCGGCGCTCGCGCTCACGCCGACCGAGGCGTTGGTGGTGTCGGACTCCGAACTGCTGTCCTGCTTCCCCTGGGTGACGGTGTAGCTCACGGTCCGGCTCTCCCCGGGGGCGAGGCTGTACGACTCGCCGGTGCAGTGCCAGAACTGCTCACGGGTGACGGACGCGCCGAGGCCGGTCTGGTCGTCCCCCGGCACGGTCACCGGCGTGCGGGTCGTGGCGCCGTGCTGGACGGGACCGGTGGCCACCAGGACGCTGGGGCCGTCCTGCGGGATGAGCACGTCGGCGGTGGGCTCGGGGATCGGTCCGATGTTGTTGGGGTCCAGCAGGTCGGATCCGGAGAAGGCCATGGTGCTCTTGCCCGGCAGGTTCCGCAGGACGGCGGCGAAGGCACCGGAGTAGTGGGACTTGGCCAGCCAGTAGCCGTCCGCCCAGCAGTCCCCGCTGATCACCACGCTGCCGCCGTCGGGCTCCAGCACGAGCCCGGGCACGCCCGCGGTCCAGCGCCCGTTGACGGGCCCGCACAGGTCGCCGGACTGGTCGAGGTAGAAGAGGTCGAGCGGGATCGAGAGGTCGTTGATCACGAGGACCTCGGCCCGGGACTTCTTCGGGGGCGAGGCGAGGGTCCCGTCGAGGGCCGCCTGGTAGGTCTCGGTCATGCGCATGGTGGGCTCCGATCGCCTGCCGCGCGTCCGCGCGCGGAGCGGGGTCGGTCAGAATTCGGGCTCGTCGGTCAGGTAGTAGACCCGAGGACCGCGCTCGGTGTGGACCAGGGCCAGCGGACCCTGCGTGGCCACCTTGGCGGCCGCCGGAAGGCCGAGGTCGGCGGTCAGGTCCCACCACAGCCGGTCCTCCTGCGGCCCCCGCCACAGCGCGAGGTGGTTGTCCTCGGCCACGTAGGACACCCAGGGGCGGCCGTCGCCGGCCACCGCGGACGCCACGGAGCTGTTGGCGGCCACCACCGGACGGGATCCGTCCCCGGTCGCGCGGATCTCCTGGCTCCGCCATCCGCCCACCCGGCCCGCCCAGAACGGTTCGGACGCCCGGTTCCACAGCGCGACGCCCGCCAGGCCCTGGGAGCTCGCCGCGGCCGCCAGCGGGCTGCCCGCCTTGGCCTGCCTGACGCTCAGCGGGGTGAGGCTCTGCCACCTCCAGCCGCGTTCGTCCCCGAAGCCCACCAGTTCGACGACGTTGTCCTCGCGGTCGGCGTAGTAGACGCGCCGGCTGTCGCTGCCCCAGCCCACGGCGGACAGTCCGCTGATCGGGGACGCGGCGGGCAGGCCGATGTATTTCGTGAGATCGGTGAACCTGCCGGCCACCCCGTACTCCTCCACCTCGGTGAGGTGGTCGTCGGCGTCGAAGTAGTAGCCGAAACGGCCCCGCCCGTTGTGCAGCGCGGTCAGCGGGCTCCACTCCGGGACCCGGGGGAGCGCGGGATTGGCGCCCCAGGTCCAACTGCCGGTGAACTTCATGACGACGAGTTGGCCGGTCTCGTCCGCGTAGTGGACCATCATCGTCCCGGACCGCATCCCGCCGGTCGCCAGCGGGCTGTTCCAGGCGGCCGCGGGCGTCCCCTCGGTGCTGGTGAAGTTGTGGTAAGTCCAGCCGTCCCCGTCGGTCGCGAACTCGCCGACGGCGCCGTCGGTGTTCGCGTAGTAGACCCGCCGGCTGTCGGTACCCCAGCCGGTCGCCGCGAAGCCGCCGGTCAGGGAGGGGAAGGGGGCGGGCCGGAGGATGCCGGGGCCCACCTCCTTCCCGGCGGCGATGTTGAGGTTGGTCCACCCGAACGAGCCGTCCGGTTTCCGGGCCACCTCGATGACCGCCGTGTAGCCTCCGCCCGGGGTCACACCCAGGGGGCGGGCACGCGTTGTCGTCATGACGGCCTCCGGCTTCCGGTGGACGCCGCCGCGCCCGGAGCGCGGCCCGTGCCTGCACGCTGCGGGAGCGCCGGGCGGGGCGCTCCGGCCGCCGGCCGCACCGAGACGAGCTCGGGCACGTCCGGTGCGTCGACGCGCTGCGCGGAAGTGCCCGGCTTCCCGGCGTCCAGCGCATCGACGTCGACCGGCCCCCAGACGACCGTCGGGCCCTTGGCGGAGACGACCGACGACAGCGGCGTCCCCGTCGCGTCGAACACCGTGAGGACGTCCGTGAGCTGCCAGAACAGGCACAGCCGTCCGTGGGCGGTGTCGTTGCTGTACTGGTTGGAGGTGAAGCTCGTCGTCTGGGTGGACACGGTGACCTGCTGGGTCCTGGTCGAGGACTTGCTCAGGGAGGCGTTGACGGAGGCGCTGAACGGGCCCCAGCCGGCGCTCGCGCTCGCGCTGACCGACGCCGTCACCGTCCTGGTGTCCGAGGAGTTCGACTGCATCCCCTGTGTCTGGGTGTGGTTGACGGCCTTCTCCTCACCCGCCGCGAGACTGTACGACTCCGGCAGGCGCTGCCAGAACTGCTCGCGGGTGACGGGATTGCCGTTCGGCAGCGTGCCCGCGCCCACCAGGATCCTCGGCCCGTTCGGGGGGACGATCACGGACCTGGTCGGCACCGGGGTCTCCCCGACGTCGTCCGGATCCCTCAGGTCCCGGCCGGTGAGGGTCACCGCGGCGTTGTCCTCCGCGGCGCACCAGACCGCCGCGAAGGCGCCCGAGTACCCGGCTTTGGCGACGAAGTAGTACGAGCGGTCGATGTTCGTCCAGGTCGCGTTCGCCCCGGGGTCCAGGAGCTGGCCCGGGTAGCCGGGGGCGAGCCTGCGGGTCCGCGGGTTGCGGCCGTACAGCAGGCCGTCGAGGCCGACCCAGTACACCAGCAGGTGCACCGGGGTCCCGTTGGTGACCGTCATGGTGGTCCGGTTGCCGTTGTCCACGGACACGAGCGTGCCGTTCACGGCGTCCCGGTACGTGTCGTCCGTCTGCATGGGTCGCTCCTTCGCGCGTACGGCCCGCGGGCCGCGCCGCCGCCTACTCCTCGCTGGTGTAGTAGACACGCGGGCCGGTGGTGCGGATGGCGGCGAGCGGGCTGGGGACGCCGGTGGCGACGTCGGGGAGGTCCAGCTCGGCGCCCAGGTCGCGGGAGCTCCACCGGGCCCCGGACCCGCGCAGTTCGATCAGGTGGTGATCACCCGCGCCCGCGCCGTCACCCGGGTCGACGGCGCCCAGGTAGAACACCTGGACCGCCCGGCCGTCGGCCTCCGGCACGGCGGCCAGGGAACTCGCCGCGGCCGCGGCGGGCGCCCCCGTGCCCCGATCGGCTTCCGCCCCGGCGTGGTTGACCTCCCACCCGCGACCGTTGAACCCCACCTCGACCACCATCCGGTCCACGTCCAGGTAGTAGAGCCGCGGATGACCGTCGGCGCAGAGCACGACCGCCTGCTGACCGCCCGCCGCCGCAACCGGCGCCCCGTACGCGGACAGGCGGCGCACCCGCCACTCCTCGCCGCCCTCGGGCCGCTTCTTGGTGCCCGCGACGACCGTGTGCTCCAGTTGGACCGGGCGGTTGTCCTCGTCCAGGAAGAACACGAGGCGGGAGTCGGTCCCGTGGCCGACGGCGGCGAGTCGGCTGAGCGCGGAGGGGGCCGGACACCCCTCGACACCGGAGGTCACGTCATGGACCGACCAGCCCTCCTCGCCGAGCCAGGACACCTCGACCAGCCGGCCCGGCGTGTCCATGTAGTAGGCGTACTCGCCCCGTTCGGTGGTGACCGCGGCCAGCGGGCTGATCGGGGAACCGCGCGGGGCCTCGTCGCACGCCGCGTAGGTCCACTCCGCTCCCCGTTCCGCCAGCCGCACCGGACGCAGGCCCTCCTCGCCCTGCCCGCCGTCGAGGTAGTAGACCCGCAGCTCCCCGATCCGGCCCGTCACCGCCACCGCGCCGCCCGCGTGGGCGGCCGGGGCGCCGGTCTCCCTGGTGAGGACGCGGTACCCGGTCCAGCGTCCGTCCGGCGACGACGGTTCGTACGCCGTGCCGACCACACCCCGGTCCTGCTCCTGGTAGTGGACGCGCCGCCGGTCGTCCTCCGAACCCGCGGCCGCCAGACCGCTGCCCGCGAGCGGCAACGGACTGACCTGCCGCCACTCCGGCCCGGTGCCGGACCCGGGGGAACCGGCCGGGCGCCGCTCGGAGAAGTTGATGTCGGAGTACCCCCACGTCCCGTCCTGCTGGGCCACCTCGATGATGCTGTAGACCTTCTCGGCCTGCCTTCTCACGTCCCCGTCCCTTCCGTCGGCACAGGTGCGGTCACCGACTCGCTGCCGCAGGTGCGTGCAACTGCCCTCATGTCACTTCCAGGGTGCGCCCGTCCGGTGGCCGACGCATCCGCAGGGCCCTCGACTGGCTGCGCGGAGCGAGGAGTTGACGTTCTGGCCGGTCGCTCCGGCGTCGAGATGCGGGCGCCCGCCACCGGTGCGTAGATGGAAGGAGGAGCCTGTCGGCCCCTCGGCCGGCGAGGCGTGCAGGCGTCGCGAGGTGAGGTGGACGATGCCTCTGCCACAGATGATCATCGACCGGTACGCGCGACTGAGGGAGTGGTACGCCCGGAACGCCCAGGTGGCCGACGTGTTGTACCCGAAACCGGCGAGCCTGGAGAACGTCAGGATCCTCTGTTTCGGCCCGGATGCCGCCGTCAACCTCGGCCAGGCGAACTACGCCCTGTACCTGCCGGACAGGCCCCGCGGCCGGATGCAGGCGCAGAGCATCCAGAAGTGCATGAACGACTACAACGAGACCTACGGCCCTCCTCCGGAATACCCGATGCCGGAGTACCTGCTGTACGAGCCGGGCTCGCAGTCGGACCCGCCTTCGGGGGCACCGCCACGGTTCCACCTGCCCGTGATCCTGGTGAGGTGCCCGCCGAGCTGGCTGGACGACCTCCAGGACGCCGAGGTCAACTTCCGTTCGGCGATGGTCCCGTTGCACGAGATGGGTCATGCGTTGCTGGGGCTGGCGGATCCGAAGCACCAGGGCGAGCCCTTCGCCTACTGGATCGAGGTACGGACGATCCTGCGCTTCGTCGAGACCACCGTCCCCAGTAACGGAAGCTACGCGAACCCGCTCGTGGGCATCACGACCACGGCCCAGGCCATCGCCAACTACATCGTCGGGCGCGCCGAGCAGTTCGGGCTGGCCGTGACGCCGGACGAACGGGAGGTCCGCTCCACGGGCCTCCCGGACACCATCG
The DNA here is from genome assembly GCF_042887135.1 of Kitasatospora sp. NPDC057965. Taxonomy (NCBI): domain Bacteria; kingdom Bacillati; phylum Actinomycetota; class Actinomycetes; order Kitasatosporales; family Streptomycetaceae; genus Kitasatospora; species Kitasatospora sp. NPDC057965. Next base: position 252,421 of record NZ_JBHVPZ010000001.1, read on the forward strand.
ACCGGATCGCGGCCACCCTGCAGGCGGCGGGCCTGCCGGAGTTCAGCGTCACCGCGCTCAACCAGCAGGCCGCGCGCCTGCGGCAGCTGAAGCCGTCGGTGACGGCCGACCGTCGCTGACCGTCGCGGCGGCCGGGGTGGGGGCAAAAACAAGCACGCATGATTGCTTTCTCTCGCGCGGAGTGTCAACCTGCTGACCGACGGCGAACGTTGGGCCACCTGTGGGGGTAGGCGTGCACGTGGGGTCGCGGGTGCGGGCGGTGGGCGGGGAACCGGTGCTGCGGGTCGGGAACGCGTCGGGGTTCTACGGGGACCGGTTCTCGGCGATGCGCGAGATGCTCACCGGCGGGCCGCTGGACGTGCTCACCGGGGACTACCTGGCCGAGCTGACCATGCTCATCCTGGCGCGGGACCGGCTGAAGGATCCCTCGCTCGGGTACGCCAGGACGTTCCTGCGGCAATTGGAGGAGTGCCTCGGGCTGGCGCTGGAGCGCGGGGTGCGGATCGTGGTCAACGCGGGCGGGCTCAGTCCGGCGCGACTGGCGGACGCGGTACGGGAGTTGGCGAAGGGCCTCGGGCTGGACGCGGCGGTCGGGCACGTCGAGGGCGACGACCTGCTGCCGCGCCGGTCGGAACTTGGCCTGCCCGAGGGGCTGTTGGCCGCCAACGCCTATCTGGGGGCGTTCGGTGTCGCGGAGTGCCTGCGGGCCGGGGCGGACGTGGTGGTGACCGGGCGGGTCACCGACGCGTCGCTGGTCGTGGGGCCGGCGATCGCGCGGTTCGGCTGGGGCGCGGGGGACCTGGACGCGCTCGCGGGCGCAACGGTGGCCGGGCACGTGCTGGAGTGCGGGGCGCAGGCCACCGGGGGGAACTACGCGTTCTTCCGCGAGCACGACGTCACCCGGCCGGGCTTCCCGCTGGCCGAGCTGCACCCGGACGGCTCCAGCGTCATCACCAAGCACCCGGGGACCGGCGGCGCCGTGACCATCGGCACCGTCACCGCCCAACTCCTCTACGAGACCGCCGGTCCGCGCTACCTCGGGCCGGACGTCACGGCCCGTCTGGACACCGTCCGGCTCACCGGGCAGGGGCCGGACCGGGTGCGGATCGACGGGGTGCGCGGCGAGGCGCCGCCGGCCACCCTCAAGGCCGGGCTGAACCGGCTCGGCGGCCACCGCAACGAGGTGGTGTTCGTGCTCACCGGACTCGACGTCGAGGCGAAGGCGGCACTCGTCCGGCGGCAGTTCGAGGACGCGCTGGTGCGCCGGCCCGCCGAGCTGCGCTGGACCCTGGCCCGGACCGACCACGTCGACGCCGCCACCGAGGAGGCCGCCTCCGCGCTGCTGCGGCTCACCGCCAGGGACCGCGACCCCGACCGGGTGGGCCGGGAACTGGGCCGGGTGGCCGTGGAGTTGGGGCTGGCCGGGTACCCGGGCTTCCACCTCACCGCGCCACCGGGACCGGGCGCGCCGTACGGGGTGTTCGAGGCAGCGTACGTCGACCCGGCGGCCGTCGAGCACACCGCCGTGCTGCCGGACGGGCGGCGGGTGGGCATCCCGCCCGCGCCGGTCACGACGCCCGTCACGACGCCGGTCACGCCGCCCGTCATCGCGCCGGAGCCGGCGCCCGTGGAGGAGCCGGCGGGCGGAGCCGAGGACCTCGGCCCCACCCGCCGCGCCCCGCTCGGCCTGGTGGCCGGCGCCCGCAGCGGCGACAAGGGCGGCGACGCCAACCTCGGCGTCTGGGCCCGCGACGAACCCGGCCGGCGCTGGCTCGTCCGCACCCTCACCACCGACCGGCTGCGCGAACTCCTCCCGGAGACGGCCGGGTTGCCGATCACCCGGCACCAGCTGCCGAACCTCCGCGCGCTCAACTTCACCATCACCGGCCTGCTCGGCGAGGGCGTCGCCGCCCAGCACCGGTTCGACCCGCAGGCCAAGGCGCTGGGGGAGTGGCTGCGCTCGCGCCACCTCGACATCCCGGAGGCCCTGCTGTGACCGTGCTGCCCACCCGCCTGGACCCGGGCGGCGCCGAGTACGCCGCCCACCGGGAGGCGATGCTCGCCAGGCTCGCCGACCTGGACGCCGAGCAGGCCAAGGCGCTGGCCGGCGGCGGCCCCGGTTACGTCGAACGCCACCGCGGTCGCGGCAAGCTGCTCGCCCGCGAGCGGATCGAGCTGCTGATCGACGAGGACTCGCCGTTCCTGGAGCTCTCCCCGCTCGCCGCCTGGGGCAGCGAGTACCCGGTCGGTGCCGCGCTGGTCACCGGCATCGGCACCGTCGAGGGCGTCGAGTGCGTGATCACCGCCAACGACCCGACCGTGCGCGGCGGGGCGTCCAACCCGTGGACCCTGCGCAAGGCGCTGCGCGCCAACGAGATCGCCCTGGTCAACCGCCTCCCACTGGTCAACCTGGTCGAGTCCGGCGGCGCCGACCTGCCCAGCCAGAAGGAGATCTTCATCCCCGGCGGCGCGCTCTTCCGCGACCTCACCCGGCTGTCCGCCGCCGGGATCCCCACCGTCGCCGTGGTGTTCGGCAACTCGACGGCCGGCGGCGCCTACGTGCCCGGCATGTCGGACCACACGGTGATGGTCGCCGAGCGGGCCAAGGTGTTCCTCGGCGGGCCGCCGCTGGTGCGGATGGCCACCGGCGAGGAGTCCGACGACGAGTCGCTCGGCGGCGCCGACATGCACGCCAGGGTCTCCGGCCTGGCCGACCACTTCGCGCTCGACGAGCCGGACGCGCTGCGGCTGGCCCGCCGGATCGTCGCCCGGCTCGACCACCGCAAGCCGGGACCGGGCCCCGACCCCGCCGCCGAGCCGCCGGAGTACCCCGAGGAGGAGCTGCTCGGCATCGTCCCCGGCGACCTCAAGGTGCCGTTCGACCCGCGCGAGGTGATCGCCCGGATCGTCGACGCCTCCGACTTCGACGAGTTCAAGCCGCGCTACGGCACCAGCCTCGCCACCGGCTGGGCCCGGCTGCACGGCTACCCGGTCGGCGTGCTGGCCAACGCGCAGGGCGTGCTGTTCAGCCAGGAGTCCCAGAAGGCCGCCCAGTTCATCCAGCTCGCCAACCAGCGCGCGACGCCGCTGCTGTTCCTGCACAACACCACCGGCTACATGGTCGGCCGGGACTACGAGCAGGGCGGCATCATCAAGCACGGCGCGATGATGATCAACGCCGTCGCCAACTCCACCGTCCCGCACCTGTCCGTGCTGATGGGCGCCTCCTACGGCGCCGGCCACTACGGCATGTGCGGGCGGGCCTTCGAGCCGCGGTTCCTGTTCGCCTGGCCGAGCGCCAAGTCGGCCGTGATGGGCGCGCAGCAGCTCGCCGGGGTGTTGTCGATCGTCGCCCGGCAGTCCGCGGCGGCCAAGGGGCGCCCCTACGACGAGGAGGCGGACGCCGCCGTACGGGCCGTGGTGGAGCAGCGGATCGAGGCCGAGTCGCTGCCCGCCTTCCTCTCCGGGCGGCTCTACGACGACGGGGTGATCGACCCGCGCGACACCCGCACCGTGCTCGGGCTCTGCCTCTCCGCGATCCACAACGCGCCGGTCGAGGGCGCCGCCGGCTACGGCGTCTTCCGGATGTAGGGGAGAACCACATGATCACCAACCTGCTGGTCGCCAACCGCGGCGAGATCGCCCGCCGGATCTTCCGCACCTGCCGCGACCTCGGCATCGCCACCACCGCGGTGTACGCGGACCCGGACGCCGGGGCGCCGCACGTCCGGGAGGCTGACGCCGCCGTCCGGCTGCCCGGCGCGGCGCCCGCCGACACCTACCTGGGGGGAGCGCTGATCGTCGAGGCCGCGCTCGCCGCCGGCGCCGACGCCGTGCACCCGGGCTACGGCTTCCTCTCCGAGGACGCCGGTTTCGCGCGGGCCGTGCGGGCGGCCGGGCTGGTCTGGGTCGGCCCGGAACCGGCGGCGATCGAGGCGATGGGCTCCAAGACCGCTGCCAAGCGCCTGATGGCCGCCGCAGGGGTACCCGTGCTCGACGCGCTGGACGCACCCACCGAGGCCGACCTGCCGCTGCTGGTCAAGGCGGCGGCCGGCGGCGGCGGGCGCGGTATGCGTGTGGTGCGGGCCCTCGCCGACCTGCCGGGCGAACTCGCCGCCGCCCGCGCCGAGGCCGCCCAGGCCTTCGGCTCGGACGAGGTGTTCTGCGAGCGCTACCTGCCCGCCGGCCGGCACGTCGAGGTGCAGCTGCTCGCGGACGCGCACGGCACGGTCTGGGCGGTCGGGGACCGGGACTGCTCGCTCCAGCGGCGCCACCAGAAGGTCGTCGAGGAGGCCCCCGCGCCCGGGCTCGACCCGGCGGTGCGCGCAGCCCTGAACGAGGCCGCGGTGACCGCCGCCAAGGCGATCGGCTACACCGGCGCCGGGACGGCCGAGTTCCTGCTCGGACCGGACGGCCGCTGCTGGTTCCTGGAGATGAACACCCGGCTGCAGGTCGAGCACCCGGTCACCGAGGCGGTCACCGGCCTCGACCTGGTCGCCCTGCAGCTCGCGGTGGCCGAGGGCCGGGCGCTGCCGGGTCCGACCGCCCCGCCGATCACCGGCCACGCGATCGAGGCCCGGCTCTACGCCGAGGACCCGGCACACGACTGGCGGCCCGCCACCGGCACCCTGCACCGCATCGAACTCACCGTCCCGCACGAGGAGTTCACCGGTCGAGGGGTCCGGCTGGACTCCGGCGTCGGGGACGGCTGCGCGATCACCCCGCACTACGACGCGCTGCTCGCCAAGGTGATCGCCTGGGCGCCGACCCGGGCCGCCGCCGCCCGGCGGCTGGCGGACGCGCTCGCCCGCGCCCGGATCCACGGGCCCGCCACCAACCGGGCGTCACTGGTCCGCGCCCTGCGTCACCCGGCGTTCCTGGCCGGGCGGTTGCACACCGGCTTCCTGGCCGAGCACGCCGACGCCCTGACCGCCCCGCCCGACCCGCACGCCGAGCGGCTCGCCGCCCTGGCAGCGGCGCTCGCCGACGCCGCCGCCCGCCGCACCGCGCTGCCCTCCGGCTGGCGCAACCTGCCCTCCCAGCCGCAGCTCAAGCGCTACCGGTCGGAGGACGGCGCCGAGCGGGAGGTCCGCTACCGGCTCACCCGCACCGGGCTGCGGGCCGAGGGCCACCCGGACGTCGAACTGCTCGACGCCGCGCCCGACCTGGTCGTACTGCGCGAGGGCGGGGTGCGGCGCGCCTACCGGGTCGCCCGTTACGGGGACCGGGTGCACATCGACACGCCCGCCGGCGCCACCGCGCTCACCGCCCTGCCGCGCTTCGCCGAAGCCCCGGTGCGCACCGACCCCGGCGAGCTGCTCGCCCCGATGCCCGGCACCGTGGTGCGCACCACCGCCGCCGTCGGGGACGCCGTCACCGCCGGCCAGTCGCTGCTCGTGCTGGAGGCGATGAAGATGGAGCACCGGATCGCCGCCCCGGCCGACGGGATCCTGGTCGAACTGCGCGCCGCCCCGGGCCGGCAGGTCGAGACCGGCACCCTGCTCGCCGTCGTGAAGCCCCCCGCACCGTCCCCCGCACCGTCCCCCGGACCGTCTCCCGTGCAGCCCCTCGCACCGTCCCCCGAAGAGGTCTGAGGAAGGACCGCGCATGTCCGCCATCGGCAGCCAGCTCCTCGAAACCCCCGAACGCCGCGCCCTGCGCGGCGCCGTCGCCGCCCTCGGCGCCCGCTTCGGGTCCGCCTACTACCTCGCCCGGGCCCGGGCCCACGAACCCGCCGAGGAACTCTGGTCCGAGGCCGGCAAGGCCGGCTACCTCGGCGTCAACCTCCCCGCCGAGTACGGCGGGGGCGGCGGCGGGATCGGCGACCTCGCGATCGTCCTGGAGGAACTCGGCACCGCCGGCTGCCCGTTGCTGCTGCTGATCGTCTCCCCGGCGATCTGCGGCACCGTGATCGCCCGCTACGGCACCGAGGAGCAGAAGCGCCACTGGCTGCCCGGCCTCGCCGACGGCAGCCGCCGGATGGCCTTCGGCATCACCGAACCGGACGCCGGCTCCAACTCCCACCGGATCTCCACCGTGGCCCGGCGCGACGGCGTGGACTGGCTGCTGACCGGCCGCAAGGTGTTCGTCTCCGGCATCGACCACTGCGACGCCGTGCTGTTCGTCGCCCGCACCGAGGACGCCCGCACCGGGCGGCTGAAGCCCGCGCTGTTTGTCGTCCCGCGCGACACGCCCGGCTTCGAGTACCGGCCCATCGCGATGGAACTCGTCGCCCCCGAACGGCAGTTCCAGGTCTTCCTGGACGACGTCCGGCTGCCGGCCGACGCGCTGGTCGGCGACGAGGACGCCGGACTGCTCCAGCTGTTCGCCGGCCTCAACGCCGAGCGGATCATGACCGCCGCGTTCTCGCTGGGCCTCGCCCGCCAGGCGCTCGGCAAGGCCGTCGAGTACGCCCGCACCCGCACCGTCTGGTCCACCCCGATCGGCGCCCACCAGGGCCTCGCGCACCCGCTCGCCCAGTGCGCGGTGGAGATCGAACTGGCCCGGCTGATGACCCAGAAGGCCGCCCTGCTCTACGACGCGGGCGAGGACGCCGCCGCCGGGGAGGCCGCCAACATGGCCAAGTACGCGGCCGGCGAGGCCGCCGCCCGCACCGTCGACCAGGCCGTGCAGACCCTCGGCGGCAACGGCCTCACCCAGGAGTACGGGCTCGCCGCGCTGCTCGCCGCCACCCGGGTCGGCCGGGTCGCCCCGGTCAGCCGCGAGATGGTCCTCAACTACGTGGCCCAGCACACCCTCGGCCTGCCGAGGTCCTACTGAGGTCCTACTGAGGTCCTGCTGAGGTCCTACCGAGGTCCTGTCGAAGCCCTCCACGGGAACCGGCGGGTCGGCCGGGGCCCGGATTCTCGAACGGATCGTCGCATCATCGTTCTGACATCTGACCGAATCCCCCGCACGGGAACCCCCTGGACCTGCCCCCACCTCGGAATTCGCCATACCGCGCCACCCCCGCGCCCCGCGCGCTCCGCCAAACGTCCGTCACTGGGGCGCACCGGGCGCCCACTGTCCGTATGCTCCTGTCCGCACGCCGCACGGCCGGTCGCAACGACCTCCAGCCGGCCGTCCCGCCCCGCGCCAACAACCGCACAGGAGGCACGCCTTGGTGTTCCACAGCGAGTTCCCGGACGTCGGCATCGTCGACCTCGCCCTGCACGACGCCGTCCTCGGCGAGGCCGAGCGGCACGGCGACCGGCCCGCCCTCATCGACGGGATCACCGGCGAGACCGTCAGCTACGCACAACTCGCGCATGCCGTCCGGCGGGTGGCCGCCGGACTCGCCGAGGCGGGCGTCCGCCCGGGCGACGTGGTGGCCCTGTTCAGCCCCAACAGCATCCGCTACCCGATGGCGTTCTTCGGAGCCACCCGGGCCGGTGCCACCGTCACCCCGGTCTCCTCGCTCACCACCCACGGCGAACTCGCCGTCCAGCTCGCCGACAGCGGCGCCCGCTGGCTGATCACCGTCTCGCCGTTCCTGCCCACCGCCCGCGCCGCCGCCGACCGGATCGCCGCCGAGGGCCGTCCGCTGGCCGGGATCGTCGTCCTGGACGGCGCCGAGGGCCACCTCTCACTCGCCGACCTGCTCGCCGCCACCGGCCCCGAGCCCGAAATCGCCCTCGACCCGGCCGAGTCCATCGCCGTCCTGCCCTACTCCAGCGGCACCACCGGCCTGCCCAAGGGCGTGATGCTCACCCACCGCTCGATCGCCACCAACCTCGCCCAGACCGACGCCGTCTTCCGCCCCAAGCCCGGCGAGCGCCTCCTCGCGGTCCTGCCCTTCTTCCACATCTACGGCCTCGCCGCCCTGCTCCACCAGCCGCTGCGCTGCGGCGCCACCGTCGTCGTCCTGCCCCGCTTCGACCTGGAGCAGTTCTGCCGAACCGTCCAGGACCACCGGGTGCAGTCCGTGCTCGCCGCCCCGCCGATCGTGCTCGCCCTCGCCAAGCACCCGGTCGTCGAGCAGTACGACCTCTCCTCCGTGGAGTACCTGCTGTGCGCGGCCGCCCCGCTGGACGGCGAACTCGCCGAAGCCTGCGCCCGCCGGCTCGGGCTGTCGCACATCCTCCAGGGCTACGGCATGACCGAGCTCTCCCCGGTCTGCCACGTGATGGACCCGACCGACCCGGACCCCTCCCCGGGCTCGGTCGGCCGGATGGTGCCCTCCACCGAACTGCGGGTCACCGCCCTCGACGGCACCGGCGCCGACCTCGGCACCGGCGAGCACGGCGAGCTGCTGATCCGCGGCCCGCAGGTGATGAAGGGCTACTTCGGCCGCCCCTCCGACACCGCCGCCACCGTCGACGACGACGGCTGGCTGCACACCGGCGACATCGGGTTCGTCGACGAGCGCGGCTACCTGTACATCGTCGACCGGGTCAAGGAGCTGATCAAGTACAAGGGCTACCAGGTCGCCCCCGCCGAACTGGAGGCGCTGCTGCTCAGCCACCCGCAGATCGCCGACGCCGCCGTGATCGGGGTGCGCGACGCCGAGGGCACCGAGAGCCCCAAGGCCTTCGTGGTCCGCGCCCCCGGCAGCGCCCTCACCGAGCAGGAGGTCACCGCCTTCGTGGCCGGCCAGGTCGCGCCGTACAAGAAGGTGCGGTCGGTGGAGTTCCTGGACGCCGTGCCGAAGTCCGCGGCCGGCAAGATCCTGCGCCGCGAGCTGCGCGAGCGCGAGGCGGCCGCCGCCCGCTGAACCGGCCGCCCGGCGACTCCCGGTGCGGCCGTCCCACCGGCCGCACCGCCCCTCACCAGCGTCCGCGGGGCCACCGTCTGCGAGGATCGACCGGCCGACACCCCCGCACGGACAGGAACCGCCGCCGCCGATGACCACCCACCCGGGCGCCGCCCGCACCCCCCGGCAGGACCGCAGCCGCGCCACCCGGGCCCGGCTGCTCGCCGCGGCGGTCGACTGCCTCGCCGAGCTCGGCTGGAACGGCTCCACCGTCGCCGTCGTCGCCGAGCGCGCCGGCGTCTCCCGGGGCGCGGCCCAGCACCACTTCCCGACCCGCGAGGACCTCTTCACCGCGGCCGTCGAACACGTCACCGCCGAACGGCTGGCCGCCGTCCGGGCCCACGCCGACGCACTTCCCGCCGCCGGCCCGGCCCGCACCGAAGCGGTCGTCGACATGATCGTCCGCCTCTACACCGGCCCGCTGTTCCGCGCCGCCCTCCACCTGTGGGTCGCCGCCGCCACCGAGGAACCGCTGCGCGAGCGGATCATCGGCCTGGAAGGTCATCTCGGCCGCGAGGCCCACCGCGCCGCCGTCGAGTTCCTCGGGGCCGACGAGACGCACCCCGGTGTGCGCGAAACCGTGCAGGCCACCCTCGACATGGCCCGCGGCCTCGGCCTCGCCAATCTGCTCACGGACGACAGCGCCCGACGATCCGGAGTGATCCGGCAGTGGGCGGGCCTTCTGGAGAGTACGCTGCGGCCGGTAGGCCCATGACGCCCGTACACCTGGACGACCCGCGCCCCTCACCAAGGGGTCGCCGGGCGGCCGATGTCCGTGCAGTCTGGAGAAGAACCCCGACCGCACGGACCCACGAGGTCCGTCCGGCCGGGCACGAGCCGAACCGGGGTACAGCCTGATCATGCGGAGAGACGAGTGGGACGCCACCAACGCCACCGGCCCCGGAGCCGGCGCCACGCCCGCACGCCTGGACGGCCATCGCCTCCTTCCGCTCGCCACCGCCCTGCTCCAGGACGACGGCCGCATCCTGCACTGGAGTGAGGACGCCGAGGCCCTGCTCGGCTGGACCGCCGAGGAGGCCGTCGGCAGCCACGCCGCCCGGCTGCTCACCGAGGACGACAGCCGCCCCGAGGTCCTCGAACTCTTCGCGCGCATCCTCGGCGGCAAGGGCTGGTCCGGCATCCACCCGCTGCGCCACCGCGACGGCCACACCGTCGAGCTGGAGTTCCGCACGTACCCGATCGCCGGCCCCGGCGGCACCCTGCTGGTGCTCGCCACCGCCTCCGACACCGCGGCCCTGCACCGGGTCGAGGCCGACCTCGCCGTCCTCGACGGCATCTTCGGCCAGTCCCCGATCGGCATGGCCGTCTACGACACCGAGCTGCGCTACGTCCGGCTCAACGAGTCCCTGGCCCGGATGAACGGCCTGCCCGTCGCCGACCACCTCGGCCGGCGGATCAGCAGCATCCTGCCCGGCATCAACAGCACCGAGATAGAACAGCTCATGAAGCAGGTGCTGACCACCGGCCGGCCCGTGGTCGACGCCCGCTCGCACGGCCGCGTCCCCGGCGACCCGCGCCGCGACCGGGCCTGGTCCGCCTCCTACTTCCGGCTGGAGGACTCCGCCGGCCGGGTCTTCGGCGTCTGCTCCTCGATCATCGACGTCACCGAGCGCTTCCAGGCCGAGGCCCGCGCCGCCCGCGCCCAGGAACGCCTCGCCACCATCGCCGAGGCCACCGCCCGGATCGGCACCACCCTCGACCTCCAGCGCACCGCCGAGGAGCTCATCGAGGCCGTCGTCCCCCGGTTCGCCGACTTCGCCACCGTCGACCTGCTGGAGACGGTGCTGCGCGGCGCCGAACCCACCCCCGTCCCGGAGGACCGCCCCGTCCAGCTGCGCGCCCTCGCCGTCGGCGAGGCCTACGAGACCGGGCTCGCGAACGCCGTCGACGTCGTCGGCGAGGTCTCCGAGTACGCCCCCGAACGCAGCTACAACCAGTGCCTGCGCAGCGGCCGGCCGCTGCTGCGCGCCCGCGTCGACGCCGAGGTGCTGCGCGGACTGGTCGCCAGCCCGGACCGGGTCGCCCCCGGCCTCGCGGCGGGCATCCACTCCTACCTGATGCTGCCGGTCACCGCCCGGGGCATGGTGCTCGGCGGCGCCGAGTTCATCCGCATGCGCAACCCCGAGCCGTTCACCTCCGCCGACGTCGCCCTCGCCGAGGAGCTCGTCGCCCGCACCGCCCTCGCCATCGACAACGCCCGCCTCTACCGGCGCGAGCGGGAGACCGCGCTCACCCTCCAGCGCAGCCTGCTGCCCCAGGAGATCCACCGCACCCTCGGCCTGGAGATCGCCTACCGCTACCTGCCCTCCAGCGTCACCAGCGAGGTCGGCGGCGACTGGTTCGACGTGGTCCCGCTCTCCTGCGGCCGGGTCGCGCTGGTCGTCGGCGACGTCATGGGCCACGGCATCCGGGCCGCCGCCACGATGGGCCAGCTGCGCACCGTCGCCCGCACCCTGGCCACCCTCGACATGCCGCCCGAGCAGGTGCTCACCCGGCTGGACGAGACCGCCTCGGGCATCGGCGAGGGCCAGTTCGCGACCTGTATCTGCGCCGTCTACGACCCGCTGGAACGCACCCTCCAGGTCGCCTCGGCCGGCCACCTGCCGCCCGTCTGGGTCGCCCCGGACGGCACGCCCCGCCGGGTCGAGATGCCGCCCGGCGTGCCGCTCGGCGTCGGCGGGGTGGCCTTCGAGTCGATCGAGTTCGCGCTCCCCGAGGGCGGCATGGTCGCCCTCTACACCGACGGCCTGGTCGAACGGCGCGGGCAGGACCTCGACGACGGCATCGACCTGCTCGCCCGCACCCTGTCCGGCTCCGGCCGGACCCTGGAGGAGAACTGCGACGCCGTGCTCGGCGCGCTGGTCAGCGGCGGCAGTGACGACGACATCGCGATGATCATGGCCAGGGTGCTGCCGCTGCCCGCCGACCGGGTCGCCACCCTCCCGCTCACCGGCGGCGGCCGGCTGCCCGGCCAGGCCCGCCGCTTCACCCGCGCCACGCTCGACGCCTGGGGCCTGAGCGCGCTCTGCGACTACGCCGAGCTGCTGGTCAGCGAACTGGTCACGAACGCCCTGCTGCACGCCGACGCCCCGCGCCGGCTGCGGCTCTTCCGCGACCGGGTGCTCACCCTGGAGGTCGCCGACGCCGGCGGCCAGACGCCCCAGCTGCGCCCCTTCGCCGAGCAGGACGAGGGCGGCCGGGGCATGTTCCTGGTCAGCGAACTCGCCCAGCGCTGGGGCAGCCGGCTGACCCGGGACGGCAAGGTGGTCTGGGCGGAGCTGGAACTGCCCTTCGGCACCGTCTGAGCCGCCCGTCCGGGCCACCCGTTCGAGCCCCGGCGGACATGACGGTTCCCCGCACCCCCGGTCGGTGGGGGTACGGGGAACCGTCATGTCTCAGGCGCTCGCCTTCTCCGGTGTCTGCTCCCGGACCGCGGCCGTCTCCTGCGACGACTCCGCCGCCGTGCCGCCGCTCAGCCCGCGCAGCAGCCGCCAGGCCAGTGCCGCCGCGCCCAGCAGCATCACGCCCGCCACGATCCCGGCCGTGTTGAGGCCGTGCACGAAGGACTCCTTGGCGCTCGCCAGCAGCGGCCCGGCCAGGGTGTCCGGCAGCCCGTGCGCGGCCTCCACCGCGCCGCCCAGCGAGTGCCCGGCCTGCGCGGCCGCCGCCGGGTCCGTCCCGGCCGGGACGACCAGCCGGTCCACGTACAGCGCGCCGACCAGCGAGCCGACCAGGGCGATGCCGAGTGCGGTGCCCAGCTCGTAGGCGGTCTCGGAGACCGCCGAGGCGGCGCCCGCCTTGTCGGCGGGGGCGGCGCCGAGCACCAGGTCCGCGCCGAGCGTGTAGACCACGCCCTCAGCGGTGCCGACCAGCAGGAAGGCGACGGCCATCACCAGGTAGGTGGTGTCCTGCTGGACCCAGCCGAGGATGCCGATCCCGGCGCCCATCACCAGCAGGCCGAGGGTGAGCGCCGCCCGGGCCCCGGTGCGGCGCACCAGCCAGGCGGTCAGCAGACCGCCGGCCATCGCACCGGCGAAGGCGGGCAGCTCGGCCAGCCCCGCCTTCAGCGGCGGGTAACCACGGACCAGCTGGAGGTACTGGGAGGTCACGAAGACCACCCCGGAGAGCCCGACCAGCGCGATCAGCGAGGCCAGCACGGCGGCCGTGAAGCGCCGGTTGCGGAAGAGCCGGACGTCCAGCAGCGGGGTCTCCAGCCGCAGCTGACGCCGGACGAAGACGATCAGCGCCAGCGCGCCCAGCAGGCCCGCGACCGGCACGTCCCAGCGGGCGACACCGTGCGCCGCGGCCTCCTTGATCGCGTAGACCACACCGATCACCCCGGCCAGCGACAGCAGCACGCTCAGCACGTCCCAGCGGCCCGGCTTCGGGTCCTTGGACTCCGGCAGCAGCCAGGCGCCGAAGACCAGCAGCAGCGCCAGCACCGGGATGTTCAGCAGGAACACCGAACCCCACCAGAAGTGCTCCAGCAGCACGCCGCCGACCACCGGACCGAGCGCGGCACCGGCGGACGCGGCGGCGCCCCAGATGCCGATCGCGGTGGCCCGCTCGCGGTCGTCCGGGAAGAGCGTGCGGATCAGCGAGAGGGTGGACGGCATGATGGTCGCCCCGGCCACGCCGAGCAGCACCCGGGCCAGGATCAGCCAGCCGGCGCTGGGCGCGTACGCGGCGAGCAGCGAGGCGGCGCCGAACGCGGTGGCACCGGCCAGCAGCAGCCGCTTGCGGCCGATCCGGTCGCTGAGCGAGCCCATCGAGACCAGCAGGCCGGCCAGGACGAAGGAGTAGGCGTCGCCGATCCAGAGCAGCTGGGTGCCGCTGGGGCGCAGGGTCTCACTGATCGAGGGGATGGCCAGCGACAGGACGGTCGCGTCGACGGCGACCAGGGTGACGGCCAGGACGAGGACGGCGAGGCCGGTCCAGCGCTGGCGGGGCTGGAGGTGGACGGTGCTGCTCATGGGTATCGGTATCCGGTTTCCGGTCCGCGGTGCGGTGGACGGGGGTGGGGATCAGTGCGGGCGCGGGGTGCGCAGGGCGCCGCCGAGGAAGAGCTCGGCCAGCGAGAAGGTGGCGTCGCGCGGGGCCAGCCGGCCGTCCTGGACGGCCCAGCCGATCCCGGCGAGCAGGTCCAGGAACGCCTCGCTGAGCCAGGCCGCGGAGAGCTCGATGCGGAACACGCCCTGCTGCTGTCCGCGCAGGAAGAGCGCGTGCAGCCGGGCGACCTGGACCTCCCAGAGCTCGTTGACGGCCTCGTCGTCGTAGAGCTGGCTCTCGCCGGTCAGGTAGGCGCAGAGCATGGCGTCCGGGACGACCGCCTCGGTGAGCCGGCGCAGCGCGTCGTGCGCGTCGCCCTCCTCGACGGCGGCGGTGTCGAAAGCCGAGGCGAGGCGCTGCAGTGCGAGCATGCCGACCTCGCGGATCAGCGCCTCCCGCCCCGGGAAGAGCCGGTGCAGGGTGGCGCGGCTGATGCCCGCGGCGCGGGCGATCTCGTCGAGGTGGGCGGTCGGGCGGCGGGAGAGCACGCCGACGGCGGCTTCGAGCACGGAGTCACGGTCGGTGGCCATGGAACGAGTGTACGTCGAATGAGACGCTGATGTCTCAGAATTAATTCGGACGTCTCGTTCGAGGCGTGTCCGTACCGGGGCCGGACGACAAAGAACCGGGGACGGCGCCTGCCGTCCCTGGTTCTCGTCCCGGCCCGTCCCGGCCGGTCAGCTCTGGTTGTAGAAGCCGGTGTCGTCGAGCGGGCGGTCGATCACCATCACCTCGACGTCCGCCGGGGTGAGCAGGAACACCCGGCGGGCGATCCGCTCGATGCCGCCGCGGGTGCCGAAGATCAGACCGGAGGCGAAGTCGACCATGCGCTTGGCCTCGGCCTCCTCCATCTCGGTGAGGTCCATGACCACCGGGGTGCTCGCCCGGATGTGCTCGCCGACCGTGCGGGCCGCCTCGAATCCGGTCGGCCGCAGGGAGACGATCTTCGTGGGGGCGGGGGAGGACGGTACCGTCTCCTGCTCGACCCACTCGTCCTCGTACACCGCGGCCGGGTAGCTCCCGGAGGGCATCAGCCACCCGTTGTGGTGCTCGTCGCGAAGTGCTCCCATGCCGCGCCTCCCTGCCTCTGTTCCGATACAGGTCCCCCGGTGCGCGTGCCCTTTTGACACGTCATCCACTCGTCGGAACTGTCCGAGTATCGCACTGATCACCGGTGTCGTGCCCGCTCGCGCCGTCCGTACGAGTCGCGCCGTGCCGACGGCCCGGGCGGACCCGGGCACCAGAAGCGACGCGGCGGAGGGACGTACGGTTGCGCGCGTAGAAGATATCGGTCGGGTCCACCGGGCAATTGACCTTCTGTCAACAATGCGGGAACGATTTCACACGGGACCGACAACGGCCCCGTCCGGCCGAGCGCATCGGCGTGTCCCGCGCCCGGCGCGCCGCCCCGGGCGCCCCGCGCTCAGGCCTGGACCGCGCGCCGCCGCCGGACGGCCGCCCGGACCACCGGGACCAGGCCCGCGACGCCGATCAGCCCGACCAGCCCGGCCGAGAGCAGGAAGCCGGTCGACCCCGGCTCGCGCGCGGTGGCCGCCGCGGCGACGTAGACCGCCGTGACCGGGACCACCCCGAGCGCGGTCGCGAGGATGAACGCCGGGAAGCGGACCCCGGAGACGGCCGCGCCGTAGGTGGCCGCCTGGAACGGCAGGCCGGGGAGGAGCCGGAGCAGCAGGACGCTGCGGAACCCCTGGTCGGTGAAGCGCCGGTCGAGCGCCAGCAGCATCCGCCCGCGCAGGAAGCGCCGGAGCGCGTCCTGCCCCAGCCAGCGGGCCAGGCCGAAGGCGACCGCAGCCCCGAGCGTGGTGCCCAGCACGGCCAGCAGCAGCCCCTGCTGCACGCCGAGCAGCAGTCCGGCGGCCGCGTTCAGGGCCGGCCGGGGGAAGAAGGCCACCGTACCGACCGCGTACACCGCGGTGAACAGCGGAACGCGCCAGTACCAGGGCGCCCCGGTGAACAGGCTGCCGTCGAACAGGGCGGTCGGGCTCCACAGCAGCAGCGAGGCCGTCGCCGCGCCGAGGATCGCCACCAGCAGGGCGAACCGCGGCCACGGCGAACGCTCCGGCGGGTCGGCCGGGGCGGGACCGGGCGGAGGCGGGGAGGTCACGGGTTCGGGCACGGCCCGAGCCTAACCGGGCGCCCGGCCCGCCCAGCACACGGGTGCGGGGCGGACCGGGCGCGGGGAGGGGCCGGTCAGAAGTACCAGCGCTGGTTGGGGTCGGCGTTCAGCTTCCACTGGCCGATAGGCGTGCCGTCGGCGGTGCTTCCCTCGAAGAGGTCGAGGTGGAGCCCGCTGTACAGGTTCGACACGTAGAACTCCGGCTTCCACCCGCGAGGGTAGACGTGCCACGCCTGGTTGAGGCCGCGGTTGCAGGTCCACTGGACGGCCTGGGTGCCCGGGGTGGTGCTGTAGTTGGGGATGTCCAGGCACTTACCGCTGTGGACGTTGACGATCTCTCCGTAGTCGGTTCTGATCCACTGCTGGTTGGCGCCGCTGTGACAGCTCCACTGGCGGACGGGGGCGCCGTCGTCGGTCCGCCAGTCGGCGACCTCCATGCATTTGCGGCCGGCCATGTTGCTGATCGTCGTCGGGGCCGATTCGGCGTGGGCTCCGGTGGGCGCGGCGAGGACGAGCGCGCCGGCGGCGGTGAGCACGGCGGCGGCCGCGCTCAGACGCCGAGGGGTGGTGCGGTGGGTGCGCACGGTGATCTCCCGGGTGACTAGAAGCCGGCCGGCCTGGGCGAGTAGAACCACTTCTGGTTGAGCCCGTAGTTCCCGTGCCACTGGATCACCGGTGTGCCGGGCGTCGGGTCCTCGGCGCGGACGTCCAGCAGCAGCCCGCTGTTGACGTTGGTCAGGGTGTACAGGCCGACGTGGTGGACCAGGCTGGTGCTCCACTTCTGGTTGTTGCCGCCGTTGCACGGCCAGATGATGGCCTGCACGCCCTCCTCGGTGCTGCTGAAGGGGATGTCCAGGCACTTGCCGCTCTGCACGCTGATCAGCTCGTGGTCGGCGGTCCAGTACCACTTCTGGTTGTCGCCGCCGTTGCAGGGCCACTGCTCGACGGGCGCGCCGGGGTCGGTCCGTTGGCCGGTGACGTCCAGGCACTGCTCGACGGGCGAGTGGTTGGCGGTGATCAGTGCGAACGGCTCGTCGGGTCCGGCCTGCGCGGTGGTCGGGGTGACGAGGCCGAGTGTTCCGGCGGCGGTGAGGACGGCGGCCGCCGCGCCGAGGCGGCGGGTGGTGCGACGACGGATCATGGGAATCCCCTCGATGCGTACGGGACGGGAAGATCGCCGCGCGGTCGGTCGCGCGGTCAGCTGTGCGGGCCGGTCCAGGGGAGCGTGTCGTAGCTCCACTTCTGGTTGTTGCCGCCGTTCCAGGCCCACTGGACGACCCTGGCTCCGTTGGCGGCGCTGCCGCCGGCCAGGTCGAGTAGGAGCCCGCTGTTGAGGTTGACGATCAGGCGGGTGCCGTCGGGCAGGCGGTTGGCGTCGCTCCACCGCTGCTCGGGGTTGCCGTTGCAGGTCCGCTGCTCGACCTGGACGCCCCAGACGGTCGAGGCCTTGGGGATCTCCAGGCATCTGCCGCTGTTCACGTTGACCAGCTGGCCGGCGTCGGTCCAGTGCCACTTCTGGTTGGCGTAGCCGGTGCAGGTCCACTGGCGGCCGGGGGCGCCGTCGTCGGTGCGCCAGTCGGCGATCTCCAGGCACTTGCCGCTGGCGACGTTGAGGAGCGCGATCTGCGGGCTGTTCTCCTCCGCCGCCGCCGGTGCGGCGGGCAGCGTCGCGGCGAGGGCGGCGGCGAGGGCGGTGGCGGCGCCGAGACGGGCCGCGCGGGTGCGGAGAGGGGTGCTCACGGTTCCTCCTGCGGGTCGGTGGGCGGGCCCTGGCCGGGGCCTGGCCGGGTGCGGGTGGTCAGGCGGTCGGGCCCGGGGTGAAGTTCGAGGGGATCCAGATCTGGTTGTAGGCGACGGGCACGTCGATCGGGTTCCACTGGATGACGGGCGCGCCGTCGGCCTTGCTGCCGAAGGCGACGTCGAGGACGAGCGCGCTGTTCACGTTGGCGTAGCGGCGCGTCCCGGAGTGCATCAGCTGCTCGGACCACTGCTGGTTGGTGCCGCCGTTGCAGCGCCACACCACGGGCTGGGTGCCGGGCTCGGTGCTGTAGCCGGGGATGTCCAGGCACGTTCCGCTGTTCACGTTGACCAGCAGGCCGCCGGCGGCCCGGAACCACTTCTGGTTGGCGCCGCCGGTGCAGGTCCACTGGCGGACGGGGGCGCCGTCGTCGGTGCGCCAGTCGGCCACCTCCAGGCACTTGCCGGAGTCGAGGTTCGTGATGGCGAACGGGTCGGTGGGCGGGGTGGGGTTGGAGGTGTCGGCCTGCGCGGCGGGCGCGGCGAGGGCGAGGGCGGCGGTGAGGGTGAGCAGGACGGCGGCGGGGCGGATGGACATGGGACTCCTCGGGGGTGATCGGTCCCGGTGCCGGGACGGCGACGCGTCCCGGCACCGGGACCCGCTGTCAGAAGGAAGGCAGGGTGATCTGGGGGTCGATCCCGATCCAGAGCTGGTTGTCGCCCCCGTTGGCCCCCCAGGTGACCACCGGGGCGCCGTCGGAGGTGTCGTAGCCGTACACGTCTAGGACCAGCCCGAGGGGGGTGGGCACGGTGTTGGGCGAGGGCCGGCCGACGCCGGGGGTCCGCCAGGACTGGCCGTAAGGGGTTCCGAGTTCGATGCAGGGCCACTGCATCAGCTGGGTGCCCCACGCGGTGGAGTCCCACGGGACGTCCAGGCACTTGCCGCTGTGCAGGTTCGTCAGGAGGCCGTAGTTGCTGTTGCTCCACTGCTGGTTGGCACCGCCGGTGCAGGTCCACTGGCGGACGGGCGCGCGGTCGGCGGTGCTCCAGTCGGCGACCTCAAGGCATTTGCCCGTGGCCACGTTGCGGATCTCGAAGTAGGGCGAGAATCTGTGGACCCGCCCGGCGTGGGCGGCACCGGGTGAGACCAGGACGGCCGCCGCCGCGGCGACGAACGCGCCGAGCGCGGCGCCGAGACGGCGGGTGGGGGAGGTGGTGCGGGTGGACACGGTGCGGTTCTCCTCTACTGGTGGGGTCGCCGGTCGTCGGCGTAGGCGCCGGAACCGGGATCGGGCAGGGTTCGGCGTCAGAAGTTGACCCGGGTCTCCAGGCCCGTCCAGATCTGGTTGGCGCCGCCGTTGGGCCCCCAGGTGACGACCGGGGCACCGTCGGAGGGGTCGAAGCCGTAGACGTCGAGGACCCCGAAGGCGCTGCCCACGTAGTCGGGCGAGGGCCGGTTGACGTGGGGGACGGACCAGAGCTGGTTGTCGGCCGAGGGCCGGAAGTGGCATCCCCAGATGACCAGCTGGGTACCCAGCACGGTGCTGGAGCCGGGCACGTCCAGGCACGAGCTGCTTCCCGCGTTGAGGAGCTGGCCGTTGCTGTTGGCGGTCCACAGCTGGTTGGCGCCGCCGTGGCAGGTCCACTGGCGGACGGGGGCGCCGTCGTCCTTGCGCCAGTCGGCGACCTCCAGGCACTTGCCGGTCGCCGCGTTGCGGAGCTCGAAGTACAGGGTGTAGCGGGGGATCTGCTCGGCATGGGCGGCGCCGGGTGAGACCAGCGCGGCCGCGGCGGCGGTGGCGAGTGCGCCGAGGGCCGCGCCGAGGCGGCGTCTTCGGGCGGGGGCGTCTTCGGTCACGGTTGTCCTCCTGAGGTGCGACGGGTGGTGCGCTCGGACAGGAAGCCGAGGAGTCGGATCCAGGACTCCCTTGCGGCGTCGCGGTGTTGGACAGCCGTCAGTTCGAAATAGTTGTGCGGAGCCTGAGGAAAAGTCATGAACTCGTGTTCACAGCCGGCTCCGGTGAGCGCGGCGTCGAAGGCGGCGACCGCGCTCGGCGGGATGTGCTCGTCGGCGCCGCCCCAGAAGGCGAGGATCGGCGCGCTCAGTCCGGCGGCGAGCTGGGTCGGCCCCGGGGCGCCGTTGATGGTGTCGGGGTAGCCGTAGAAGCCGACCGCGCCGGCCAGGCCGAAGCGCGGTGCGGCGGTGCGGAAGGCCTGGCGGCCGCCGAAGCAGAAGCCGAGCGCGACGACCTCGGCGGCGCCCAGCGCGCGCAGCCGGTCGATGCCCGCGGCGAGGTCGGCGTCGAGGCCCTCGGGCGTGAGGGCGAGCAGGTGCGGCAGCAGGTTCGGCAGCTCGCCGAATTCCGGCGCGCGATCCTTCGGCTCGGCTCCGGCGGTGCGGCCGTAATAGTCGACGACGAGCGCCGGGAATCCCTGCTCGGCGAGTCGGACGGCGGTCCGCCGGTAGAAATCGGAAAGGCCCTTGTTGTCCGGCAGCACGAGCACGCCCGGCCCGGCCGGGTGCTCCGGGCGGGCCAGGAAGGCGCCGAGCGCCATGCCGTCGGCCGAGGTCAGAGTGAGGTCGGCGGTCTCGGCGAGGGCGTGGGTGGCGGGGGTGAAGACGGGCGGGGCGGCATCGGCCTCGTAGCACATGGGAAATCCTTCGCAACAGCGGAACCGCCGGGCACGCGGTGCGCGTGCCCGGCGGTTCGAGATGCTAGCGAGAATTCCCCGAGGAATTTCCCATCATATCGCAGGGGTATTTTTTTCGAAAGCGTTCTTTGATTCCGGAGTGATCACGCTTTCCGGGCCGGGGCCGTCCGCGGCCTGCCCCTCGGCCCGGCGCAGCGCCCCCGCGCTCAGCAGCAGGGCCACGGAGAGCGCGGTGACCACGCCGAAGGAGGCGGTCAGCGAGGTGGCCTGGGCGAGTCCGCCGACGATCGCCGGGGCGATCAGGCTCGAGGTGTAGGTGACGGTGGCGACGCCGGCGATGGCCTGGCTGGGGTTGCCACCGCTCCGGCCGGCCGCGGCGAAGGCCAGCGGGACCACCACGGCGACGCCGATCCCGATCAGGGCGAAGCCGGGGACGGCGAGCGCGGGGCGGTCGGCCGCGACCACCAGCAGCCCGCCGGCGGTGGCGATCGCACCGCTCAGCCGGGTGGCCCGGACGGCGCCCAGCCGGCGGATCACCGCGTCACCGGCCAGCCGGCTGACCGCCATGGTGAGCGAGAACGCGGTGTAGGCGGCCGCCGCCACGGCGGGTGAGGCGCCGGTGACGTCGCGCAGGTAGACGCCGCTCCAGTCCATCGAGGCGCCCTCGGCGAACACCGCGCAGAAGCCGACCAGTCCGATCACCAGGGAACTGCGCGGCGGCAGCGCGAACCGCGGTGGCGCCTCGGCCTGTTCGGGCGCCCGCAGGTCCGGCAGCGCGCGGCAGGCCGGTTGGGTGAGGGCGAGCAGGACGACGGCGGTGACGGCGATCTGCACCCGGGGGTCGAAGTCCTGATGGGCGGCCAGGATGCCGACGCCGGCCGCCACCAGGCAGCCCGCGCTCCACATCCCGTGCAGCCCGGACATGATGGAGCGGCCGAGCCGCTGCTCGATCTCCACGCCCTGCGCGTTCATCGCGACGTCCGACATGCCCGCCGCCGCGCCGTAGGTCAGCAGGAACAGACAGAGCACCGGCAGTGAGGGGGCCAGTGAGGGCAGTGGGAGGATCAGGCAGCAGAGCGCCAGCAGTCCGCCCACCGCGGCCCGTCCGCCGTAGCGGTGCACGATCCGGCCGGCCAGCGGCATCGCGAGGGACGAGCCGATGGCCGGCATCACCAGGGCCAGCCCGAGCTGGCCGGGGGAGAGGTCGAGGTGGTCCTTGAGCCACGGGATCCGGCTCGCGAAGGTGCCGCCGACGGCGCCGTGCACGGCGAAGACGAGGGCGACGGCGATGCGGGCCCGGCGTGCGGTGCCCCGGTCGTCGAAGAGTGGTCCTGTGGTCGGGCTGGTGGTCATCCGGTTCTTCCCTCCCGGCCGCGCGCGGCGCGGCGGTGCCCTGGGGGTGGTGTGGGGGTGCGGTGGTGCCCGTCGACGTGGCAGTGCGGCGACGGTTCGATAAATTATCAGGAAGGGACCCTGATAGAAACACTCTGGAAGGATGTCCGGCCATGACCACCGCGCGCACGGCCACGCCGAGCACCGCCCGGGCGATCAACGACCGCTTGGCGCTCAACCTGCTGCTCGACCAGGGACCACTCACCGCGACCGAGCTGCGCGATCTCACCGGGCTCTCCCGCCCCACGGTCGCCGACCTGCTCGACCGGCTCCAGCGGACCGGGCTGGTCGCCGTCGTCGGCGAACGCGGCGAGCAGCGCCGCGGCCCCAACGCCCGGCTCTACGCCCTGGTCGCCTCCCGCGCCCACCTCGGGGCCGTCGACGTCCGCTCCGGCGGCGTCACCCTGGTGGTCGCCGACCTGGCCGGGCAGACGCTGGCCGGCGCCGAAGTCGCCGTCGCCGAGCCGGGGCCGGACGCCGCCGCCCACCGCGCCGCCGCCGACCGGATCGTCGCCGCCCTGCTCGACGCCGCCCGCCGGGCCGGCGTCGAGCACCTGCACACCGTCGCCGTCGGCGCCCCCGGCCTGGTCGACCCGGCCACCGGCCGGCTGCAGTCCACCGGAGTGCTGCCCGCCTGGCACGTCGACCTGCTCGCCGCCCTGCGCGAGCTGCCCGGCACCGATGTGATCCTGGAGAACGAGGTCAACCTCGCCGGCCGCGCCGAGTACCGGATCGGCGCCGCCCGCGGCCGGGACGACTTCGTGCTCGTCTGGCTCGGCCACAGCGTGGGCGCGGCCGTCGTCCTGAACGGCAAGCTGCGCCGCGGCGCGGGCGGCGGCACCGGTGAGATCTGCTTCCTGCCCGTCCCCGGCACCGTCTCCCTGCCCTCCGCGACCAGCTGCGAGGGCGGCTTCCACAGCGTCGCCGGCAGCGCCGCCGTCTGCGCGCTGGCCCGCGCCCACGGGCTGCCCGCCGGGCCGGCCGACGACGCCGCGGCCGCCGAGACCGCCGTCCGCGCGGCCCTCGACGCCCTCGGCGACGGGCTGCCGGGCGGGCCGTTCCTGGACGAGCTCGCCGAGCGGATCGCCCTCGGCGTCTCCGCGGTCTGCGTGGTGCTCGACCCCGGCTGCGTCGTGCTCGGCGGCGAGATCGGCCGGGCCGGCGGCGCCGAACTCGCCGCTCGGGTGGAGCGGCGGCTCGCCGGGCTCTCCCCGCTGCGCACCGAGGTCCGCCCCGGCGAGGCGGGCGGCGGCGCGGTGCTCGGCGGCGCCGTGCTCACCGCCGGCGACGCCGTCCGCCGGGACCTCTTCGGCGAACCGTAGGCGCCGTCGTCGAACTCCCGCCCCGGCCCGGACGGCGAGCCGGGGGAGTGCGTGCCGGGACGCGGCTCGGTGGGCGGGAGTTCGAAGGAGGCCCCTACGGGGGTGTGCACCGGCGGTCGGCCGGTACGGCAGGATGGGCCGCGGGCCGGGACCGGGCGGGGGCGGACCAGGGACTCCCGCTTGCCGGCCGACCGTCCGCACCACCGTCAGGAGTCGCAACCATGGGCCAGCCCGGGGCACCGGCCAACCCGTACCGCATCGGCGAGGCCGCCGCGCTGCTCGGCGTGAGCGCCGACACCATGCGCCGCTGGGTGGACGCCGGCCGGATTTCCGCCGAGCGCGACGGGCACGGCCACCGCATCATCGCCGGCGCCGAGCTGGCCGCCTTCGCCCGGGAACTGGCCCGCCCGGAGACGGCCGCCGAGGAGGGCCGGCCCTCCTCGGCCCGCAACCGCTTCCCGGGCATCGTCACCGACGTGGTGCTCGGCGACGTCGCGGCCCAGGTGGAGATTCAGGCCGGGCCGTTCCGGGTGGTGTCGCTGATCAGCCGGGAGTCGGCGGAGGAGCTGGAGCTGGTGCCGGGAGCGGCGGCCACGGCAGTCATCAAGTCCACCAATGTGATGATCGAACGACGCTGAGCGCCCAGAGGAAGGGACCACCGATGCCCCACGAAGCGCTGCCGTCCACCCAGAGCGCGGTCTTCGCCATCGAGGTGATGGCCGCCCGGCACGGCCACTCGGTGCGGACCAGCCATGACATCGGCCGCGACCAGACCTTCGCCGGCCTGGTCGGCGCCGACGAACCGGGCGGGATCCCGCACGAGGCGCTGGTCGAGATCACCGGACCGCCCGAGGTGACCGTCCGCCTCTTCGTCCACGACGAGGCCGTGGTCACCGTCGACACCATCGCCTTCGACGTGCCGCGGGACGGCGTCCCGGCCTTCCTGAACTCGGTCTGGACCGGCCTGGTCCACCTCAAGCAACGGGTCTTCCCGCCCTCCTGCACCATGATCGTCACCGTGCCGGGCGAGCGGAGCTACCGTGAGGCCGTCACCCTGTACACCCTGACCCCGTGGCTGGCGCGCAAGCTCCGCTGACCCCGGCCGCCGCCCGGCCCACTCGCCGAGACCGCCGCCCGCCGAGACCGCCGCCCGCCGAGACCGCCGCTCGACCGATGACCGGACCGAAGAACGGATCGATGAACGGACCGATGACCGCCTCCGCCGCCCGCCGCCGCCCCGTCCTCGCCGTCGCCCACCGCGGCGACCCGTACCGCCACCGCGAGAACACCCTGCCCTCCGTCGAGTCCGCGTTCGCCGCCGGAGCCGACGCCGTCGAAGTGGACGTCCGGCTGACCCGCGACCGGGTCCCGGTCCTGCTGCACGACGCCACCCTCGAACGCCTCTGGGGCGACCCGCGCCCGCTCGCCCGGCTCACCGCCGAACAGCTCGACGCCTTCGACGACGGCCGGTACCGCGTGCCCGCCCTCGCCGAGGCGCTCAAGGCCACCACCGCCGCCGCGCCCGGCGCCAAGCTCCTCATCGACCTCGACGACGCGGGCCCGGCCGCCGCCACCTGGGAGGTCGTCACCGACCTCGGCGCCGAGCAGCGGGTCGGCTTCTGCGGCCCCACCGCCGCGATGCTGGCCGTCCGGGCGCTCGCCCCCGACGCCGAGATCGCGCTCACCTGGAAGCAGCCCCGGCTGCCCGTGCGCGCCCTGCTCGACGACCTGCGCCCGCGGTACATCAACCCGCCGTTCGGCCTGGCCACCCCCGCCTTCACCGCCGCCGCCCACCAGGCCGGCCTCGCCGTCTCCACCTGGACCGCCGACCTGCGCCGCACCATGCGCAAGCTGACCGAGGCCGGCGTGGACTCGATCACCAGCAACCGGATCGCCCTGCTGCGCTCCGTCCTGGACGGCCGCCGGTGACCGGGGGTCCGCGGGGGGACGACGGCGGGGTGCTGGGCCCGCGGGCGCTCGGCCGCGCGCTGCTGGCCCGTCAGCACCTGCTGGAGCGCAGCGCCGCCACCCCGGCGGACATGATCGAACACCTCGGCGGCCTCCAGGCCCAGGCCGCCCCGCAACCGCCCTACCTCGGTCTGCTCGCCCGCCTCGACGGCTTCACCCCCGAGGCGCTGACCGGGCTGATCGAGACCCGACGGGTCGTGCGGATCGCCCTCCAGCGCGGCACCATCCACCTGGTCACCGCCGAGGACTGCCTGACCCTGCGGCCCCTGCTGCAGCCGCTGCTGGAACAGCAGTTGCGCACCACCTACGGCAAGCGGCTGACCGGCCTCGACCTCGACGCGCTGGCCGTCGAGGCGCGCGCCCTCGTCGAGGCGGAGCCCCGCACCTTCCTGCGGCTGGGCACCGAACTGGCCGCCACCCGCCCCGACCGCGATCCGGCCGCGCTCGCCCAGGCCGCGCGCTGCCTGCTGCCGCTGGTGCAGGTCCCGCCGCGCGGTCTGTGGGGTCGTGGCGGTCCCGCGGCGCACACCACCGCCGAGGCCTGGCTCGGCCGGCCGCTCGACCCGGTGCCCCCGCCGGACGCCCTCGCGCTGCGCTACCTCGCCGCCTTCGGCCCGGCCACCGCCGCCGACCTGCAGAAGTGGTGCGGCCTCAGCCGGCTCGCCCCGGTGCTGAAGCGGCTCGCCCCGGGCCTGGTCACCTTCCGCGACGAGCAGGGCCGGCTGCTGTACGACCTGCCCGAGGCGCCCCGCCCCGATCCGGACACCCCCGCCGCGGTCCGGCTGGTCGCTCCGTTCGACAACCTGCTGCTCTCGCACGCCGACCGCACCCGGGTGCTGCCCGAGGAGTACCGGCCGCGGGTGATGACCCAGAACGGCATCGTGCTCGGCACCCTGCTGGTGGACGGCCTGGTTGCCGGGAGCTGGCAGCTGTCGGAGGAGGGCGCCGGGGCCCGGTCGGTGACGGTCCGCCCGTTCACGCCGCTCGGCCGGGCCGACCGCGACGCGGCACTGGCCGAGGCCGAACGGGTGCTCGCCTTCGCGGGCGGCGACGGTCCGGTGCGCTTCGAGGAGGCCGGCTAGCGCGTTCGACGGTCGGACGCAGGTGCGGGCGCCGTGACTCATTGGAGTGGGTCGGCGGCGGTGCTCCGTGTCCGTACCGGTTCGACTGGCTTGAATCGACCCACCCCTACCGAAGTGGAGTCGGCCGTGGCCCCTGTGCACAATGGCGTCTACGCGATCGCCAAGCCCACCGAGCAGCTGCTCACCCTCCAGGCCTCCAAGGAGTTCGTGGTCGTCCTGAATTCGACCGGTGAGCCCGGGGAGCAGGAGTGGGAGGTGGCCGGCCTCGACAACGGAAACATCGTCATCAGGAACCTCCGGCACGGCGACTACGTCGGCCTGGACGGTCCGCCGGAGGTGAACCAGCAGGTCCGGGGAACCGAGGAGGCGTTCGAATGGGCGCTCTACCAGGCCGCCGAGCGGTCCTCCTTCCACGTCGTCGTCCCCGGAGGTCCGGTCGACGGCCAGGAGCTGGCGCTGGACCTGAGCGTGCTGGACATCTTCCCGCCGCGCACCGCACTGCGGCCGCTGGAGGTCCAGGAGCAGCGGCAGGCCTGGCTGTTCGAGTCCCGCGACTGAGCGCCGGCGCGCCCGCCCCGGTCGTGAGGTGACCGCCGGGGCGGGCGCCGTCCAAAAGGGATAAAACAGGCGCATGATCGGATCATCTGCTGAGATGGGGCAGACCTGGACCGATCGACCGGACGGAGGAACGGATGTCGGGGCAGACTCCGTCCGAACGGCCACCCGCCGACCACCGGCGCCCCTATCTGATGCTGCCGGCCCCGGTCCGGGCGGCCGCCGCCTGGTCCGCGGCGCTGGTGCTGCTGATCACCGTCGCCTCGCTCGTCGTCTTCGCCCTCGTCGAACTGCGTGCCGCCACCGTGCCGGTGATCCTGGCGCTGCTCGGCACCTCGCTGCTCCAGCCAGTGATGCCGTGGATGGTCCGACGCGGCGTCAGCCGCTCCCTCGCCGCCGGACTCACCTGCGCCGTGCTGGTGGCCGCCGTCAGCACGGTCATCGCCCTGCTGGTCAACTCCCTGGTGCACAGCGCCCCGCAGATCGCCACCGCCCTCCAGGAGGCCGGCGACCGGCTCGCCGAATGGCTCGGCCCCTTCGGCGAGAAGATCCGGCACGTGCTGGACAACGCCAAGGGTGAGACCAGCACGCTCGTCACGACCCTGACCGACAGCGTGCTCACCGGCCTCGGCCTCGCCACCCAGGTCGCCACCGGTGGCGTGCTCGCGCTCGCCCTGGTCTTCTTCTTCCTGCGCGACGGCCACCGCACTGGTGAGACCATCCGCGCCTACCTGCCCGACCGCACCGCCGAGACGGTGGTGGCCTGCGGTGAGCGGGCCTTCGAGGCGATGGCCGGCTTCATGCGCGGCACCACTCTGATCGCCCTCATCGACGCCTTCTTCATCACCGTCGGACTGCTCGTCCTCGGAGTCCCCGGCGCGCCCGGCCTCGGCGCGCTGGTCTTCATGGGCGCCTACATCCCGTTTGTCGGCGCCTTCCTCTCCGGCACGGTGGCGGTGCTGGTCGCCCTCGCCGACGGTGGCGTGGGCACGGGGCTCTGGGCGCTCGGCGTGGTGCTCGCCGTCCAGGTCGTCGAGGGCAACGTCCTCCAGCCGCTGATCCAGAGCCGGACGGTGGAGCTGCACCCGGCCACCATCATGGTCGCCGTGGTGGCGGGCTCCGGGATCGCGGGCATCATCGGCGCCCTGCTGGCCGTCCCGGTCTGCGCCGCCGGGCTCGGGGTCGTCTCCGTCCTGCGCGGCGACCCCGGCCGCAGGCGGCGCGGGGAGCGGAACGGCGGAGGGACCGAACCCCTCGCGGACCCGGTTCAGGAGCCTCGGGAGTAGGCGAGCGGACGGCCACGCCGCAGCGTCTACTCGGCGGCGCGCACGAAGAGCGCCGCGTGGAGGACGATGTCCGGGTCCGCCGTCCACGGACCCGGGGAGCCGGCGGCCGCGGCCCGCGCCCGCCGGTCGGACCAGTGGCCCGCCGCCGCGGAATTCCGGTTGCCGGTGCCGGACGGGTGGGGCAGAGTGCCGTGGCCGGGGCGGAGGGATCGCCGGACGGCCGAGGAGAGGCGCTGGTCGGAGGATGACGGTGGGGGAGATGACGGTGGAACGGATCGTGGTGTCGGACGGGGCGGCCGGACCGTACGGGCTCACCGTCGGGCCGGACGGCGCGCTGTGGTTCACCCTGGTGCACGCCGGGGAGGTCGGGCGGTTGGCGGCCGACGGGACCGTCACCCGCTACGGGCTGGACGCGCCCGGCTGCGCGCCCGCGGTGATCACGGCGGGCCCCGACGGGGCACTCTGGTTCACCCGGACGGGCGACCACCGGATCGGCCGGATCACCGTCGACGGCCAGACCCGCAGCTACCCGCTGCCCGCCGAGGGCGGTCCGTACGGGATCGCGGCCGGGCCGGACGGGGCGCTCTGGTTCACCGAGCTGAACGCCGACCGGATCGGGCGGATCACCGTGGACGGCGAGGTGACGGAGCATCCGCTGCCGGTCTCCGGCGGCTACCCGTCGATGATCACGGCCGGGCCGGACGGCGCCCTCTGGTTCACCCTCAACCAGGGCGGGGCCGTCGGCCGGATCACCGTGGACGGCGAGGTCACCCTGCACCCGCTGCCCACCGAGGGCGCCGCCCCGGTCGGCATCGCCCGGGGCGGCGACGCGCTCTGGTTCGTCGAGATCGGCGCCGGCCGGATCGGCCGGATCACCGTGGCGGGCGAGGTGACGGAGCATCCGCTGCCCGACCGCGCCGCCCGCCCGCACGCCATCGCCGCAGGGCCGGACGGTCGGCTCTGGTTCACCGAGTGGGGAGCCGGCCGGATCGGCTCCCTCACCCCCGACGGCCGCTACGCGGGCCACCCGCTGCCGGTCGAGGGCGCCGAGCCGCACGGCATAGCCGTCACCCGGGACGGCGCCGTCCACGCGGCCCTGGAGATCGGGGAGATCGTCAGGCTGGCACCGTAGGGCGTCCGTCAGCGGTGGTGGGCGGCCGGGGTGTGGCCGAAGGTGCGGCGGAAGACGTCGATGAACGCGCTGGCCGAGGCCCAGCCGCAGCGGTGCGCCACCGCGGTGACCGGGACGTCCTCGGCCAGCAGGCGCAGGGCGTGGTGCAGCCGCAGCTGGGTGCGCCACTGCGGGAAGGTCATGCCCAGTTCCTCGCGGCAGAGCCGGCTCAGCGTGCGCTCACCGGCCCCGGCCGCCCGGCCGAGTTCGCCGAGGGCGCGGCCGTCGGCCGGATCGGCGTCGAGCACCGCGGCGACCGCCGCGAGCCGCGGGTCGCGCGGCACCGGCAGGTGCAGCGGCTGCTCGGGGGCGCGGCGCAGCTGGTCCAGCAGGACGGCCAGCATCCGGCGTCCCTCGGGAGTGCCCTCGGTGCCCGGACTGCTGTAGGCGATCAGCAGTTCGCGCAGCAGCGGGCCCACCGCCAGCACCGCCGGGCGGGTCAGCCGCAGTGGATTGTGCCCCAGCGGCAGGCCCACGGTGTGGAGCACGGTGGGTCCGTAGGCGCGGTGCCGGTGGCCGGTCCCGGCGGGGATCCACAGCGCCCGGGTCGCCGGGGCGACCCAGGTGCCCGCGGCGGTGGTCACCGCGAGCACGCCCCTGCCCGCGTAGACGATCTGGTGCACCTCGTGCCGGTGCTCGGAGACGGTCGAGCCGGCGGCCAGCGGTCGGGTGACCGTCAGATCGGATGAATCGTCGGGTTGGCGGGAATTCGGCATCGTCCGGCACTTTATCGGAAGTCCGCCACCACGTGCCGGGCCGAGGATCGCTCCGTGACCACTCTCCGATCCCGTGTCCCGTCCGGCGCCGCCCCGATCGCGGTCCTGGCGGCGGGCCATGCCGCCGTCGACCTCTACCAGGGCGTGGTGCCCGCCCTCGTCCCCTTCCTGGTCGCCGAGCGCGGCCTCGACTACGGTTCCGCCGCCGGGGTCGTGCTGGCGGCGACCCTGCTCTCCTCGATCGTGCAGCCGCTGTTCGGCGCGCTCACCGACCGCTGGGCGATGCCCTGGCTGATCCCGGCCGCCACCGCGGCCGCCGGGACCGGCGTCGGCCTGGCCGGGCTGTTCGGCCCCTACGCGCTGCTCTGTGCGGCGGTCGCGCTCTCCGGCGTCGGGGTCGCCGCCTACCACCCCGAGTCCGCGCGGCTGGCCCGCGCCGCGAGCGGCGACAGCCACACCCGGATGGGCTGGTTCTCGCTCGGCGGCAACATCGGCTTCGCGCTCGCCCCGCTGATGGTCGGCCCGGTCCTGGCGGCCGGCGGCCTCGGCGCGACCCCCTGGCTGGCGGTGCCCGCGCTGGCCGCGGCGCTGCTCACCGCACCGGTGGTCCGCACCCTGGCCGCCGGTGCCGCCGGGCCCGCTGCCGGCGGCACCGGCGACGCCCGGCGTGACGACCGGCCCGCGTTCCTGTGGCTCTCGGGGGTGATCGGCTGCCGCTCGGTGGTCTTCGTCGGGCTGAGTTCCTTCGTGGCCCTCTACGCCCAGCAGCGGCTCGGCCGGGGCGACTCCGGGACGGGGACCGTGGCGCTCTTCACGCTGTTCGCCGGCGGCGCGGTCGGCACGGTGCTCGGCGGCTGGTGCGCCGCCCGCTGGGGCCGGGTGCGCACGGTCCGACTCTCCTACGCGGCCGCCGTCCCGGCGGTCGCCGGACTGCTGCTGGTGCCCGGACCGGTCGCCCTGTACGGCTTCGCCGCGCTGATCTCGCTGGCCCTGTACGTGCCGTTCTCGCTCCAGGTGACGCTCGGTCAGGACTACCTGCCGAGCCGGATCGGCACCGCCAGCGGGGTGACCCTCGGCCTCGCCGTCAGCGTCGGAGGCCTCGCCGGCCCGGCCATCGGCCTGCTCGCCGACCACACCGGGCTGCGCACCGCGCTCGCGCCGCTGGCCGTGCTGTGCGCGCTGGCCTGGGCGCTCGCCCGCCGGCTGCCCGAGCCGGACGGGGCCCCGCGCGAGCCGGCCGCGCCGCAGCCGCCGAAGGCCGTGCCGTGGCAGGAGGCCGGGAACGGCGGGCGGGCGGGGCGGCCCTGAGCCCGACCGGCGGTGTGCCAAGGGCGGCGGGCGCTCAGGGGGCGGTGCGGAGCTCGGTGGCGAGCGCGCAGAGCGCGGCGCGGTCGCGGCGGCCGGTCTTGGCGATCAGGTTGGCCAGGTGCTTCTCCACCGTGCGCGGGGAGATGGACAGTTTGCGGGCCAGCTCCTGGTTGCCGGGCCGGTCGGCGAGCAGCACCAGCACCTCGTACTCGCGGACCGTCACCCCGCAGGTGCGCAGGTCCGCCGGCACGGCGTCGCGCCCGCCGCGGTGCTGGGCGACGCTCGCCCCCGCCCGCCGCAGCAGGGTGCGGCAGGCGGCGGCCACCGGCTGGATCTCCAACTGGTGGAAGTACTCCTCGGCGGTGCGCAGCCAGGCCACCGGCTCGCCCCAGCCGTCGGCGAGCGCGGCCTCGGCGGCGATCCGCAGTGCCAGGTGGTGCGCGAGCGGGAAGGCCGCGGCGGTCGGCCGGGCCTCGGCGAGGGCGCGGGCGGCCTGTTCGGGCCGGCCCTCGCGGCCCAGCAGAACCGCGTCGGCGAAGCGCAGGAACTGGCGGTTCCAGGCGAGTTCGGCGGCGGGCGCGGCGGTGGCCGGGTCGAGTTCGGCGCGGCCCCAGCGGCCCTCGGCCACCTCCAGCAGCGGGTGCAGGCCGTGCCGTCCGGCCAGGTAGAAGACGCTGGGGTGGCGCTCCTCCCAGGCGAGCCCGGCGTCCAGTTCGGCGCGCGCCCCCGCGCGGTCCTCGGCGAGCAGCGCGCCGACCGCGCGGCAGAGCCCGTAGCGCAGCGGGGTCAGGAAGGACTCGTCGCCGCCGGCCTGCCGGAACCGGGCCAGTTCGCTCTCCATCTCCCGGGTCCGGCCGAGGTGGGCCGCCAGGGTGGCGGAGGAGAGCAGCAGGTAGCGGTGGGCGGCGAGGTTGTGCAGGCGGGCGGTGGCGTCCAGGCAGCGGTCGACGGTGGCGCGGGCGGTGCTCCACTCGCCGCGCATCACGGCGTTCATCGCGAGCAGGCCGTCCAGGGTCTGGGTCAGCACGATCGCGCCGAGCCCGGCGGCGGCCTCCCGGGCGCGCTCCAGCCGGGTGCCGTCGCCGGTGCGCATGAAGGCGTTGGCGCCCAGCCGCAGCATCGCCTCGACCCGCCAGACGGGCAGGGCGTGCGCCTCGGCGACGGTCAGCATCCGCTCCAGGCAGGCGTCGGCGGCGTCGAAGCCGCGTTCGCGGGCGAGCAGGGCGAGCAGCTGCCAGGCCTGGCAGGCGACCACCGGCAGGCCGGAGCGCTCGGCCACCTCGGCGGCGCGGCGGGCGCGCGACTCGGCCTCGGCGAGTCGGTCCGCCGCGTCCGGGGCCTGGGACGGGGTGCTCGGCGGCTCGTCCGGGGCGCCACCGGGGGCGCCGTCCGGGCCCGGCGACCCGCCGTCCGGCAGCAGCGCGAGGTGGCCCTCGACGACGGCCAGCGCGGCGTCCTGCTCGGGGCGGGGCCGCCCCGCGGTGAGGGTGCGTGCGGCGGCCACCTGGTCGAGGGCGTCGGCGCCGCGTTCGGCCATCACGGCCGCCCAGGCGAGCCGGGTGTGCAGGTCGATCCGGCGCTCGACGGCCGGGACGGCGCCGGCGGGTGGCGCGGGCGGGACCGGCGGCAGGGTCCGGACCAGCTCGAAGGCCCGGTCCAGCTGTCCGGCCTCGGCCAGCGCCGGCAGCAGCCGCTCGGTGACGCCGGCCCGTTCGGCGTCCCCGGCGAGCTCGTGCGCGCGCTCCAGCAGGACCACCGCGGACCCGGCCGCGCCCGCCTCCAGCACCCGTCGGCCGGCCTCCGCGAAGTGCACCGCCGCACCGGCCCGGTCCCCGCCGGCGAGCAGCAGTGAGGCGACCAACTGGCGTCGTTCCTCAACGAGGTCGGGGTCGGCGCGGAGGATCGCACGGGCCGCCCGGCGGGCCAGTGCGGCGCGTTCGGCGGGAGCCAGGGCGGCCGTCACCGCGTCGGCGGTCAGCGCGTGCCGGAAGGCGTAGCGGTCCGGGGCGGCGCCGTCCGGCACGATCACGTTGGCCTCGCAGGCCGAGCGCAGGTGGCTGAACAGGGTGCGGTCGTCGTACCCGGTGATCAGCTGCACGGTGGTCACCGAGAAGCGGCTGCCGAGGGTGGCCGCGGTCAGCAGCAGGTCCCTTACCTGCGGGTCGAGTTGGTCGATCCGGTGGCCCCAGCTGCGGACAATGGTGCTGGGCACGCCGGGGCGCGACCCGTCGGCGAAGGCCCAGCGGCCGTTCTCGGCCCGGCACAGCGTGCCGGAGTCCAGCAGATCGGCCAGCAACTCCTCGACCAGGTAGGGGCAGCCGTCGGCGCGCGCGGTGAGGTGCCCGATCAGCGCCTCCGGCAGGTCGGCGCTCTCGCCCTCCAGGATCGCGGCGGCCAGCGCGGCCACCTCGGCGGGCGGCAGTGGCCGCAGTTCGGTGACGGTGGCGGCGCGGCGGCGCTCGGCGGCGCGCACCAGCTCCAGGGCGGGGCCGGGTTCGGCGCGCAGCGTGGCGAGCAGCAGGACCGGCAGGCCGGCCAGGTTGTCGACCAGGTACTCCAGGACGGCGACGGTCTCCGCGTCGGTGTCGTGCAGGTCCTCCAGCAGCAGGACGCAGCCCTGGTCGCGGCCGAGCACCGCGAGCAGTCGCAGCAGCGCCTCGGCCAGCTCGACCACGCTCTCCGGATAGACGCCCGCGCCGGCCGCCGCAGGGTCCCGCCACTCCGGGACCAGCCGGGCCAGTGCGGGCCGGTAGGGCGCGAGTTCGGGGTCGGTGGGCGGTCCGGCGGCCCGGAAGCGGGAGGAGAGCGCCTCGATCAGCGGCCGGAACGGTGTCACCGTGCCGGTCGAGCTGCCCCGCCCGCGCAGCACCGGCAGGCCCAGCCCGTACGCCTGGTAGGCGCATTCGCCGGCCAGCCGGGATTTGCCGATGCCGGCCTCGCCGAGCAGGAAGACCGCTCCGCCGCCCTGTTGGCGGGCGGTGGCCAGCGCGTCGCCGAGCATCGCCAGCTCGGTCGCGCGGCCGACGGTGATCGACGACGTGGTCCGCATGGCCGCAGGCTACTTGACGGGGTATCGGTTCTGAAGAGTGGTGGGTCGGTCACGGAGCGGACACGGCGGCACCACCGGGTGGTTACCGTACGACCACATGCGGAGCGCGGTGCCCGCGCGGCCGGTGCCGCGGACTCGCACGGGTCGGCGTGAGTCCGCGCGGGTCCGCCGCCGGGGGGCTGCCCGTTCCCCGGCGGCGGACGGTCCGGTCGCTCAGGACCGGGGGTGGTGCGGTGGCACGGGCGGTTCTCAGAAGGGCGTGGTCATGGTCGGGAACTCGACGATCGGCGGGATGGCGCCGCCGGTTCCGGCGAGCAGCCGGGAGCGCAGGCCCAGGCCGTGGCCCGGGCGCAACCGGATCTCGCCGGCCGGGTGCTCGGCCGTCTCGCCGGGGCGGACGGCGGACTGAGGCGGGGTCAGACGCTCGTCGTGGTTGGTCATGGTCCGGAGCTCCGTTCGTGGTTGCGGATGGACGGTTCTGATGGTGTGGACGGTACGGACGTCGGGTCGGGACGATGCCCGGTGGAGAGGACGTCGCACGGGTCGCGCCGGTTCGGTCGGACGGCAGGGGCCGGTGGTGCGGGTGGTGCGGAACGCACGTTCGCGCGCGATGGTGCGAACGCGCGCGCATGGGGGCGCTAGGCGCGAACGGCGGCGCGCGGACCGGTGTTCGCGCGCTGGTCGGCCCCGGTCGCCGGGACCCGGGGACGCAGCAGCAGGGCGGGCGGCACCTGGTCCGGGAAGCCGAGCCGCAGCAGACCGTGCCCGATTCCGGCCAGGCCGGTGAGCAGCCCGGGGTGCGCGACCTGGTCGGGGGTGCCCGAGCGCGCGCCGTCCTGGTCGACGGCGGCCAGCAGCGCCCCGGCCCGCCGGACCCACGGGGTGCGCCCGGCGGAGGGACCGTGCCGGCCGAGCAGTTCGAGCACGCCCAACTCGCCGTGGCAGAGGCTGTGGTCGCCGAGTGGCGCGGCGCGGGCGGTGTTCCGCACGGCGCGCTGGGCCCATTCGGCGAGCCGGCGGTCGGCGAGCGCGAGCGGGCTGTCCACGACGGCGAGCGCGACGCCGGGGCGGCCCCGGCACCAGGAGCCCTCGCGCGAGCGGACCGCGGTGGCGGCGTGCAGGGCGGCCAGCCCGGCCCGGTGGCGCGGGCCGTCGGGGGGTTCGCCGACCGCCTCGGCGTAGCGCAGCAGGGCCCAGCCGACACCGGCCGAGCCGTGGGCGAAGCCGGTGCCGGCGGGGAGGGGACGGCCGGCCAGCCGTTCGGCGCTGCGGCCGGCGGCGGCCAGTGCGGCGGAGGCGACCGGATCGACGGCGCCCCCCGGTCCGGCGCCCGCTGTTCCGGCCCCGGCCCCGGCTCCGGCCGGTCCGCCGCCGCCCGCCGCGTGCACGGCGAGCAGCGCGGCGAGCCCGCCGGCGGTGCCGCTGTGCACACCGGGGTCGTCCTCGCGCTCGGCGGCGGCCGCGGTGAGTGCCACGGCCGGGCCGCTCCACGCCCCGACCAGCGGATCGCCCAGCAGCCGGGCGAGTTCGGTGAGCGCGTAGGCGATGCCGCCGAGCCCGGCGAAGGCGCCGGAACCGACGGCCGCCGGGTGGTCGGGGTGGGCGGCGAGCGAGTCGAGCAGCCCGGGGACGGGCGCGAGGGCCCGGCGGGCGACCTCGGCGTAGCGGTCGGTCCCGGTGAGCGCGGCGAGCTGGGCGAGGAACAGCGCCGTGCCGGTGTAGCCGCCGGCCAGGTCGGCGCCGAGCGGGCGCACCCGCCAGTAGCGGTCGGCGAGCAGTTCCAGCCCCAGCCAGTTGGTGCGTGAGCGGCCCTGGTAGGCGGCGGCGACGAGCTGGTCGCCGAGGCCCCGGGCGGCGGCCAGCAGCCGTTCGGGTTCGGGGGCGGTCGCCCAGACGTTCTCCGGTCCCGGCCGGCCGGGCCGGTGCGCGGGGGTGTCGGCGGCACCCGCCATGGCCGCGCGGACGATCCACTCCTGGTCCTTGCGGTCGACGGCGCCGAGCGTGGCGAGCTTGACCTCGACCCGGGCCAGCCCCGACTCGGCCAGCTCGCCGACCAGTCGGCGCCCGTCGCTGGTCCACAGGTCGCGCGAGCCGGGCCGGGTGGTGAAGAACGGGACGTCGCCGGTCCACAGGTCGGCGATCTCGTGGTCGGCCAGCCCGGGGCGGCCCGGGTCGTCGACCGCGTCGGTGCGCAGCAGGTCGAGCACGGCCTGCCGGGCGCCGGCCTCGCGCAGCACGTCCGGGTGGGTGGACTCGTCGAGCAGCCGGGCGTAGACCCGGGTGGCCCGGGGCACCACCCGCACCTCGGCGTCCGCGAAGCAGCGCAGCAGCCCGCGCGGGCCGGTGAGTTCGTCCCGGCCGTCGGCGAGCGCGGTGTAGCCGGCGCGGAAGCCGGCCAGCAGCGCCTCGGTGTGCTCGGCGGGTTCGACGGGCGCGCCGCCCAGCCGGGGCCGGTTGTGGGCCTCGCCGAACGGCCGGGGGCGGCGCACCAGGCGCATCTCGTCGGTGCCGGCGCCCGCCCAGTCCACGCCGTCGACCGGGGACAGCCGCCGCCCCGTGCAGCCGCCGCCGATGCCGGAGACGTCCACGGCGCCGTCGTCGCCGATCAGCAGCTGCGGCAGCAGGCCGACCCGGTGGACGGACTCGGCGAGGGCGCGGGCCGCCGGGTCCCCGGCGAGGCCGGGTTCGGGGGCCGGGCCGCCCGCCGGCGGGTGGAACAGCGTCTCGACGTCCACCAGCACCGGCTGGTCCCCGCAGGCGATCAGGTTCTCGAAGTGCAGGTCGGTGCCGTCCAGCACGTGCAGCAGGGCGAGCAGCGCGCCCTGGCGGCGGTAGAAGCGCTCGACGTCGTAGCGGGTCAGGCAGGGGCGGGCCTCGGCGTACTCGGTCCAGCCGTGGGACCCCCGGTCGAGCAGGCCCAGCGCGCGCAGCCGGGGGACGCCGGGCCGTCCGCCGTACCAGCCGAGCAGCGTGTTGAAGTGCCGGTGCGCGGCGGGCGGCCGGGGCCGGTGGACGACGGCGGCGCCGTTGGCGAAGTGCAGCACGGCGACGGCCCGGCCGTGCCGGTGGCGGTCGCCCGCGTCGGCCTCGACGGCGACCAGCGCGCCCGGGTCGCGGCCGCGCAGCAGACCGGTCACCAGCGGGGCCCGGTCGGCGGCGAACCGGTCGAGCAGCTCGGCGTGCGCGTCGGCGGCGTCCAGGCAGGCGCGGGCGAGCAGCCGGGCCAGCACGGGGTAGTCGCGCAGCAGCGCGGCCAGGCCCTCCCGGCGGGCGGTGAGCGCGAGGAACGAGCGGAACCGCTCCTGCGGGGTGCCGCCGGCCAGCCGCCCGGCGGCGCGCGCGGTGTGCAGCTCCAGGACCAGGGTGCGCGCGGCGATCCGGGCCAGCCGCTCGGTGAGCCGCGCGGTGAACTCGGCGCGCAGCGCGGGCAGGTCGATCCGGCCCTGCTGGTCGGCGGCGCGCACGGCGGGGGAGAGCGCGGTCAGCAGCCGCACCTGCGCGCGGTCGGCGAAGGGCTGCAGGACGAGCGCGAAGCCGCTCAGGCCCGGGTAGGCGGCGCGCGGCACCACCGGGCGCACCGGTGCGGCGGCCACGGCCGCCTCGGTGAAGGCGGCCCAGTCCGGGCGGGCGGCGGGGACCGGCCGGCCCGGCGTCAGGCCCCGCTCCCACCACGAGGGGCCGCCGGCACGGGGGGACCGGAGCCGACCGGGGTGGGAGCGGGGAGTCTGGGGGAGGGCGGGACGGATCGGGGGCGGGGCCGACGGCGGACCGGGCGGTCCGGGGCGGGCGGATCCCGCGGGCGGTGCGGGTGTTGCTGCGGTCGGTGCTGCTGTCGGTGGTACGGGGAAGTCGCCGGGCATCGGAGTGTGCGGGAACGGTGTGGCCGAGGGGACCGCCGTTGCGACCGGGCCCTGAACCGGTCCGGCGCCCCCGTCGAGGCGCGTGCTGCGCACGGCGTCCACCTCTGCCACCACCGCACCTCCGATGCCGGGAGAGGGCCGCGCTGCCGTCGAAGGCGCTGCCCTCGTTGCTGATCCTGTCGTTGCGGTGGCCGTCGGGGCATGGGGGACCGGCCCCCATCTTTGTGACGGGGCGCCCGCACGATCCTCCGCACCCCCTACTTTCGGAGGGGGCGGGACCCCGACTTGTGGCCAGGGGCCGGCTCTAGGGGCGGGCGAGCAGCAGCTGGGTGGCCACCGCCGGCCGGCCGTTCATGGTGAGCACCGGGAGTTCGCGCTCCTCGACCGTTTCGAACGCCGTGAACAGCCCGTCCAACCGCTCCCGGGTGTGGTGGCGGCAGACCGCGCCGTCGCTCGTCCTGAACACCCCGAAGCGGCCGTAGCCGGCCTCGGACCGGCGGTAGCGCTCCTGGTTGCGCTCGTCCGGCTGGAGCAGGTAGTCGCTGACCAGCAGCAGGCCGCCGGGGCGCAGCACCCGGTGCAGTTCGGCGACCAGCGCCTCCTGCGCCGCGTCGTCCGGGACGCAGGTGAGCACGGCGAACAGGAAGGCCGCGTCGTAGGCGCCGTCCGGGCGCTCGAGCCGCGGCGGGTC
The DNA here is from genome assembly GCF_042887135.1 of Kitasatospora sp. NPDC057965. Classification (NCBI taxonomy): domain Bacteria; kingdom Bacillati; phylum Actinomycetota; class Actinomycetes; order Kitasatosporales; family Streptomycetaceae; genus Kitasatospora; species Kitasatospora sp. NPDC057965. The sequence continues at coordinate 291,169 of NZ_JBHVPZ010000001.1, forward strand.
GGTCAGGACCGAGAAGCGGGCGGCGGGCTGCTCGGCGCGGGCGCGGGCGACGAGTTCGGGCGCCACGTCCACGCCCTCGACGTCGCTGAAGCCCAGCGCGGCGAGCTCGCCCGCGAGCCGCCCGTAGCCGCAGCCGTAGTCGAGCAGGACGGCGTCCCGGTCGAGGCGGGCCGTCCAGTCCGGGTGCGGGGGATGGCCGAAGGTCTTGGTGGTTCCGGTCGAGTTCCAGTACGCGGACTGGTCGTCAGGGGCCGTCATGGGCCGATGATGCCACGGGTGAACGGGTGTGGTGCGCCCGGGGTGCGGCGGGCGGCGGCGGGGCCGGTGGGCGCGGGCCGATGGGGCCGTTCGGCCCTTGTGAGCGGGGTGCCGGGGAGGGATGGTGATCGCCGCGCCGCAGTGCGGGGCCGCCGGGGGCGGGTCGGCGCGGCAGGACCAGAGTGTGGCGGAACGGGAAGAGGCCTGAGGTGGGCGAGTTGGTCACGGTGCGGTTGTGCGAGGGGATTTCGCGGGGCTTCGCGGCCGATGCGAGGGCCCGGATCGCGGCCGTGGTGGGCGGGGCGGACGCCCTGGTGGAGTCGCTGCGGGTGCGGGTCGGGACGATCGGCGCGGCGGCCTCCCCGGGCGGGGCGGACCCGGCGGGCGTGCTGACCCAGGTCAACGCCGAGGTGGACGGCCGGCGGATCCGCGTCCAGGAGGCCGCCGCCGACCTCGGCGAGGCGCTGGACCGGATCACCGAAGGGCTTCGCGTCCGGATGGCCGCCGTCGCCTCGGGCTGGACGCCCAGGCCGTGGCCGCGCCGGATCCGCTCACGGATGCCGCTGACCGCCGCCGCGTCCGCGGCCCCGGCCACCGTGGCCGCCGCGCGCGCCGTCGCTCTCCCGCACGCCGTCGGCCCGGTCGCCGGCGCCACGCGCGCCGCGCTCCCGCACCCGGTCGGGCCGCAGCCCATCGTCCGGCGCAAGCAGGCCCAGCTGGTGTGGTGCTCGCCGGACGCCGCCGCCCGCACCATGGACGCGATGGACTACGACATCCACCTGTTCACCGACCCGGCCACCGAGACCGACGCGGTGGTCTACCGGGTCGGTCCGACCGGCTACCGGCTGGCCCGGACGGTGGCCGCCGGACCGCCCAGTCACCCGGCCGTGCCGCTGACCCTCAGTCCGTGCGGCGCACCGGAGCTGACGGAGGACCAGGCCGTCGAGCGGCTGACCGCCGCCGAACTGCCCTACCTGTTCTTCGCCCATCCCGGTTCGGGACGCGGCCGGGTGCTCTACCGGCGCTTCGACGGCGGCCTCGGCCTGATCGCGGCCGCCTCGTGAGCGAGGACTTCCGCCGCCGGCTGCGCGAGCGGCGCCGCTCCGCCGTGCCGCGGCAGCCGGCCCGCCGCGCCGGTTCGGTGGTGCGGCCCCGACCGCCCGCCGAGGCGCCGCCGCGCGAACTGGTGCCGCTCGAACGGGCCGAGGCCCTGCGGCTGCTGGGCGGCGCGCCGTTCGGCCGGATCGTGTTCACGGTCCGCGCGCTGCCCGCGATCCGCCCGGTCAACCACCTGCTGGTCGACGACACCATCGTGATCCGCACGCACGACGGCGCCGCGCTGACCGCCGCCGCGGCGGGCAGCGAGGACACCGGTGTGGTGGTCGCCTACGAGGCGGACGCGATCGACCCGGTGACCCGGCTCGGCTGGAGCGTGGTGGTCACCGGCTTCGCCCGGCCGGTCACCGACCCCGCCCGACTGGCACGCTACCGCGCCCTGTTGAGCCCCTGGGTGAACGCCTCGATGGACCACACGGTGGCCATCCAGCCCGACCTGGTGGCGGGCTACCGGCTCATCGCGGGCACCGCCGCCGCCTCGTAGAGCCCGCTCGCGGACAACTGGACACCTGAGCCCCGGGCCCGCGATCCGCCCCGACGCGGGCCCCTACCGGGGGTCCCGGTCCCCGCACGCCCCCCTTCCCGGACGGGGCGTGCGGTCCACCGGGACCCCGGCGCGGAGGAACGGCTCCGCGCCCGTCCGGCGCGGCCGGGAGAACGTCAACTCTCCCGGCCGCGCCGGCCTTTCGTCGTACCCCGGGACGGGCCCGCGGTGCCGGACGGCCGGGCGGACAGTGGTCCCGCCCGGAGGCCCTGATCAGAGGCCCACCGGCCCCGGGCCGCTGGGTCCAACGGCCCTAGGGCGCACGGGTGGCGCGTTCCGATCATGGATCGCCATCCATCCGCAGAAGTTTCGAAGGAGTGCGTCCTTGAGCGCCATCGAGGCACAGGGCGACAGCGCGCTGCCGCCGTCCGCCGCCCGACCGGGACAGGCACGGGTCAAACGACCCGGGTCGTCCGTGGTCCGGCTGCTGACGACCACAGACCACAAGACGATCGGCACCATGTACCTGGTGTCGTCGTTCGGGTTCTTCCTGATCGGGGGCATCCTCGCCCTGGTCATGCGCGCCGAACTCGCCCGGCCGGGGACGCAGATCCTCTCCAACGAGCAGTTCAACCAGGCGTTCACCATGCACGGTTCGGTGATGCTGCTGCTCTTCGCGATGCCCCTGTTCACCGGCTTCGCCAACTGGATCATGCCGCTGCAGATCGGCGCCCCGGACGTCGCCTTCCCGCGCCTGAACATGCTGGCCTACTGGCTGTTCATGTTCGGCTCGCTGATCGCCGCCGCCGGCTTCGCGACCCCGCAGGGCGCCGCCGACTTCGGCTGGTTCCTCTACGCGCCGCTGTCCGACGCGATCCACTCGCCCGGCGTCGGCGCCGACATGTGGATCATGGGTGTGACGCTCTCCGGCTTCGGCTCCATCCTCGGCGCGGTCAACTTCATCACCACGATCATCTGCATGCGGGCCCCCGGCCTCACCATGTTCCGGATGTCCATCTTCTGCTGGAACGTGCTGCTCACCTCGGTCCTGGTGCTGCTGGTCTTCCCGGTGCTGGCCGCCGCGCTGCTGGCCCTGGAGTGCGACCGCAAGTTCGGCTCGCACGTCTTCGACCCGGCCAACGGCGGGGCGATGCTCTGGCAACACCTGTTCTGGTTCTTCGGCCATCCCGAGGTGTACATCCTGGCGCTACCGTTCTTCGGCATCGTCTCCGAGGTCATCCCGGTGTTCAGCCGCAAGCCGATGTTCGGCTACGGCGGCCTGATCGCGGCGACCGTGGCCATCGCCGGCCTCTCGGTGACGGTGTGGGCGCACCACATGTACGTCACCGGACAAGTGCTGCTGCCGTTCTTCTCCTTCATGACCTTCCTGATCGCGGTGCCCACCGGCGTGAAGTTCTTCAACTGGGTCGGCACCATGTGGAAGGGCTCACTGAGCTTCGAGACACCGATGCTGTGGACGGTCGGCTTCCTGGTCACCTTCCTCTTCGGCGGCCTGACCGGCGTGCTGCTGGCCGCCCCGCCGCTGGACTTCCACGTCTCCGACTCGTACTTCGTGGTCGCGCACTTCCACTACACGCTGTTCGGCACCGTGGTGTACGCGATGTTCGCCGGCTTCCACTTCTGGTGGCCCAAGATGACCGGCAAGATGCTCGACGAGCGGCTCGGCCGGATCTGCTTCTGGACGCTCACCATCGGCTTCCACACCACCTTCCTGGTGCAGCACTGGCTCGGCGCCGAGGGCATGCCCCGCCGCTACGCCGACTACCTAGCCTCCGACGGCTTCACCACGCTCAACACGGTGTCCACCATCGGCTCCTTCCTGCTGGGCCTGTCGATCCTGCCGTTCCTCTACAACGTGTGGAAGACCGCCAAGTACGGCGAGAAGGTCACCTCCGACGACCCGTGGGGCTGGGGCCGCTCCCTGGAGTGGGCCACCTCCTGCCCGCCGCCGCGGCACAACTTCACCAAGCTGCCGCGGATCCGCACCGAGTCCCCGGCGTTCGACCTGCACCACCCGGAGATCGCCGCTCGCGACTACCTGGAGCACAGCGGCGAGCGCGCCAAGCACCTGGCCGGGGTCATCCCGGCCGAGTACGACGTGCCCAGGCCGCGCCGCGCCCGCGCGCTCGACGGCGGCGCCCCCTCCGGCCGGCCGGACGGCGACGGCTGACACCGCCGGCTGACCACCGCCGGCGGACCACCGCCGTGTGACGACCGTCGGCTGACGGCCGCCGGTCCCGGGCCCTGACGGCCCGGCCCCACCAACGCCGCTCCCGCCCGCGCGTCGCCCCGGGCGGGCGGGAGCGGCCCCCTCCGAACCGCCCGAGACCTGAGGAGTGCACGGCACCGTGTCCCACATCGTCCTGGCCATCGGCACCGCCGCGATCACCGCGTCCGGCTGCGTCTGGTACCTGCCCGCCATCGCCGACCTCCAGGCCGGCGAGGACCGCCCCCGCTCGGCCCGCACCGCCGCGGCCGCCTGCGTGACCTGGTGGGCCTGCCTGGCCCTGGCCGGCGGTCTGCTGCTGGCCGTCCCCGCCTGGCAGCCCGCCGCCCAGATCGCGCTGGCCGGCCTGGTCGCCGGCGTCCTGCTGCGGATCCGCGCCCACCTCCAGAGCCGGACCGAACAGCGCGAGGACACCGTGCGCTGGGCCCTGCTCGACCCGAACCCCGCGCCCCTTCCGGTGCGCCCCTCGCCGCGGGCCCTGCTCGGCTGGCTGCTCGTCGGCCTGGCCGTCGCCTCGCTCGGCGCCGCCTCCATCCTGCTCTCCGGCGGCGGCCCGCTCGCCCCGCGCCTGGCCGCCGCCGCGGGCAGCGCCGTCGCGGTCTCCACCGCCTTCCTGCTCATCGGTCTCGGCAACGCCCGTCGACACCGGATCTGACCGATCGTCACTGTTCTTCCGTGGAACCCTTGCTGAGCCGCGGCCGGTCCGGATATCAATCAGGCGACCCGGGGCACCGCCCCGGACCGTCGAGAGGAGCGTCCGATGACCGCCACCGCCACGCCGAGCGATGTGCTCCGGCAGTTCGTCCAGCTGATGGGCGAGGGCCCCGACGAGGCGGTGGCCGACCTGGTCACCGCCGACGCCGCCTTCGAACTGCCCTACCTGCTCCCCGGCGTGCCCCCGCAGCGGCCCGGCCGGGAGGCCTTCGTGGAACACCTGCGGCGAGGCGCGGCGATGCAGCGCTTCGACGCGGTGGACCGGGTCAGCGTGCACGGCACCAGCGACCCCGAACTCGCCGTCGCCGAGTACCGGCTGCACGGCGAGGTGCTGGCCACAGGCAAGCGCTTCACCCTCGACATGGTGGTGTTCGCGCGGGTCCGCGGCGGACTGATCACCTGGTCGCGCACCTACTCCAACCCGCTGGACAGCGCGGTCGCCTTCGGCGCCGTCGAGCGGGTGCTCTCCTCCCTCACCGGGAACGCGGAGGCGCGGCAGCCTCCGGCGTGACCCGGATGTGGCCGGAATGGGGCCGTTCGACCCTGGGCGCGGCGCCGTTGGTACGGCATGATGCGGTGGACCCGGTGTGTGGTGTGCCGGGCGAGGAGAAGGTGGAGCCACGACATGGCGAGCGAGACGACCGGGACCGAGACGCCGGCACCGGTCCGGGTGTTCCTGCTGGACGACCACGAGGTGGTGCGCCGCGGCGTGCACGACCTGCTGGACGGCGAGCCCGACCTGGAGGTGGTCGGCGAGGCCGGCACCGCCGAGCAGGCGCTGGTGCGCATCCCCGCGCTGCGCCCGGACGTCGCCGTCCTGGACGTGCGCCTCGGTGACGGCGACGGCGTGGCCGTCTGCCGCGAACTGCGCTCCCGGATGCCGGACCTGGCCTGCCTGATGCTCACCTCCTTCGACGACGAGGAGGCGCTGCTGGACGCCGTGATGGCGGGCGCCGCCGGCTACGTGCTCAAGCAGATCAGCGGCACCGACCTGATCGCCGCCGTGCGCACCGTCGCCTCCGGGCGTTCGATGCTCGACCCCGGCGCCGCGACCCGCCTGCTCAACCGGCTGCGCAGCGAGGCCGAGCCGGCGCAGCCGACCGGCGGCGGCCCGGAGCTGACCGCGCGGGAGCAGGAGGTGCTCGCGCTGATCGGCGAGGGGCTGACCAACCGGCAGATCGGCGAGCGGCTCTTCCTCGCCGAGAAGACGGTCAAGAACCACGTCTCCCGGCTGCTCGCCAAGCTCGGCGTCGAGCGGCGGGTGCAGGCGGCGCTGATCGCCACCGAGCTGCGCCAGTCGGCCGCCGCCGACCGCTCGGCCCACCAGCCGCGCGTGCTCGGCCACGGCCCGCGCGGCTGACGCCGCAGGCCCCCGTACCCGGCCCCGGTCGCCCGCCCGCGGTGACCGGGGCCGTCGGCCGTCCGGGCCCGGACGGCCCCCTTCCCGTCGGCTCCCGATCCGGTCGTGCGTCGGCTCGGCCGTGCGTCGGCTCGGCCGGGCGCCGGGCCTCGGGGCGTTCACCGGGCCTCGGGACGTTCGCCGGGGTCCGCCATGGGCCGGGCGGGACTCTCGGCGGGACCATCGGCCCTCGTCCCGTCCCGGCCCCAGGGGCGACCATCGCTGGTATGAACGCCGATCCTGAAGCCGCGTCCGTGCAGGTCGAGCCACGGGTCCGGCCGCAGCACCGCCACACGCGGGAACTCGACGAGACCCGGGCGCTGGAGCTGCTGGGCCGCACCGGGGTGGGCCGCGTGGTCTACACCGTGGGCGCCCTGCCCGCCGTCCTCCCCATCCGCTTCCGGCTGGACGCGCTCGGTGGCGTCCTGCTCTCCACGGCGGCCGAATCCGAACTGGCGCGGGCCGTGGCCGGCGCGGTGATCGCCTTCGAGGCCGACGAGGTCGACGACACCGACGGCACCGGCTGGTGCGTCACCGTCCTCGGCCACGCCGAACTGCGCCACCCGCCCCAGACGCCCGGCAGCCGGGTGGAGATCCGGATAGCCCCCGAACTGGTCGTCGGACGCCACCTGGCACCCGACTCCTGCTGAGCCGCCCTTCGCGGCAGCCGGGCGCACGACGGCCCGGCTGCCGCGAAGGTCACACGCCGAGCGGGGCCTGCCAGACCAGCCGGGTGCCGCCGCCGTCGGCCGCGAGCAGCTCGAAGCTCCCGCCCGCCCGGTCGGCGCGTTCGGCGAGGTTGCGCAGGCCGCTGCGGCGCCCGCCGGAGGGCACACCCACGCCGTCGTCGGTCACGGTGAGCGTCACGTTCCCGCCGGCCGCGCGCAGCGCCACCTCGACGCGGCTCGCCTTGGCGTGCCGCGCCGCGTTGCTGAGCGCCTCGCCGAGCACCGCCATCACGTGCTCGGCCAGTTCCTGCGGTACGTCGGTGTCCAGCAGACCCTCCATGCTGAGCCGCGGCGCGAAGCCGAGGGTGGCCTGCGCCTCGCCGACGACCCTGGTCGCGCGGGCCCGCAGCCCCCGGTCCGGCTCGCTGTGCGCGCGCAGGCCGAAGATGGTCGAGCGGATGATCTTGATGGTCTCGTCCAGGTCGGCGACCGCCCGGCTCACCCGGTCGGCCGCGCTCTGGCTCTCGATCAGCCGGCCCGCGCTCTGCAGCGTCATACCGGTCGCGAACAGCCGCTGGATGGCCAGATCGTGCAGATCGCGGGCGATCCGGTCGCGGTCCTCCAGGAGGGTCAGCTGCTCGGCGTCCCGCCGCCGCTCGGCCAGCTCCAGGGCGAGCGCGGCCTGGTCGGCGAAGCCGAGCAGCGGGCCCGTCTCCTCGGCCGTGAACGGCGGGCGTCCGACCTCCCGGGCCAGCAGCAGCACACCGCGCCCGAACCCCTCGCCGGTGGCCAGCGGCACCGCCACGGCCGGTCCCAGCCCCGTGAACCGCCCGGGCGGCCCGGCCGGGAACCGCTCGTCGCCCTCCAGCTCGTCACTGGTCACCGGCGAGCCCGAGGCGTACGCGGCACCGGAGAGCGTGCCGTCCACCGGCACCGTCACCCCGAGGCGGCCCTCCGGCCGGCCGCCGAGCGCCACCTCCACGGTCAGCTCGGCGGCCCGCTCGCCCGGATCGGACAGCACCACGGACACGTCGGCCAGCTCGGCGCCGGCGATCTCCCGCGCCCGGCGCGCGATCAGCTCCACGACCTCCAGTCGCGGCGCGCCCGACAGCAGGCTGCGGGTGATCTCGGCGCTCGCCCGCAGCCACCGGTGCTGGCGCTGCGCCTCCTCGTACAGCCGGGCGTTGTCGATCGCGACCCCGGCGGCGACCGCCAGCGTCGAGATGACCGCCTCGTCGTCCGCGTCGAAGTCCAGGCCGCCGCGCTTGTCGGTCAGGTAGAGGTTGCCGAACACCTCGCCGCGCACCCGCACCGGCACCCCGAGGAAGGTGTGCATCGGGGGGTGGTTCGGCGGGAAGCCCACCGAGGCCGGGTGCTCGGAGAGCACCGGGCAGCGCAGCGGCTGCGGGTCGCGGATCAGCTCGCCGAGGATGCCCTGTCCGGTCGGCGGCGGGCCGATCGCGTCGATCTCCTCCTGGCTGAGCCCGACGGTCAGGAACTGCGACAGCGAGTAGCCGTCCGCGCCGATCACGCCGAGCGCCGCGTAGCGGGCGTCGACCAGGTCGGCGGCGGCCTCGACGATGCGGTGCAGGGCCTGGGAGAGGTCCAGCTCGCGGCCGACCGCCAGCACCGCCTCCAGCAGGCTGTGCACCCGGTCACGGGTGCCGCGCGCCGCGTCGATCCGCCACTGGAGCTCCTCCAGCAGCTCGTCCAGGCGCAGCTGCGGCAGCCGCGGCCCACCGGGGGCGGCGTTCACGACCCGGGCGCGCGGGGCGGCGGCCGGGACCGTCGTGCTCGGTGCCGTCGTGCTCGGTGCCGTCGCGGACGGTGCCGTCGCGGACGGGGCCGGCGCGGCCGGTGCCGCTCCGGTGTGGGCCGGGCAGCCGGGCGGCGGGGTGCCGTCCGCCTGTCCGCGCTGGTCTCCGTCGGTGTCCGCCCGCGTGTTCTCCGCGCCGCCCACCGGCGTCCTCCTTGTGTTTCCGTGCTGCTGGTCCGGCCCGAGCTCGGTCGTCCGACCGGTCGGATTGTCGGATTCACGTTAGTGCCGCGGGCATGTGCGCGGAACGCCGGGGTCGGTCATGAACGCGCCGGACGGGGTGCAATCGGCCACTCGCGCGCCTTTCGCGCGCCGGATGCGCCGCCCCCGCGGACGATTCGACTCGACGGTTCGCGGGACCTACGGCCCTCACCCGAGGGGCCCTGCGGCCTCTGGCCGCCCGACCGCCGTGGGACCAGGGTGGTGTCAGGGGGCCGACGGCGCGTCAGCGCGGACCGGCCGCCCCCACCGGCAGCCACCGAGGCCCGCCCCGTACCGGCGGACCCGCAGCGGAAGGAAACCTCCCATGACGCCCGCAGTCCTGGCCGGAGTCGACGGATCGCCCGAGAGCACCGCCGCCGCCCACTGGGCCGCCGAGGAGGCACTGCGGCGCGGGGCCCCGCTGCGGCTGCTGCACGCCTGGCCGTGGCTCACCGACGGCCGCGCCGCCTACGCCGACCCCGAGGAGCTGCCGGTCGCCGCCCAGCGGATGCTGGCCGCCGCCGCCGAGGACGTCCGGACCCGGTACCCCGACCTGACCGTCCGGACCGACGTCGTGCTGGACGCCGCCGTGGACGGCATGGTCGCCGCCGCCGAGGACGCCGGCCTGCTGGTGCTCGGCTCGCGCGGCCTGGGCGGCTTCACCGGGCTGCTGGTCGGCTCGGTGAGCATGGCGGTCGCCGGGCGCGCGGCCGTGCCCGTGGTGGTCGTCCGGCCGACGGAAGCGGACGCCGGGCCGGCGGACGAGCCGGAGGTTCCGGAGGTGCTGGTCGGCGTCGACGCCACCGCGCCCGACGACGCGGTGCTCGACTTCGCCTTCCAGGAGGCCGCCCTGCGCGGAGCCCGGGTCCGCGCCGTCCACGGCTGGGACCTGCCGCCCGCCTTCGCGGTCGTCGGCTTCCTGCCGTCCGGTGTGGAGATGGCCCAGCTCCAGGCGGCGGAGGAGAAGTCGCTGGCCGCCGCCCTCGCCGCCCACCGCGAGCGCCACCCGGCGACCGAGGTCGTCGAGCGGGTCCGCCTCGGCGCCGCCCGCACCCTGGTCGAGGACTCCGCCGGCGCCGCCCTGGTCGTGGTCGGCCGCCGGCGCCGCCCGCGCGACCTCGGCCCCCGCCTGGGCCGCGTCGCCCACGCCGTCCTCCACCACGCCCAGGCCCCGGTGGCGGTCGTCCCGCACGACTGACCGGGTCTTGCCGCGTCCGGGGTGCGGTGACGCCTCCCGGCGCGGCGGTGTCACCCGCGTGGCCCTTCACGACGCTCACGCCCCGGTGGTGGTTGTCCCGCACGGCTGACGGGGTCTCGCCGGGCCGGGCGTTCGGTAGCGCCTCCCGGCGCGGCCGCACTGCGCGCGCCGTCCTTCACCACGCCCGGGCCCCGGTGGCGGTCGCTCCGCACGGCTGAGTGGATCACGCCGTGCCGTGGGTGCGGTTGTGTCTCCCGGCGCGGTGGTGTCGGTCGTCGCCGCACGGCCGGGCCGCGCCGCGTCGGGCGTGCGGGTGCTGATGTTGCCCCGAGCCCCTGGCGCGGCCCTGTGCCGCTGTCAGGCCGGCCCTCGTGCCACATGGGGGGGTGCGGGTGGTGGTGCTGCCGGGGGCGGATCGTCCGCCGCGATGCCCGGGGCCTTGCGCCCGTCCGTCCCCGGTTGCGGCCCGGCCGGTTGGCGGGTGGCTGGAATTCGCCGTACCCGGGGCGTGCTCGTGATGATCCTGTGCGCGCGCTGGTGCGGCTTCGCCGGGTGGGCCGGCCGTTTGCGTGGTTCGACTTCCCACCGAGGACGGCTGCGCCGCGCGGCCGAGGTGCCGCACGACACGGGCCGGGGGCGGCCGGGGCGGCCTGCCGCGGGCGCCGACGGCCGGCCGCGGGCAGCGCGGCGGGGCGGGACCGATCGCCCGTGGCATCCGGGTCGTTGGACCCTGTCGCCGGCCGCAGGCCCGGCGCACCCTCGGGAGTACCAGGAGTACCGGGAGTCGCGGCCGTGCCGGGCGGGGTGACCGGTGCCGGGCGTCGAGGCAAGGAGAGGATCACCATGTCCCAGTCAGCCCTCACACCGGCCGACCTGCGGCTGCTCGCCGCCGCCGGCGGTGCGGCGCCCTCGCTGCACAACAGCCAGCCCTGGCGGTTCCGCCCGACCCCGGACGGGGGCGGGCTGGAGGTACTGGCCGACCCGGAGCGGTCCGTGCCGCTGGCGGACGCCAACGGTGCCGCGCTGCACATCGCGGCGGGCGCCGCCCTGTTCAACCTCCGGGTCGCGGCCGCCAGGTTGGGGCGGGAGGGTTCCGTCCGGCTGCTCCCCGACCCGGCCGACCCGCACCTGCTCGCCGTCCTCGACCTCGCGAGCCCCGCCGCCGCGCCCCTGGCCCCGGGGCCCGGTCCGTTCGGACGGGACCTCTACCCGGCGATCGCCGAGCGCCATTCCAGCCGCCTGCCGTTCACCAACCGGGACGTCCCCGAGGCGGTCGCCGCGGAGCTGATCGAGGCCGCGCGGGACGAGGGCGTGGCGCTCGCGGTGCTGGAGGAGGAGGGCGTGCGCCGGGTGATGGAGGTGACCGCCGAGGCCGAGGACCGGATCGCCCACGACCCCGCCCGGCAGGTCGAGACCCGCTCCTGGCTGCGGCCGGACGACGGCGAGGCCTCGGACGGTCTGCCGTACGCCGTACTCGGCCCGCAGGACCACGACGCCCGGGTGCCGATGCGCGAGTTCGCCGGGCGCCCGCCGCTCCACGAGGGCCCGCCGCAGCAGTCCCAACGCTTCGAGGCGCTGCCCCAGCTGTGCACGCTCGCGACCACCGGCGACGGCCCGGCCGACTGGCTGCGCACCGGTCAGGCGCTGGAGCGGGTCTGGCTGCTGGCGACCGTGCACGGGCTGCGGCTGACGGTGCTGCACCAGGCGGTCGAGTGGCCCGATCTGCGCTGGCGCCTGCGTGACCCCGCCGAGGGGCCCGGTCACGTCCAGCTGGTGCTGCGGGTGGGCTACGGCCCGCCCGGTGCCGCCACTCCGCGCCGGCCGCCGGCGGACGTCCTGGACCTGTCGGCGCCCTTCGGCCCGGCCGGACCCTGAGGAGCCGGGAAGAGCACGACGCGGGTGACGCTCCGTGACCCTGCGGAGCCCGTACGCTACCCGGGGACCGTTCGGGTGGCGGGCTCCGCCCGGGGCGGTGATGGTGAGTCCTTGGGGGCCCACCGCACGCCCCGGGCAGCCGGGGCGGTACCGCACGGGAGAGACCGCAGATGCCTGATGTGACCGCTGAGCACTACCAGCCCGGTACGCCGTGCTGGGTCGATCTGATGGCCCCTGACCAGCAGGCCGCCATCGACTTCTACAAGGACCTGTTCGGCTGGCAGGGCGAGATCGGCCCGCCCGAGACCGGCGGGTACGCGATGTGCACCCTGAACGGCAAGGCGGTGGCTGGGATCATGGCGGCCCAGCCGATGAAGGAGGGGGACCCGACCCCGCCCACGGTGTGGACCACCTACCTGGCCAGTGCCGGCGCGGACGCCACCCAGGCCGCGATCACGGCGGCCGGGGGCACGGTGATGTTCCCGGTGATGGACGTGCTGACCGTCGGCCGGATGCTGGTGGCGGCGGACCCGACCGGCGGCGTCTTCGGAGTCTGGCAGCCGGTCGACTTCTACGGCGCCCAGGTGGTCAACGAGCCCGGCGCGCTGACCTGGAACGAGCTGCACACCTCGGACATCCCGGAGGCCGCTCGCTTCTACCAGCAGGCCCTGGGCGTCGGCTCCGCCCCGATGGAGGGCACGGACAACTACTACGTGCTCAGCGTCGCCGATCGCCCGGTCGGCGGCATGACCACCCTGGAGGGCGCTCCGCCCGGGGTGCCCTCGCACTGGCTCACCTACTTCGCGGTGGACGACACCGACAGCACGGTGGACGCGCTGGTGAAGGCGCACGGCACCGTGCTCGTTCCGCCGTTCGACCACGCCGCGGGCCGGATCGCCATCGTCCAGGACCCGCAGGGCGCCGTCTTCGCGGTGATCAAGGCCGCTGGGTAGCCCGTCCGGCGGCCCGTTGAGGGCCGGCGCCGATCGCGTCCGGCCACGGCCACGGCAACGACGGCGGCGACAGCGTGCTCCGGGGCGGGGCGCCGGTCGAGCAGTGACCGGCGCCCCGCCCGGGCCGCCGGCCCGGCGGGCGGCTCAGCGGCTGCCGCGTCGCCCGCCGGGCGGCAGGACCTCCGCCTTGACCCGCAGTTGCGGGCTGTTGCGGAAGCTGAGGGTGAACTCCACCCACTGCCCGACCTTCAGCGGGGGTGGGTTGGTGATCATCAGATCGGCGTCCTCCGGGGACATCGCCAGCTCTCCGCGCTCCGGCACCGGCAGGGTCGCGGCCGGCGCCCAGCGGCCCGAGGCGCCCTGGTGCAGATGCCGCTTCAGCGTCACCTTGCCGCCGAACTCCCAGCTCGCCGCGGTGAGTTCGTCGGGTATGTCGCCGGGGTTGCGGACCGTGAAGAAGGCGGCGGTGGCCGGTGCCCCGCCCGCCGAGGGCAGCAGCAGCCAGCCCGGCTCCACCTCGACCGGGCGGGCCGTGCCGGCCCCGCCGATCGCCGTCCAGCCCGAGAGCAGCGCGAGCGCCACCACGGCGGCCGCCACCGGGGGCCCGACCACCCGCAGCCGCTCGGCCGTCCCCGACCGCCCCGCTGCCCGCAGCCGCTCCGACGTCCGCAGCCGCCCCGGCGTCCGCCCGCTCACCACGCCGCACCCGCCGAACGCCGCGCCCGGGCCGGCCGCCGCGCCGTGCCCGCCGGGCCGCCGCCGGGACCGCCGTCACCCGCCCCGCCGCCGCGCCCGTCCGTGGCACCCCGCCCGGGCCGCCACGTCCGCAGCCGCAGGCTGTTGCCCACCACCAGCAGTGAACTCAGCGACATCGCCACCGCCGCCAGCATCGGGTTCAGCAGCCCCACCGCCGCCAGCGGGATCAGCACCACGTTGTACCCGAACGCCCAGAGCAGGTTGACCCGGATCGTGGCCAGGGTGCGCCGGGCCAGCCGGACCGCGTCCACCACCGCCTCGATGTCCCCGCGCACCAGCGTCAGCCCGGCCGCGCCGATCGCCGCGTCACTGCCCGAGGCGAGCGCCACCCCGAGGTCCGCCGAGGCCAGCGCGACGGCGTCGTTGACACCGTCGCCGACCACCGCCGTGGTCCGCCCGGCGGCCCGCAGCTCCGCGACCACCTCGGCCTTGCGCTCTGGCGAGGCCGAGGCGTGCACCCGCTCGATGCCCAGCTCCGCCGCCACCGCCCGCGCCGCGCCGGGGCCGTCCCCGGTCAGCAGCACCGGCTCCAGGCCCATGCCGCGCAGCCGGTGCAGCGCGCGCCAGCTGCCCGAGCGCAGCGTGTCGCCGACGGCCAGGACGGCCGCCGGCCGCCCGTCCAGCTCGACCAGCACGGGCGTGCGGCCCGCCGCCGAGGCGTCCGCCAGTGCCCGCTCCAGCTCCTCCGGCAGCGGCCCGTCGGCGTCGTCCGGCCGGACCACCCGCACCTGGTGGCCCTCGACCTCGCCGGACACCCCGACTCCGGCGGTGGCCGCGAAACCGGCCACCGCCGGGAGGGGCTCGGAGCCGCACCGGGCCCGGGCCGCCCCCACGACGGCTCGCCCGATCGGGTGCTCCGACCGGTGCTCGACGGCTCCCGCGAGCCGCAGCACCCGGTCCTCGTCGACCCCGGCGCCGACGGCCACGGCCACCGCCGCCAGCTCCATCCGGCCGGTGGTCAGCGTGCCGGTCTTGTCCAGCACCACGGTGTCGACCCGGCGCAGGCTCTCCAGCACCTCCGGGCCGCGCACCAGCACGCCCAGCTCGGCGCCGCGCCCGGTCGCCGCCAGCAGCGCGGTCGGAGTGGCCAGGCCCAGCGCGCACGGGCAGGCCACCACCAGCACGGCGACCGCGGCCGTCACCGCCGCCTGCGGGTCGGCGCCCGCGCCCAGCCAGAAGCCCAGCACGCAGACCGCCACCGTCAGCACACAGGGCACGAACACCCCGGCGACCGTGTCCGCGAGCCGCTGCGCCCGCGCCTTGCCGGCCTGGGCGTCCGCCACCAGGGCGGTGATCCGGGCCAGTTGGGTGTCCGCGCCGACGGCCGTCGCCCGCACCACCAGCGCGC
This sequence comes from Kitasatospora sp. NPDC057965, assembly GCF_042887135.1. NCBI lineage: Bacteria > Bacillati > Actinomycetota > Actinomycetes > Kitasatosporales > Streptomycetaceae > Kitasatospora > Kitasatospora sp. NPDC057965. Next base: position 306,203 of record NZ_JBHVPZ010000001.1, read on the forward strand.
CGCCGACGTTCACCGTGGCGCCCGCGACCTGGTCGCCCGGCCCGACCTCCACCGGCACCGACTCGCCGGTCAGCAGGCTCAGGTCCAGCGCCGAGCCGCCCTCCACGACCACCCCGTCGGTGGCCACCCGCTCGCCCGGCCGGACCACGAACTCCTGCCCGGGCAGCAGCCGTTCGATCGGCAGCAGCCGCTCCTCGCCGCTGCGCGGATCCCGGACGCAGACCTCCTTCGCGCCCAGCTCGGCCAGCGCCCGCAGCGCCGAACCGCTGCGCCGCCGCACCCGGCCCTCCAGCAGCCGCCCGGCGAGCACGAACAGCGGGACCCCGACGGCCGCCTCCAGGTAGACGTGCGCGGTGCCGCCGCCGTCCGCGGTCAGCGAGAACGGCATCCGCATGCCGATCTCGCCCGCCCCGCCGAACAGCAGCGCGTACGCGGACCAGCCGAACGAGGCGACCACCCCGAGGCTCACCAGGGTGTCCATGGTCGCCGCGGCGTGCCGCAGGCCCTGCCAGGCCCGGCGGTGGAACGGGGCGGAGCCCCAGCTCACCACCGGCAGCGCCAGCCCGAAGCAGACCCACTGCCAGGCCGGGAACTGCAGCGAGGGCACCATCGACAGCACCACGACCGGCACGGCCAGCAGGGCCGTCACCAGCAGCCGCCGGCGGTCCCCGGCGTCCTCCGCCTCCGGGCCGGACGGCGGCACCCCGTCGGGGGCCAACTCGGCGGTGTACCCGGCCCGTTCGACCGCCGCGACCAGTTCGTCCAGGCCCACCGCGGCCGGGTGCAGCACCCGCGCCCGCCCGGTGGCCAGGTTCACCCCGGCGCTCACGCCCTCGATCCGGGCCAGCCGCTTCTCCACCCGGCTGACACAGGCGGCGCAGGTCATCCCGCCGACCGCCAGATCGGTGCTCACGAGGGCGCCGGTGTCCCCGCTGCCCGCCCCGCTCCCTGCACTCTCCGTCACGGACGTCATCGGCCCGCCCCCATGTCGTGGCCCATCCCGGGCTTGGCGCCGCCTCCGCCGCCGGGCGTCAGCCCGGGCGTCACCGGCCCGGCCCCGCGCCCCACCGCGAAGGCCACCACGAACACCACCACCAGCAGCAGGGCGAACCCCGCCAGCACACTCAACGGCCGGCTACCCGGCGACGACATCCCACTCACCCCCCACCAGTCGTCCCGCCGACCCGTGGAGTTCCCGAACACCCCTGTATGACCCGAATCACATACCCCCACCCCGTGCCGTCGCGGACACGGCAAGGGCCGGGGCGGGCACGGTCTCCCGCACCCGCCCCGGCCCGTCGAGGACCTCCGCCTACCGGCTCACTGCGCCCGTCGGCTGGTCCGCTGGTCGAGGTGGACCAGGACACCCGAGTGGAAGCGCTCGACGGCGGCGTCCACACTGCGGATGAACCCGCTCTCGGCGTTGCCCCGGGTGCTGCCCATGCTCTTGGACAGCGAGAGCCGGAAGCCGGTGATCCGCGAGGAGTCCTTCGGCAGCAGGTCGCCCGGCTCGGGCCGCAGCTTCTCCAGGGTGCCGCGGGGACCGGCCGCCTCGCCGTCGGTGAGGGTCTCGACGTGCAGGTCGGCCGGGGCCTCGCCGAGCTGGCGGACCAGCCGCTTGACCCAGCTCAGCGGGTAGCCCTGCTCGGGGGCCGGGATCTCGGTCGAGGTCCGCAGCTTGCCGACCCGCAGGTCGGCCGCGATGGCGATGGTGCCGGCGGCACCGTCGACCCGGATCTCCGCGTTCAGCCGGCCGTCCTCGCGGAGCCGGTCGGCCAGCGCGGCCCGCCGCGCCCCGGCGTCCTCGCCGCGCCGGGCCCGCTGGACCGGCAGCACCTTGACGCCGAGTTCGCCGCCGAGCTGGAAGCAGACCTGGCGGATCAGCCGCTCCCAGCTCTCCACCACCTGGGTGGCGCGCTCGTCCCCGGTGGTGAGGGTCTCCTCGTCGATGGCCTTGCGGACCGGGACCCAGGCCGGGCCCATGTTCTGGAAGCCGTGGCAGCCCGAGTTCTCGTGCTGCAGGTAGTGCAGCAGCTCCTGGAGCAGCCAGGCGTGCGCGGGGTTGCCCACGCCCTCGTGCCGGATGAGCATCTTCGCCTGGTAGGCGACCTCGGCCCAGGAGAGGTGGCCGAGCAGCACCTTGTGCTTGCGCCGGCCGTCGATCTTGACCTGGACGAGCGGGCTCCCGTCGAGGGCCACGTCGTTGGAGACGGTGATGACGGCCTCGTAGCCGCGCCGGGCGGCGATGTCCATGTAGTCCTGGACCTGCTCGGTCTTCAGCGGGTTGCCGTTGGTCTTGCTCTCGACGAGCGCAGTCCAGAGCCGCCCGGCGCGCTCGACGCGGATCACGCCGTCGGGCCGCTTCGGCGTCTCCCCGTGCGGGAGCGAGACCTCGGTGAAGGTCTCGGTGCGGCCGGCGGGCGCGCCGAACGCGGCGGTGAGGCGACGGCCGAACTCCGGCACCTGGGCCATCACGGAGAGCAGGACGGAGGTGGCGCGGACCTCGCGCTCGCGGTCGCTCTTCAGCGAGGTGGCCGGGAAGAGGCGGGCGGTGCGCCAGGTGTCGTTCTCGGCGAGCGAGGGCTTGGCGGCCTTGGGGAGGGTGACCTTCTTCTTGGCCGTGCGCAGGCGCTTGGGGGCGGGGGCGTCCTCGGCGGCCGGGGCGGGCGCGGTGTCGGGCGCGGGGGCCGGGGTGTCCAGCGGCGGCTTGGTCATCGGGGCGGCCCGGTCCTCCTCGGCCCGGCTGTCGTCGCTCCCGTTCCCGGCGGCCTCGTTCCCGGCGGCCGCGGTCCCGACGGCTTCCGCCTCCGCGGCCTCCGCCTCGACGTCCTCGGTGCCGATGCCCTCGTTGTCGACGTCCTCGTTGTCGACGTCCTCGGTTTCGTCGTCCTCGATCTCGATGCCGAAGTCGGTGGCCAGCCCGGCGAGTCCGGTGTCGTAGCCCTGGCCGACGGCGCGGAACTTCCACTCCTCGTTGCGGCGGTAGATCTCGCCGAAGACGAAGGCGCTCTCCGTGTCGGCGTCGGTGATGGAGAAGCCGAGCAGCCGCTCGCCGCCGAGGTCGGCCAGTTCGAGTCGGAGGTCGTCCAGTTGACCGAAGGGCGCGCGGTTGGGCCGGCTCGCGGCGATCACCAGACGCTCGATGTCGGCGGGGACGGCGGTGAGGTCCAGCTGGATGCGGTCCTCGGTACCGGTCTCGGTCGGGCTCTGGCCGAGCAGCTCGACGCTGCCGTCCTCGGCGGTGGGGCTGTTGTAGAAGAAGAAGTCGGCGTTGCCCCGGACCTTGCCGTCGGCGGTCAGGAGGAGCACCGAGACGTCCGCGTCCCCGTCGCCCCCGGGGCTGCTCCACCCCAGGATCACCGTGACGGCGTCGGTGCTCTCGCTCAGCGTCGCGAGTCCGACGTTGGCGCCCTTGACCATTTCCTGCACGAATGTCCCCCAGAGGAACGGGCCGTGCCGTCGGCGCCGGCGCAGCCGCGATGTGTGGTGACCTGATGGTGTGATCGGATTGCGATGAGATTGTACGCAGGCAATCGGACCGTTCCGGCCTCGGGGTACGGCGCTGCCCCGGCGTCGGGGAGCTGACGCCGGGGCAGCGGAGGGGTGGAACCGGGGGAGGTGCTACGGCAGCGGGACGCGGACGACCTGCGGGTCGTGGTCGCTCAGCTGGGTGGCGAACTCGCTGTTGAGGTGGACGATGTCGTAGCTGTACGCCTTCGCCGCGAGGGCGGGCGAGATCAGGATGTGGTCCAGCACCTGGGAGTTGCCCTCGTAGACGTAGGTGTAGCGCTCGGCGAGGGGGAGGGTGCGGGGGAGGTCGACCAGCGAGCCGCCCGCGGTGAGCAGGTCGGCGGTCTGGGAGAACTCGAAGTCGTTGAGGTCGCCGAGGACGATGACCGCGGCGTTCGGGTCGACGGCGAGGATCTGGTCGGTGAAGGACTTCACCACGGTGGCCTGCGCGTGCCGCTGGGTCTCGGAGGGGCGGGACGGCTGCTGGTAGCGGCCGAAGAGGGGCTGGTCGCCGCCCTTGGAGTTGAAGTGGTTGGCGATCACGAAGACCGGGCGGCCGTTCCAGCGGAACTCGCCCGCGAGCGGCTTGCGGCTGGAGTTGAACGCCGAGTTGGTCGGGTCGATCCGGCCGGGGGAGTAGGCGAGGGCGGGCGTACCGGCGTTGTTGACGACCGAGTCGGCCGTGGTGGAGCCGGCGCCGGGGCGGTCGGTGAAGCTCAGGCCGCGATCGGTGCGGTAGAGGAAGACCTGGCGGATGTTGCCGCCGGGCTGGCCGCCGTCCTGGTCGTTCACCGGGTTGATCTGACGGTACGAGTAGGCCGGGCCGCCGGCCGCGCTGATCGCGGCGACCAGCTTGGCCACGGTCTGGTCGGCGGCGACCACGCCGTCGTCGGTCGCGCCGGAGTTGTCCTGGATCTCCTCCAGGGCGACCAGGTCGGGCGAGCGGAGGTTGTTGACGACGGCCGCGGCGAGGCCGTCGAACTTGCTCTGCGGGTCGCTCGGGGCGAGGTTCTCGACGTTGAAGGTCGCCGTGGCGAGCTCGCCGGCGGCCGGGGCGGCGGTGGTCTCGGCCGTCAGGCCGCCGGAGGCGACCGTCGGGGTCGCGGTGACCAGCAGCTTGAAGTTGCCGAAGGAGTAGTCGAGCACGCCGACGGTGGCGCCGGAGAGGGTGTCGCCCACGTTGGCGGCCGGCGTCGGGGCGAGCACGTCGTCCAGCAGCACCCGCTCGGGGTTGCCGTCGGTGGCCTGCAGCAGGATGCCGCCGCGGTTGGTGCGGGTGGTCGAGCCCTGCGGGACGACCGGGATCTCGCCGAAGGAGCTGGTCGGGCCGACCACGGCGGCGTTGTTCAGCTGGACCCGCATGCCCTCCAGGGACTCCCAGAAGTCCAGGCCGTCGGTGGCCGGCTGGAAGCCGCCGGCGGTCTCGACGTCGCCCGTGGTGACGCTGGAGATCACCGAGGCGGGCGGGATCCGGCCGCCCGCGCCGACCACGGTGGCGGCCGGCAGCGCGACGTTGTGCGCGAGCACGCTGGTGGTGGGCGCGGTGAGCTCGGTGACGGTGAGGTTGGTGGTGCCGCCGGTGCCGCCCGGGCGGAACTCGCTCACCGTGCCGCCGACCTTGACCGAGTCGCCGACGGCCACGCCGGGCGCGCCCGCGGTGTAGACGTAGACCGCCTCGCTGGTGGCCGGGTCGGCGTCGGGCTGCGGGTCCTGGAACCAGTAGCCGCTCGGGCCGACCGCCGTGACGACACCGGGGACGGCGCTGACCGCCTGGCCGGCCAGCGGGGAGGTGCGGGCGGCGCCCTGGATGTCGTGGATGCGGGTGCCGCCGCCCGTCCCGCCGCCGGTGGAGGAGGAGTTGCGCGGGGTGGGCGCGGTGACGGCGAAGTCGGCCGCGTTGTTGTCGGTGTCGGTGGCGCCTCCGCCCACCCGCAGCGCGGCGGTGGCGTTGGCGAGGTTGCCGGTCGGCGAGCCCTCGGCCGAGCTCGCGGTCGTGCCGTAGCCGACGAAGTCCCTCACCCCAGCCTGGGTGGCGCAGCCGGTGGAACAGGTCAGCGCGGTGGCGTTGGTGACCAGCGCGACCTTGCCGGCGTTGGCGCCCATGGCGATCGTCCCGGTGGCGTCGGGCGCCGGCAGCGCGGCCCCGGTCCCGGCGCCGGCCGCCTCCTGCACCAGGTAGTACTTGCCGGGGGCTATGGTGCCCGACAGCGTGGTCTTCGCCCAGGACGAGCCGGCGGCCGAGGCGTACTGGACGGTCCAGCCGGTGACCGAGACCGGCGCGGTGCCGCGGTTGTACAGCTCGATGAAGTCATTGGCGTACGGGGCACCGGAGTTGCCGCCGCCGCCGTACACCTGGCTGATCACGATGTCCGGCGACACCGCGTTCGCGGTGCCGGCCGGCAGGGCCATGAGTGCTCCCACGACGGCGGCGGCCGATGCCACCGCCAGTGCACGGAGCCGGACTCGATCGGTTCGCCGCATGGGGCGTCCTCCTGACGCGCGAACGGATGTTGGTGGGGCGCTGTGTGTTGTAGCAGCGTCACCGTTGCCATACCGCGCGCTCTGGCGGACGGCCAGGCGTACAACGGAAGAACGTTTTGACTGACATGTACCGGACGGGGCGGGTGTGGTGAGTGTGCCCGGAGCGACGGGTGCGAACGGCGCCCGCGGCCGTCACGGGTCGGCGGATCGGCCTTCGGTGGCCGGCGGATCGGCTCTCGGTGGGTCAGCCCTCGGCGGGCCCGTCGTCGGTGAGGGTGAGCCGGACGCCGACCGTGCCGCGCTCGCCGCGCCGCAGCCGGCTGCCGAGCAGGGTGACAACACCGACCAGGCCGTACTTCTGCCGCAGCAGCGTCCGGTAGGCGGCGGTGCGCTCGGGCCCGAGGATCTCGGCGGAGGCCGGGACGGACTCGCCGGTCGGATTGCCGCGCACGTCGCAGGGGCCGACCAGGACGTCCGGGCGGTTGCGGATCCGCTTGACCTTCCAGGAGTCGGCGACGGTCCAGATGCCGAGCGCCTCGCCGTCGCGCACCACCCACACCGGCGTCGGTACGGCGGTGCCGTCCTTCTTGAAGGTGGTGACCAGCAGATAGCTCCCGGCGGAGAGGCTGACGAGGCGTTCGAGCCGCTTCTGCCGGTGCGGGTCGGGGTGGGGGGTGGCGGCGCTCATGCCGGGCATTCTAGGGCGCGGGCCGGGGCCCGCTCACGACGGCCGTCGGGCGCCGCCCGAGGTGAGCCGGGCGCGGGCCGAGCGGGCCAGGGTCCGGGCCCGGCGGGCCAGCCGCCGACGGCCGCCGACGCCCACCGCCGTGGACCCGCCGACCGCGGTGGCACCGAGCCGGTCGGCGGCGCCGCGCCGGGGGGCGGTGCCGTACCGGGCGGCGGTGACGTGCGGGGCGTACGGCGGGCGCGGGGGTACGACGGGAGCGCCGAGCGGGACCGGGGGCCGGACGGCCCCGGCGGTCCGCGCGTGCGGCCGCCGGCGGACGCGGATCCGGGCCGCCGCCCAGAGCGCCAGCGCACCGCAGAGGACCGCCGCCGTCCACCCGGCCGGACCCAGCGCGTGATCGGCCGCCCGGACGGCCTGCGGCAGCACCGCGGTGGCCGGCTCCTCGGGCGCCACGGCCGGGGCGGACGCGCCGGCCTCCTGCTCCTCGTCCACCAGGGTGCCGACCGGTTCGACCTTCCCGGCCGCCGCGAAGCCCCAGTCCAGCAGTGCCGCCGCCTCGTCGTACACCTTGGACTGCTGCTCCGGGTGCATCACGGTCACCAGCAGCGTCCGGCCGCCGCGTTCGGCCGCGCCGGTGAAGGTGGCGCCCGCGTTGGTGGTGTAACCGTTCTTCACCCCGATCAGTCCGGGGTACTTGCCCAGCAGCCGGTCGGTGTTGGCGATGTCGAAGGCGGTCCGCTGCCCGGTCGTCAGATCGAGCCCGCCGGGGAACAGCGCGGTGCGGGTCGCGCAGTAGGCGCGGAAGTCCGGGTTGCGCAGCCCGGCCCGGGCGAACAGCGTCAGGTCGTACGCCGAGGAGACCTGGCCGTCCTGGTCGTAGCCGTCCGGGGAGACCACCCTGGTGTCCCGGGCCTGCAGGGCGATCGCCCGCTCCTGCATCTGCGCGACCGTGTGCGCCAGCCCGCCGTTCATGTGCGAGAGGACGTGCACGGCGTCGTTGCCGGAGGCGAGGAAGACCCCGCGCCAGAGGTCCTCGACCCGGTAGGACAGGTTCTCCTTGATCCCGACCAGGCTGCTGCCCGCCCCCACCCCGGCCAGCTCGGCCGAGGTCACCCGGTGCTCCAGCGAGCGGTCGAACTTGGGCATCACGGTGTCCGCGAACAGCATCTTGAGTGTGCTGGCGGGCGGCAGCGGGAGGTGCGCGTCGCGCGCAGCCAACACCTCGCCGGTCGCGGCGTCGGCGACCAGCCAGGAGCGTCCGGTCAGCCCGGCGGGCAGCTCCGGAGCCCCGGGGCGGGGCGCCAGCTGGACGGTCGGGCGCCCCAGCCGCTCGCCGCCGATCACCGACGCCGCGTCCCGCGCCGCACGGGGAACGCCCGCGGGAGCGGGGGCGGGGGAGGGAGCCGCCGTGGCGGCGGCGGGTGCGCCGGCCGCGAGGAGCAGCGCGGCGACCGCACCGGCCGCCGCCGGTCTCCCGGCCAGGGCGCGCCTGCTGACATGGGGTGGCCTCTGCTGCACACGGCGAACGTACCCGGACGACCGCCGCCCCGCCCGGCCCGCTGCTCCGTCCGGGCCCCGCCCGTCGTCCGGTCCTCGGGCCCCGCTCGGTCGGACCGGGCTGGTACGGTACGGGCCATGTTCGTTCCCTGTGTGTAGCCGACCCCGTCGCGACCGCGCCCCGACCGCACTGCCGTCGGCGCGGTCCTCCGGTGTCCCCGCACACCTCCGGCGCGCCGCCGGGCGTTCCCCGCCCGCCGCCCGGTTCTCACCGAGGAACGTTCCCATGCCCTCCTCCGCCTCCGCGCCTTCGCGCGCCCGCTCCGCACGCCCCGGCTACCGCGCCGTGCTCCGCGCCCCGCACGCCGGCCGCACCTTCGGCGCGGCGCTGCTCGGCCGCCTGTCCTACGGCGTGGTCCCGCTCGCCCTGCTGCTCGCCGTCCGCGACGCCACCGGCTCCTACTCCGCCGCGGGCGCGGCGATGGCCCTGTTCGGCCTCGCCAGCGTCCTCCTCTCCCCGGTCAGGGCCGCACTGGTCGACCGCTACGGCCCCCGGCGGGCGCTGCCGCCGATGGCCGCGCTGTACAGTGCGCTGCTGCTCGCCGTGGCCGCCACCGCGCGGCCCGGCACGGCACCGGCGGCGCTCGCCGCGCTGGTCGTCGCCGCGGGTGCCTGCACCCCGCCGCTCGGCCCGGTGATGCGCACGCTCTGGCGCCGGCTGCTGCCCGACCCGGACCTGCTCCGCCGCGCCTTCAGCCTCGACGGTGTCGCCGAGGAACTGCTCTTCGTCAGCGGACCGCTGCTGGTCGGCCTGCTGCTGCCGCTGGTCGGCCCCGCCGGCGCCGTCGTCGCGGGCGCGGCCCTGCTGCTCACCGGAGCCCTGCTGCTGGTCGCCTCGCCGCTCGCGGCGCCGCACCCCCGGGGCGGCGACCGGGAGGGCCGGCAGGCCGGTGCGGACGGGGCGACCGACGGTGGGCGAGGGCGGCGCGCCGGGCGGCTCGGCGGCGGGCGGGCACTGCGCAGCGCGGTGCTCGCGGCGGCCGTGACCGGGCTGGCGCTGGGCGCGCTGGACCTCATGGTGGTCGCCTTCGCCGAGCGGCAGGGGCGGCCGGAGGCGGTCGGCTGGGTGCTGGCCGCGCTCTCGGTCGGCAGTGCGGTCGGCGGCCTCGGGCTCGGAGCGCTGGACCGTCCGCTGCCGAACGCCGTCCGGCTGCCGCTGTTCACGGCCGGTCTCGGCCTGGCGCTGGCCGCCGCCGGGCTCGCGCCGAACCTGCTGCTGCTCGGCGCGGCCGTCGCGCTCGCCGGGCTCTTCGTCTCACCCGCCCTCACCACCTCCTACCTGGTGGCGGACGAGGCGGTCGCCCCCGACGCCCGCACCCGCGCCGGCGCCTGGGTGAACACCGCCTTCAACGCCGGGTCGGCCGCCGGCGGCGCGACCGTGGGCCTGCTGGTCGGCCACCTGCCGCTGCCGCTCTGCTTCGCCCTCGCCGCCGCCCCGGCGCTGGCGTCGGTACCCGCGCTCCGCACGCGCGACTTTGGTGGAGCCCGGTCGCGCCGAAAGTCGGATCCCGCCCCGGACCCGGCTCCCTAACGTCGTGGCCATGAAGAACTTCCTCGGCTTCGTGAGCTTCGTCCTGGTCGTCGGCGGGATCAGCGGCCTGCTGGCCGACCACCTGTGGGGCCTGCGGGTGTTCGGCTTCGTCCGCTACCTCGTTCCCGCCGCCCACCAGACGGAGGGCTACTTCGTGATGATCGGGCTGGGTGTTCTGCTCGCCCTCGGCACCGCTCTGCTGGACCGTCTGGGCGACGGCCGCGACTGACCCCCGGCCCGGGCGGCCCCGGCGGACAGCGGAGGGAACGAACGGTCGGGCGTGGTCCGTTCGACGGTTGACGAGTCGTCGACAAGGAGGCCCGCATGACCAAACAGGCATACGGACGGATCGCGCACCGTCACGTCGAGGCGAACGGCGTCCGGCTGCACGTCGCCGAGCAGGGGGAGGGGCCGCTGGTCCTGCTGCTGCACGGCTTCCCGGAGAGCTGGTACTCCTGGCGGCACCAGTTCGCGCCGCTCGCCGAGGCCGGCTACCGGGTGGTCGCCGTCGACCAGCGCGGCTACGCCCGCAGCGAGCAGCCCGAGCGGGTCGACGCGTACACCCTGCTGCACCTGGTCGGCGACGTCACCGCGCTGATCCGCGCGCTCGGCGAGGAGCGGGCGGTGCTGGTCGGCCACGACTGGGGCGCCCCGGTCGCCTGGACCACCGCGACCCTCCGCCCCGACCTGGTGCGCGGCGTGGCCGGGCTCAGCGTCCCGCCGCTGCCGACTCTCGGCCTGCCGCCGCTGGAGCAGGCCAGGGAGCGGTTCGGCGACGGCTTCTACCAGATCTACTTCCAGCGCCCCGGCGTCGCCGACGCCGAACTCCTCCGGGACCCGCACGCGACGTTCCGCCGGCTGTTCCACACCGGCTCGGGCGACGGCCCGCGCGGCGAGGGGTCGCAGGCCTGGGTGGTCGGCGAGGGCCAGACCCTGCTGGACGGCCTCGTCGAGCCGGAGAAGCTGCCCGACTGGCTGTCCGAGGCGGACATCGAGGCCTTCGTCGCCGACTACGCCGAGCACGGCGAGCGGGCCTTCACCGGCGGCCTCAACTGGTACCGCAACATCGACCGGAACAACGAGCTGCTCGCCGGGCTCCACGGTCTGCCCGTGGAGGTCCCCGCCCTCTACGTGAAGGGGGACCGGGACATGGTCACCTCCCAGATCCCGGAGGAGGCGATGCACCTGCTGCTGCAGCACCTGGCGCCCAGGCTGCACCGGCACCTGACCCTCCCGGGCGTCGGGCACTGGACGCAGCAGGAGAGCCCGGCCGAGGTCACCGCCGCGCTGCTGGACTTCCTGCGGCACCTGGACGGCTGAGGCCATGAAGCGGTGTGCCGCTGTCCCGGTTGCCTAGCCGATGAGGGCCTCGGTGATCTGGCGGGTGGTCTGCGCGGCGACCCGGGGGTTGACGGCGGCGTAGGAGGTGTAGGCGTTCAGGGCCGTGGCCAGCGCCCAGCCGCGGCCCCGGATCCAGGTGGCGTCGTCCACGCCGAGCGCGGCGCGGAAGGCGGCCCGGGGCCCGGCCGACATCAGGGTGAAGGCGATCGTCAGGTCGCAGGCCGGGTCGCCGATGCCGAGCCCGCCGAAGTCGATGACCGCGCTCAGGCGGCCGTCGACGGTCAGCAGGTTGCCGGTGTGGAAGTCACCGTGGAACCAGACCGGAGGGCGATCCCAGCTGGGAGCGCTCAGCGCCGCGTCCCACAGTTCGGTCATGGCCGCGGTGTCGAACGTGCCGTCGACCTTCGCGATGGCGGCCCGCGTCGCCCGGTCCCGTGCGACCAGCGGCCGGACGGTGAGATCCGCGCGGGCGCCCCGGACCGGGATCTCCTCGGGCTCGAACTGCTGGAGGGCGATCAGGAACCCGGCCAGTTCGACGGCGGCCTCGGACGAATGGGCCAGTGCCTCGACGGTCGCCACCTCGCCGTCCAGCCAGCGGGACACCGCCCACGGCCATGGATAGCCGAAGTCGGGCTTCCCCACCCCGACCGGTACCGGGACGGCCAGGGGGAGATGCGGGGCGAGCCGGGGCAGCCACTCGGACTCCTTCTCGGCCTGCCCGACGGCCCCGGAATGGCGGGGCAGCCGGACGGACAGCTCCTCGCCCAGCCGGTGGATCACATGGTCCGAACCGGCCGGGTCGAGCAGCTCCAGGGGCAGCCCGGCCCACTGCGGGAACTGCGTGTCGACCAGGCGCCTGACCAGCGCGCCATCGATCGCGGGACGGGTGTCCGCGATTCTCTCGGTTGCCAAGAGCAGCTCCTGGATTCGGCCCGCCCCGTGCGGCGGGCGGTCGGGGCCATCACAGTGTGTCGCGGGCCCGCCTGTCGACCGGATTTTCCCACCGGCGTCAGCCGGTACGGAACCTCGCGCCCCGGCTTCTGGAAGCCGAGCCGGCATGTCCGCTGAACCCACGGATCCATCCCTGAAGACAGCTGCGACGAGCGCTCGGGCTCACGCTGAACCGTCTTCAGTCTTCGTGAACCCGCGGAGGTTCGTTGGCGAGCCGTTCGTCGAGCTCCTCGGCAAAACGGGTGCGGTAGACGCCGTGGACGATGGTTCCGGGGGACTGGTAGCCCCGGTGCTCCGGGTTCGCGACCTCCTCGTCCCACGGCACGAGCCGGCCGGCGGGCGGCGGAACACGGCCCAGATACAGCTGCGCGGCCTGCTCCAGCGACCGTTCCCCCGTGAGCACCGAGCCCCAGAGCCCGCGGCCCTGCCCGACGATCCACAGGCACAGGTCCTCGGTGTCGTCCTCGGACCAGCCGAACCCGTCCACCCGCACGCCTTCCGCGAAGTCGGCCAGCGCGTCCGCGGCGGCCTCGAACGCGAGCGCGAAGGCTTCGAGGACCTCCCGGGGCCGGGACTCCAGCCACGATTCCAGAGCGGAAAGCCGCGGTCGGGTCGCCTCCAGGGCCGCCCAGAACCAGTCGGGAACCTCGTCGGGCTCCATGGCGGCTCCCTCGTCGAACTCGTCGGACGTGTCGAAGGGGTTGACGGCTGCGGTCGGCACGCGGGCGCTCAGACCGGGAGGAGGCGGGCGATGAACTCGCCCAGCCGGCGGGCGTTGCGGCAGCAGTGCATCTCGACCACCCCGGCGTAGGCGGGGGCGGCCGAGTCACCGGTGCCCCAGAGCGCGGGCTGTTCCGGGTTGAGCCAGTGGACCCGGTGGGCGCGGGCGGCGATGAGCCCGAGGGCGGGCAGGTCGGGATCCCGGTGGTTGGTGCGGGCGTCGCCGAGGATCAGCACGCTGGTCCGCGGGCCCACGGCGTCCAGGTGGCGGTCGGCGAACTCGCGCAGCGCCGAGCCGTAGTCGCTGTTGCCGTGGTAGCCCGTCACCTTGGCCTCGGTGAGGATCCGCCGGGCCAGGGTGGCCGGGTCGCCGCCACCGCGGGTGAGCAGGTCCGTCACCTCGGCGGTGCGGTTGACGAAGGCGAACACCCGGATCCTGCTGAACTGGTCGCGCATCGCCTGGACCAGCAGCAGGGTGAAGTCGGAGAAGCCCGCCACCGAGCCGGACACGTCGCAGAGCAGGACCAGCTCGGGGCGGGCCGGGCGGCGCAGCCGGTGGGCCGGGCGCAGCGGGACACCGCCGGTGGACAGCGAGCGGCGCAGGGTGCGGCGCAGGTCGATGTGCCCCCGTGCCGCCCGGCGCCGGCGCGCGGCCAGCCGGGTGGCCAGCTTCCGGGCCAACGGGTGCACGGTGCGCCTGAGTTCGGCGAGCTGGTCGCGGCCGGCCGCGAGGAAGTCGATCCGGTCGAGGCTGGGCGCGACGGCGCGTTCGGCGACGTGCTCGGTGCCGCGCACCTCGGCCGCCCGCCGCCGGGCCTCGGTGGCGACCATGGCGCGGAAGTCCTGGATGCGGCGGCGGATCTCGTCCGGGAGGAGGTGGTCGTCGAGACCGCCGGTGCCGTCGGCACCCGCGCGCAGCGCCGCCAGCACCCTCGCCAGCAGGGTCTCGGGGGCGAGCCGGCCGAGGGCCTGGTGGGCCGACCAGCCGTCACCGCCGGGCCGGCCGGAGCCGCCGGCGGTGCCGTACCGGCCGAACGCGGCCACCGCTTCGCCCGCGAGCCGGGCCTGGGCTGCCCGGTCGTCGGCGGCGAGGGCGGCCGCGATCCGCTCCCTGAGGTCCTCGCGCAGCGCGCCGGGGTCCGGGGTCGCGGGGGCCGGGGACGCCGGGACCGGGGCCGTCGGGTCGGCCGGGGCCGTCGGGTCGGCCGGGGCCGGGTCGGCGGCCCGGCGGACGGCCTCCGGATCGCCGACGCCGAGCGGGAAGAAGAGGTCGAAGGCGGGGTCGAAGACCGCGCGCTGCCCGTCCGAGCGGAGCAGGGCGGCGGCCAGCCCGGCCCTGACCTGCTCGCGGTCGGCGAGGCCGAGGACGTCCAGGACGGCGGCGGCGTCGACCGTCTCGGCGGGACCGATCCGCAGGCCGTGGGTGCGCAGCGCGCGCACGAAGCCGGTCAGCCGGGCGGCGAGGTCGGCAGGGTCGGCGAGGTCGCCGGGGTCGGCAGGGTCGGCGAGGTCGACCGCGTCGGGAGCCGACGTGGCGCCGTCGCCGGCCTGCGCGGGGACGGTCATGCGAGGGTGAGCTTCCGTGCGGCCTTCAGCACGTCGTCCTGGTGCTTGAGGACCACGCCGAGGGTGGCGCGCACGACCGTCTCGTCGAGGGTGTCGGCGCCGAGGGCGAGCAGGGTGCGGGCCCAGTCGACCGTTTCGGCCACCGAGGGGGCCTTGCGCAGCTCCATCGCCCGCAGCGCGCCGACCACCCGGACCAGTGACTCGGCCAGCGCCGCGTCCAGGCCGGGGACCCGCTGCCGGACGATCCGGCGCTCCAGCTCCGCCTCCGGGTAGCCGAGGTGGAGGAACAGGCAGCGACGGCGCAGCGCCTCGGACAGCTCCCGGGTGGCATTGGAGGTGAGCAGGACGAACGGGCGGCGGCTCGCCGTGATGGTGCCCAGCTCGGGCACGGTGACCTGGAAGTCGCTGAGCACTTCCAGCAACAGGGCCTCGACCTCGACGTCGGCCTTGTCCATCTCGTCGATGAGCAGCACGGTCGGCTCGTCGCCGCGGATGGCGGTCAGCAGCGGCCGGGTGAGCAGGAACTCCTCGCCGAAGATGTCGGTGCGGGCCGCGTCCCAGCCCTGGTCGCGTCCGGCGGTGATCCGCAGCAACTGCTTGGCGTGGTTCCATTCGTAGAGGGCGCGGGCCTCGTCGATGCCCTCGTAGCACTGGAGCCGGACGAGTCGGGCGCGGCCGGTGGCGGCGACGGCCTTCGCCAGTTCGGTCTTGCCCACGCCGGCCGGTCCCTCGACGAGCAGCGGCTTGCCGAGCCGGTCGGCGAGGAAGACGGTGGTCGCCACCTCGGTGGAGGCGAGGTAGCCCGCCTCGGCCAGCCGGGCGGCCGTGTCGGCCACCGACTCGAAGAACCGCGTGCCCTCGGCGCCCATGCGTGCCCCACATCCCCGTCGTCCGGTGTCCGTGGGCAGCACCCTACCGGTGGGTCACTTCGCTGTCCCGGTCGTCCTCGGACGCGGCCGTGCCCGGCGCGGCCGGAACCCGGCCGGCGGCACGGGGCCGCCGGCCGGGTGCTGTCACCGGCGCCGCAGGGTCGTCAGTTGACGAAGACGACCGGGTTCCCCGGCACCGAGATGTCGCGGACCGGGCCGTAGGTGGCGGTGAAGTAGCCGGTCGCGAAGCAGGTGCTCGGGCCGGAGGACTTCGGCAGCGCCTGGCTGGCGAAGCCGATGGTCTGGCCGACGTTGTTGGTGGTGCCGTTGAGGCCGCCGGCGCTCTGGTAGACGCAGGTGATGGGGCCGAGGATGGTGTTCAGCACCACGGTGGTCTGCACCGGGCCGCCGCCGGAGCCCGTGCTGAGCCAGACCGGGAAGCCCGCGGCGTCGCTGACCGAGTTGGTGTAGGCGAGGTTGTTGACGGTGATGCTCTTCACCCCGGTCACGCCGATCACGTTCGAGGTGCAGTTGCCGAAGGTCTGGGTGTTGAGCGCCTCGGTGGCGGTGCCCGGGGCGGTCGGGTTGCTGAGCACGGTCGCGGAGAACGAGGAGGTGGCGCACTTGATGCCGCTCGTTCCGGTGGCGCTGGAGAAGAAGTTGGCGGTGGTGCCGCCCACCAGGTCGGCGGTCAGCACGTCGCCGACGGAGACGTTCGGTCCGGCGAGCGCGGTGTGGGTGAGCACGGCGACGGCGGCGGCCTGGGCGGGGGCGGCCTGGGCGGGGGCGACGGTGCCGGCGGCCAGCATCGCGGCGGCGGCGAGGGCTGCGGTTCCGAGGGTACGGCGGATGCGCATGAGGGTGTGCCTCTCCGGGCGATTCGGGTGGGGGCCGTGCGGTCGGCGGGGGTGCGCGCGGCGGCGTCGGCCGCGGCGTGACCGCGACGGGGTGGTGCGGGGTGGGGAGCCGCGGACGGCGACTCGGCGGGCCCGGCGCCACGGGCCCGCCCGTACGGGCGGCGGTACCGGCGGCACGACGCTGTGCGGCGGGTACGGCACGGCCCGGATCGACCGCTCACGGCCGGCCTGGGCCGGCCGCGGTCGAGTACGGCTGAGTACGGCGGGATGGTGCGCGGATGGAGCGAGGGTGGGGCGGGAAGGTGCGTTCGGTGCAGGGTGCACGTCGGCGGCTGCCACCGCCGGGCATGCGTTCGCCATACTGAGCAGTCGGAACGCGTGCGGGCTTCCGGCGGCGTCCGCCGCGAATTGGAAACCCGCCAGTGTTGTAAACCGGACGTCGCGTCAGTGTCAAGAAGAAGCACAGGAGTTGGCGGATGAGACCGGAAACCCGTCGGAACGCCGAAACCGCCCTGCTGCCCGGCGCGCGCCCCGGTCGCGACCCGGCCCGGTCGATCAAGCGCGGCCCGAGCCGGTTGCCCCCGGGGGTGGTCGCCGCGACCCAGCGCGAGCGGCTGCTCGACGGTCTGGTGCTCACCGTGGCGCAGCACGGCTACCAGCGTGCCACGGTCAGCGACATCTGCCGCGCGGCCGGGGTGACCAGGCCGGTCTTCTACGAGCTGTTCACCGGCAAGGAGGATGCCTTCCTGGCCGCCCACCGCTACGGCACCGGGGTGGTGGTCCGGCGGATGGCGGCGGCCTTCGCGGCGGCGCCGGACTGGTGCGCCGGGATCCGCGAGTCGCTGCGGGCGATGCTCGGGCTGCTGGCCGGGGTGCCGGCCTTCGCGACCATGGCGGTGATCGAGTTGGACGCGGTCGGCCCGGCCGGGCGCCGGGAGCGCGATCAACTCCTCACCCGGTTCCGGGCGTTCTTCGCCGAGGTGCCCGAACTCCCGGCCGGGGTGGCGGCGGAGGCGATGGTCGACGCGGTGGTCGGCGGCGTCTACTGCGCCCTGCAGCGCCGCATCGGCGCCGGTCGCACCACCGAACTCCCGGACCTGCTGCCGACCTTGAGCCTTTTCTGCCTCGCCCCTTTCCTCGGACCGGCCGAGGCGGCGCGCCGCCTGGAGCTGGAGGTCATGCCGTAGGGCCGGTCTCTTGGGGAGGGCGGGCCACCGGGCGGGAGAAGCGGACGATGATCCTTCGTGCACCCGTATTGACCTCCTCAATACCGGGCAGTAGCTTCCCAGTTACCCATTGCGGCCCGACCGGTCCGCCCCGCTGCCGAGGGGCGGTCCCTCCCGGTCGTGCCGCAGAACGCTGTCCGCGCCAGGGCAACGTGCCAGTGACTGCCCGTCCCCACCACCCGAGGGAGCACACATGGCCACGTCCGAGGACGCAGCCCCGACCACCGAGAGCACCACCGCGGCGGCGCCCGCGCAGCGCAGAGGCCGGGTCCGGCTGAAGCGCACCGCGCTGATGGCCGTGCCGGCCGTCGCGGCCGGCGCCGTGCTGATGACCCTGACCGCGCAGGGCGTGCTCGCCGCCCAGTTCGAGATCTCCGGCATGGCGTTCACCGTCACCGCCGACAGCCTGGACGGCAAGGGATTCGAGCAGTTCGGCAGCCTGGACCGCATGATCGAGAACAGCCCCAACGCCGGGGACACCGGCGGGCAGGTGCTGGTCGCGGTCTCCGCGATCAAGGAGGCCTCGCTCACCAAGC
Source organism: Kitasatospora sp. NPDC057965 (assembly GCF_042887135.1). Taxonomy (NCBI): domain Bacteria; kingdom Bacillati; phylum Actinomycetota; class Actinomycetes; order Kitasatosporales; family Streptomycetaceae; genus Kitasatospora; species Kitasatospora sp. NPDC057965. The sequence goes on from NZ_JBHVPZ010000001.1 coordinate 324,036, forward strand.
TCTGCCAGAGCGTCGAACTCGGCGGCATCAACCTGCTGATCAAGGCCGGTGACGCCGGGACACCGGTGACCGCCACCGACCTCACCACCGACTCCGACCTGCTCACCGGCGACGCCGAGTTCACCAACATCGAGATCGGCGGCGACGCGAGCACCTTCACCAAGGCCGGCGTCAAGGGCCTGCCCGGCGTCTTCGGGCAGCAGGCCGACACCGTCAAGATCAAGAACCTGCGGCAGCACAACTACGCCACCACCGCCGGCGCCTTCAAACTGCCCAACCTGCGGCTGAGCTTCAGCTCCGAGGGCTGCTGACGGTGGCCGAACCCGAGCCGACGCCCGCGGCCGTGCCCGAGTCGACGCCCGTGCCCGAGCCACTGGCCCAGGCCGAGCCACAGGGCCGGCCCGAGCCACTGGCCCGGGCCGCGGGCGAGGGCCAGGCCGCGCCGGCCACCGCCGCCCGGACCCGCCCCGCCTGGCGCGGCTGGCGGGGCCGGCGGCCGTTCTGGGGCGGAGTGCTGATCCTGTTCGGCGGCGCGGAGATCCTCTTCACCCTGCGCGCCCCGCTGCCCGTCGTCCTGCACATCGGGCTCCAGGGGCTGTCCGGCTACCTCGTTCCGACGGTGATGGTCCTCTGCGGCCTGCTGGTCCTGTTCAACCCGGCCCAGCGGCTGTTCTACTCGGTCCTCGCCGTGCTGGCGTCGCTCGGCAGCTGGCTCACCTCCAACCTGGGGGGCTTCCTGATCGGCATGCTGTGCGGCGTGATCGGCAGCTGCCTCACCTTCGGCTGGCTCCCCGACCAGCCCCCGCGCCGCCGCCTGCTGCGCCGGGGCCAGAGCGGTCGGAAGGCCGCAGACCCGGCCGGCGTCTGAGGCGGTCGCGGCCGGCGCCGACGCAGACCCCGCGTCCGGCGCCGCCGCGACCGGCCCGCTTCCGCGCCCAGCGTGATCCGAAAGAGAGGGCCCCGTCCCCGGCGATGGGAGAGCGCCGGGGACGGGGCGCCGTGCCACCTGCCGGTTCGTCGACAGGCCGGTAGTCCTCTTCATGGGGCGCGACCCGGTCCGGTGGTCCCGGTCGACCAGGGACCACCGGCCCTGTCCGGAGCGCCGCACGGGGCCGTTTACTGGGCCTGTCCACGGTTTGGCCACCCCCTGCCCGAAGCCGGGCCGTCGGCTGTCCGAACGGTGAACAACCGTCGTCGGGACGGTGTCTGACAGGTGATTAGGCTTCGCTTCCATGGACCTGGACACCACCATCGGCACCACCGAGTACGACCGGTTGATCGCGCGCCACCACGCCATGCGCCTGCGCCGGCAGATCCTGGCGCCGGCGCCGTCCTTCGCCGCAGCGCCGGCCGGCCCGGGCGGCGCGCCCGACGGCGGCCCCCGCCCCGTGGCCGGCCAGGATGCCGACGGGTACGCCAGGGGCCAGGACGGCGCGGCCGACCAGCGGCTGATCCTCGGCAGCCTCGGTCTGGTCACCCCGTTCGCCGATCTGATCGACCACCTCTACAGGTTCATGTTCCGCCGCCGCCCCTTCCTGCGCGCGCTGTTCCCGGAGTCCATGGAGTTCCAGCAGGTCCATCTGGAGCGGATGTTCGAGTACCTGATCGAGCACCTGCACGACCCCGACCGGCTCTCCGCCACGCTCGCCCAGCTCGGCCGCGACCACCGCAAGCTGGGCGTCCGTCCGGTCCACTACGAGGCCTTCGAGGAGGCGCTCTGCGAGGCGCTCCGGTACCGGGCCGGCGCGGGGTGGAGCGTCGAACTGGAGGACGCCTGGGTGCGGATGCTGCGCTTCGCCGTCCGGTCGATGGTGGCGGGCGCGGAGTCGGCGCTCACCGAGCCCCCGTACTGGCACGCCACGGTGGTCGGCCATGAGCGCCGCCGCGCCGACCTCGCCGTGCTGCGGGTGCGCACCGGCGAGCCGTACCCGTACCGGGCCGGGCAGTACGGGAGCGTCGAGCACCCGGCGCTGCCGCACACCTGGCGGCAGTACTCGATGGGCAACGCGCCGCGCGCCGACAACGAGCTGGAGTTCCACGTCCGCCGTACCGGGCCGGGTGGGGTGAGCGCGGCGCTGGTGGAGCACACCGCGGTCGGCGACCGGCTGCGGCTCGGCCCGCCGCGCGGCACGCTGATGCCGCAGGACGACACCCGGGACCTCCTGCTGGTCGCCGGAGGCACCGGGCTCGCCCCGATGAAGGCGATCGTCGAGGAGCTGGTGGAGCACCGCCCACGCGGTCGCCGGGTCCACCTGTTCGTCGGGGCCCGGGCCAGGGCCGACCTCTACGACTGGCCGGCCCTCGCCGAACTCGGCGGCCGCAAGCCCTGGTTGGAGCTGGTCCCGGTCGCCGACGACGCCGCCGACGGCCCCGCGGGCCCGGGCGGCCGGCTGGCCGAGGCGGTCAGCCGGGCCGGTGACTGGTCCCAGCACCTGGCCTGCGTCAGCGGCCCGGCGGGCCTGGTCGACGAGGTCCGCACCCGGCTGGTCGCCTCCGGCCTGCCGTCCACCCGGATCCACCACGACCCGGTGCTCAGCCGCCTCTGAGCGCGCCGCCGGGCCGACACCCCGGAACCCGCCGGCCGCGGCCGCGACCTACCGGTAGCAGTAGGAGTCCGAGGAGGCGTCCCCGCCCGCCAGGTGCGTCTGGTGCACCCGCAGCCCGCGGAACTCCTCGCCGTGCGGGAAGAACCGCGGATCCACGGTGAGCCCGCCCTGCTCCGGGTCGGCGTCCAGCTTGACGATCCACGGCTCGATGCCGTCCGGGTAGAACTGGTCGTCCCAGGACCCGTACAGCGAGTTGGTGAGGTACACCCGCCGACCGTCCCGGCTGATCTCGACCATCTGCGGCGCGCCGCTCAACGGGCGGTCCGGCTCGGCCGGGTGGGGCGTGCGGGCGGTCACCCCGCCGAGCCGCACGGAGGCGGTCAGGCGTGGATGGAACGGGTCCGAAACGTCGTACTGCAGCAGCTCGCCCGTGCCCCAGGCGGAGACGTACAGCCAGCGGTCGTCGACCGACAGGTTGATGTCGGTGACCAGCGGCGGCACCGCGCCGAACGGCTGCAGGACCGGCGGCAGGTCCTCGGCCTTGGCCGGCTCGGCGGGGATCTCGATCACCTTGCGCGCGGTGAACGCCTCGCCGTCCCGGTACCAGAGCCAGACCGAGGCCGAGAGGTCCTCGACGTTGGTGACCACCCCCGCGAACCCCCACTCGGCCTGCGGGTCGTGGGCCGGGCGCAGCTCCAGCACCATCTGGTACTGGTCGCCCAGGTCGATCCGCTGCAGGTGCCGCCCGGAGTCCAGCTCCCAGAAGTGCAGCGCGTGCCCGTACTTGCGGCCCAGCAGCAGCTCCGGCACCACGCCGTCCTCGACCATCCACGGCGTGCCCCACTCACTGGTGACCCCCACGTTGGTGCCCAGGTGCCACCACACGTCGTAGGCGAAGTTCTGCGGGCCGCGCTCGGTCTCCCAGGGGCGCAGCACGTCGAAGGTGGTGTGGTCGAGCAGCGCGACCCCGCCGGGGCCGTCGCCGCCGGCCGCCGCGCCCAGGCAGGACAGGAAGACGCCGTCCGGTCCGCAGTGCAGGGTGTGCGGGCGCGAGTAGCCGGCTCTGGCCGCCAGCTCCTCCGGCGTCACCGTCTTCACCAGTGCCGGGCGCACCGGGTCCGGCCGGGTGTCCAGGACGTGCAGCCGTGAGGAGCGCAGGCCCGGCAGCAGCAGGTAGCGCCGCTCGGCGTCGTGGTGGCCGGCGTGCGCGAGCGCGCTGGAACAGGCGTTCCAGCCGAAGTGGTGCAGCTCGTCGCCGACCCCGGGCATGTCGGTGAAGTTGAGTACACGCCCGTAGCTCGCCGACTCCGGATCGGTGTCGACGGTGATCAGCGCGTCCGGCCGCTGCGCCGACCGGTCGAAGCCCGCCACGTAGGCGAGCTTCTCCGGTGGCGCGGCGATCGCCTCGGCGGGCGTGCGGTACAGGGAGGGATCGCTGTGGCCGGAGTGCCGGTCGTCCTGCGGGCCGTGTCCATGCGGCATGCTGGCTCCTCAACTCGCCTGTTCGGCAAGGGAAGTGACAGGGGCCCGGGTAGCCTTCCACAGACCCGCGGGCGCACAGCAGGCGCACGGGGAGCGGGTGGGGGGCCGGGGGCGGCGCGCCCCCGGCCCGGCCGCGGCGGTGCGGACGGTTCAGCTCACCGGGAGTGGGAAGTACGCCCCGAGCCAGCGGTCGAGCTCGGCGAACACCCGGGTGCGGGCCGTCTCCGCGGACAGCACGAGGTCGTGCATGCCGCCCTTGATCCGCACGATCGTCACATGGCGGCCCAGGTGCGGACCGGCGGCCGCGATGTCGTCGGCGCGCAGCACCGCGTCCGCGTGGTGCAGGGCGGCGTGCCAGCGGGTGGTGGAGATGGACGCGGTGGAGGCCATCAGCAGCACCGGCACGTCGATGCCGAGCCCGCGCCGCAGCTCCCGGTGGCCGCGCTGGACGGCGGCCAGCCAGCCGGCGAACAGCGGCACGCCCTCGGCCGGCTTGAGCCTCAGGTCGAAGTCCCACTCGCCGCGGAAGTCGCGGTGCAGGCTGTGCACGTAGTGCGGGTTGAGCGCGGAGGGCAGCACCCGGGTGGGCGCCAGGCGGCCGATCGCGTCCAGCGCCGGGGCGCCGAGGGTGCGGACGGCGGGTGCGGCCGGCATGGAGAGGAACGGGCTGTTGAGGAACAGGCCGTCGACCAGGCCCCGCCCGGTGCGGCGCCCGGCCCACAGGGCGGCGATCAGCCCGCCGGTGGAGTGGCCGTTGACCAGCAGCCGGGTGTGCCCGTCCAGCTGCCGGATGATCCGCACCGCCTCGTCCAGCTCCTCGTCGTACGTCGCGAGGTCGCGCACGAAGTTCGGTGACTGGTGCGGGCGCAGCGAGCGCCCGTACTTGCGCAGGTCGAGCGCGTAGAAGGAGAAGCCGGCCGCGGTGTAGTGGTCGGCGAGGTGGGTCTGGAACCAGTAGTCGTTGTAGCCGTGGATGTACAGCACGGCCTGCTGCGAGCCGGGGACGAGCCGGCGCACCAGGGTCGCCGAGACCTCGCCCTCGTCGTCCGGCCGCAGCGGCAGCTCGGCGGCCTCGTAGGGGGCGCCGAGGATGTCTTCGCGGAACTCCATGGCCACGGGCACCCACTCTCTGCTCGGAATCTCGGGGTAGCACGACGATACCGGCCGGTAGCCTCCGGCGTGACGGCGACTCGGGCCGGGCGCCTATGCTGCGGACATGCCCGAGATGCCCGAACCACCCACCCCGTCCCCGGCCGGCGAACCCCTGCCGGTGGCGCGGCGCACCGACCTCGGGCAGGCGAAGCTCCTCCCCGACATCGACCACGACGGCGGCTGGCTGCTGACCCTCGACGACACCCCGCAGTCCTACGTCGACCTCGGTGACCCGACCCACCTGGAGTTCGAGTACACCCGGCGCCTCGGCCACCTCGTCGACGTGCTCGCCGAGCCCGGCCGCCCGCTGCACGCCCTCCACCTGGGCGGCGGCGCGCTGACCGTGCCCCGCTACCTGGCCGCCACCCGGCCCGGCTCGCGCCAGCGCGTGGTGGAGGTGGACGGCCCGCTGCTCGCCCTGGTCGAGCAGCACCTGCCGTGGCAGGGGCCCGGCGTCGACATCACCGCCGAGGTGGGGGACGCCCGCGCCGCGCTCGCGGCCGCCGCGCAGGCCGCTCCCGGCTCGCTGGACCTCGTCGTCGCCGACGTCTTCCACGGGTCGCGCACCCCCGGACACCTCACCTCGGTGGAGTTCCTGCGGTCGGCGGCGGCCGTGCTGCGCCCGGGCGGCTGCTACGCCGCGAACCTCGCCGACGGCCCGCCGCTCGCCTTCGCCCGCGCCCAGGCGGCGACGCTGCGCGCCGTCTTCCCGCAGGTCTGCCTGATCGCCGAGGCGCCGGTGCTGCGCGGGCGCCGGTACGGCAACATCCTGCTGGTCGGCTCGGCCGCCCCGCTGCCGGTCGCGGACCTCGGCCGTCGCCTCGCCGGGGACGTCTTCCCGGCCCGGCTCACCGAGGGCGCCGACCTCGCGGCCTTCACCGCCCGTACCGCGCCGGTCACCGACGCCACCGCCACCGACTCCCCGCCGCCACCGGACGGCGCCTTCAGCGTCGGCTGAGCGACGGGCCCCGGGCGTCCCGGCGCGCCGAACCGTGCGCACCGCCGTCCGCACGGCCCCCGGTGTCAGAATCGGCGGGTCCGCGCGGGGGACGCCCGCCACGTCCGAGGAAGCGAGCGAGAGATGAGCAGCGTGGAGCGGCCGGAGCTGTCGGCGGTGCCCGAGACGGCGCTGTGGACGCTCTGGCAGCGTGCCGTCGAAGCCCGCCGGCCCGATGCCGTGCTCCGTGACCCGAAGGCGGTGGACCTGGTCGAGCGGATCGACTACCCGTTCGCCGAGCGGTTCGGCACGAGCGGCTCCCAGTCCCAGTTCCAGGCGCTGCGGGTGGCCTGCTTCGACCGTGAAGTGGCGGACTTCCTGGCCCGGGAGCCACGCGGCACGGTGGTCTGCCTGGGCGAGGGCCTGGAGACGCAGTACTGGCGCGTCGACAACGGCCGCGCCCACTGGCTCACCGTGGACCTCCCCGAGATGGTGGCCCTGCGCGAGCGCCTCCTCCCGCCCGGCCCGCGGCGGCGCTATCTGGCCGCCGACGCCACCGACCTGCGGTGGGCCGACGAGGTGGACCACGACCGTGCGGTCCTGGTCACTACGCAGGGCCTGTGCATGTACCTCCCCCCGGCCCAGGTGAAAGCCCTGATCGCGGGCTGCGCGGACCGGTTCCCCGGCGGCTCCATGGTCGTGGACGCCGTACCGCGCTGGTTCGCACGGCTCACCATGAGCGGGAAGATGCGTACCGCCGCCTACCAGGTGCCCGCCATGCCCTGGGCGATGGACGCCGGCGAACGCGACAAGCTCCGCACCGCGAGCCCGGCGGTGACGGCCGTCCGCGACGTCCGCCCGACGGGCGGACGCGGTCTCCTCGGCGCCCTCCTGCCCCTGGCCCTGACCGCCCCCTGGCTGGCCGCCCACCGCCCCTCGGTCACGGTCCTGAACTTCGCCGAAGGCCCCGAAGCGGCATAGACGAGCAGCAGCACCCACCCCGGTGGAGCATCGCGGCTTCCGGCCGGCCGGAGTTCAGGAGATTGTGCACGTTCGCTCTGGGACGGTGGCCCTGCACGGAACCAACGGCCGGGCCAATCCCGGCCGTCACATGAAGATGGGCCTCTCGCCAGGATGCGGGAAACGCCACGAGGTGCAGAGGCGCTCCCTGTCCGGCCACCCCGTCAGGATCGGTTCGCACGGCGCTCGGCGCCCCATGCGACGAGCGCGAAACCGGTGGCGGTCCAGAAACCGGGAGCCCCGTACGCTCGCCCGGACAGGAACGAGCCGGCCACGGCGATGACGGCCACGGTCAGGGCCGTGGCGAAGCAGGCGTTGGAGAGCGCTCGGTACCGGTTCATGTCGGTCCTCACTGTGGTGGACGGGGTGGGTCAGCAGTTGCGGCGGTACGGAATGCCGTAGGCGCCGGTGGCGTACATCGGGACGTAGTAGCGGTGGTAGATCGCCGCTCCCGATCCGATTCCCAGGCACCTGCCGGTGTTGGAGGCCCAGTTGGCGATCAGTTGGATGGTGCCCCAGTACATGGAGACGACGGCGCCGATCACGATGGCGGCCGGGGCCGCCGGCGGGGCGAGGGCGGAGACGAGGGCGGTGATGCCACCGATGATGAGGTAGCTGTACCAGCCGTAGTTGCCGATGCGCCAGGTCCAGAGCCTGTTGAAGTTGGCGGTGGCGGTGGCCCCGCCCCAGCCGGTCCCTGTCCAGGAGGACGGGGACCAGTACCGGCCCGAGACGCTGCCCCAGGAGTAGTACCGGGTCTTGGACGCGCTCCAGCGGCCGTCGAGGTCAGTGCAGTTGACGGGGTCTCCGAAGCAGTACTCGTAGGCGTTGGCGTTGCCGCCGTGGACGGGGTCCGTCGAGAGGAACCGGCCGGTGGCGGGGTTGTAGAGGCGCGCGCCCATGAGGGTCACGCCCGCCGGGGTCGAGGTGGAGCGCTGGTAGGCACCGAGGTAGCCGTACCGGCCGCCGGCGGCCCCGGGCTTGAGGTTGCCGAACTCGTCGGTGTCGGTGGCGGTGGGCGTGCTGCCGGTCGCGAGCGGCACCCGCAGGTTCACGTCACCGTGGATGTTGGTGAACAGCAGGACGGGCGAACCGGTGGCCGTGGTGGTCGCCTCCACGCCGGAGCCCAGGCCCGAGACGTTGCGGGTGGTGTTCCCGGCGGCGTCCTCGGTGATCCACCGCGGCGTGTCGTTGTCCGCGGAGTAGTGGTTGACGCTGGTCGCGTCGGTGCTCCAGGTGCCGGAGGCGTTGGTCTCGGCCTTGGCGGTGCGGAACCGCTGGTTGGAGTCCAGGGTCCAGGTGGTGCGCTTGGCCCCGGTGGTCTGCTGCTGGACCAGGTCGTTGGTGAAGTAGGCGTTGGTGGTGCCGGGCAGCGTGGTGGTGCGGCCGAACGCGTCGTAGGCGTACCCGGTGTCGGTCAGGCGGTCGGCGCTGTCGTAGGTGTGGTTGGTCGTGGCCCCGCTGGTGGGGCAGGCCGCACCGGCGGCACCCGTGGCCGTGGACTGGGCGACGCGGTTGGCGCGCTTGTCCAGGGTGTAGGTGCGCAGCGTGCAGACACCGCCGGTGGTGTCCTTGACCTCGGACAGCCGGCCCGCGCCGTCGTAGGCGTAGCGCTGGACGGAGCCGACGCCGTTGCTGGAGCTGTGGGTGGTCACCTGTCCGTGGACGGACTGGACGATGCTGTCGGCGAGCATGACCGCGCCGTCACTGTCCCGGGTGTAGGTCCGGCCGACGGTGGCGCCGCTCGGGTCCTGCTTGCGGGTCAGGGTGTAGCCGCCGGGAAGCTTCTCGGTGGCCAGGGCGCCGTCGGGAGTGTAGGTGGCGGTGAAGGCGCCGGCCACCGAGTCGGTGAGGCCGACCGGGACGCCGCGCGGCTCCTTCGTGGTGTCGTAGCTGTAGGTGACGGTGGACGGGACGCTGTCGGAGATCACCAGCGGGCGGTCGAGCGCGTCGTAGCTGGTGTTCGTGGTGGCGCCGTCCGCGTCGGTGTACGAGACCTGGCGGCCGAGCTTGTCGTAACCGTGGGTGATGGTTCCGCCCAGGGTGGAGGCCGAGGTGAGCAGGCGGCCGGTCTGCGGGTCGTAGGTCTGGGTGACCTCGGGGACCGCCTGGCCCTGGTTGCCGGTGATCTTGGTGGTGACGACCCGGTCCGCGGCGTCGTAGGTGATCGCGGTGGTGCGGTTCGCGCTGCCGGAGGTGTCCACCGTGGTCAGCGCCTTGCCGTAGCGGTTGTAGGTGATGGTCGAGTCGACCAGGGCGTTCGGGTTGCTGCCGCCGCCGGTGATGTCACCCGCGGGCCCGGTCCAGCAGATCAGACCGGCCCACTCGGGGCGCCCCTTGCACCAGTCGGAGGTGGTGCCGGAGCCGTCCCAGTAGACGGTGACCTTGGCGGCGGCGTCGCCACCGGTGCTGCCCGGCAGCTGGACGGCGATGACGCGGCCCTGGGCGTCGTACACGGTGCCGGTGGTCAGCGAGAGGCCGCCGGAGTCCTGGGTCACCAGCTTGGGCAGACCCTTCGCCCAGTCGTACTGGGTGTAGGTGACCCGCTTGTCGGTGAGCAGCGAGTCGTAGCCGTTGACCCGCAGGCCCGAGGTGGTGGTGGTGAGCTGGTCCTGGACCGTGGCGCTGCCGTCGGTGGGCCGCTCGACGTCGTACTCGTTGACCTTCCAGGACCGCGCCGCGACGGTGCTGCCGGCCGGGGCCAGCACGGTGGTGCCGCTCTTGAAGTCCTTGGTCAGCTCGACCGTGTGCAGGGGACCGAACTCCTCCAGGAGCCGGGTGCCCTTGCCGTTGTAGTAGTTGTACGAGCCGAGGAGCTCGGCCCGTTCGGCGCTGCTCAGACCGGCGATGCCGAGCTCCGCCTGGGCCGCGATGTCGGCCGGGGTGAGCCCGAGCGCGAGGGAGCGGTTGGAGGCGCCGAGGGTGCGGACGGTGTTGCCGAACCGGTCGTACTGGGTGGTGGAGACGTGGCCGCCGGGCTCGGCGCTGTTCACCAGACGTCCGGAGGCGTTGGTGTAGAGGATGGTCGCCCTGGTGTAGTCACCGGCGTTGAGGTCGGCGCCGTTGGCGGACGCGGGCACCTGGTCGGCGGGGAAGAACGCCGTGCCGGTGGCGGGCACGTCCTTCTGGTTCCAGGCGCGTACGTCCGCGGCACCCATCTGCAGCGGCGCCTTGGCGCCGGTCAGCGGGACACCGTAGACGACGCTGCTGGTGGCGGTGCCGTTGACGGTCGCGGTCGTGCCAGGCGTCAGGGTGGGGCGCGAGACGCCGAGCAGCATGCCCGGGCCGGAGAGGCCGCCGCTGCCCACGGTGCCGTAGGTGAACGTCCAGGGCAGTTCACCGGCGGTGGTCAGGGTGGTGACGCGTCCGGCGCTGTCGTAGGTGTAGGCCGCCTTGAGCGGGGTCGTCAGGCGGGGGTCCCAGGAGGCGCTCAGCCGTCCGGCGGTGTCGTAGGCGTACTGGACCACCGCGGTGGCGGTGGCGGCGCTCGCCCCCGGGTCGGTCGCCCACAGCTTGATCTGGGAGACCCGGCCGAGGTAGTCGCCCGGGGTGCCCGAGGTGGCGGTGGTGCCGGTGGCGTAGACGTACTCGAGCACCCGGCAGCCCGCCGTCGCCGGTGCGGCCTGGCAGGCAGCGTTGGTGACGGCGGTGCTGGGCGCGATGACGTACTTCGGCCTGGCGAGCGTGGTGGACCCCGACACGACCGTCTCCGAAACGACCGTGGTGGTCGACTCACCGGTGGGACGGTAGCTGGTGGAGGCGTTCCAGACCGTGGACGAGGCGTCCACCTTGCTGAACGTGGAGGTGACGCCCTCGGTGTCCTTCAGGGTGAAGGAGCCGGTGAGGGAGCCGGTGAGGGAGAGGCTCTCGGCACCCGTCTCCGGTACCCAGGCACCGCCCGCCGCGGCGGTGAAGTTGACCTGGACACCCTCGGGGCGCACGACCGCGACGGAGGTCGCCGAGGTCTGCTGGACGTAGGACCAGGCGGAGGCGGTGACCGCGGCGGTGGTGCCCGCTGTCCACTCGGGCCCGAAGATCGCGACCTGTCCCTCCTGAGCACCGCCGGCGGCGGGCCGGCGCGAGGACGCCGTGCGGTTGACGGCCAGCCCGAAGACCGACACGTCGGCACCCGACAGGGTGTAGTCGCCGGTGAGCGAGTTCAGGCTGCCCGGACCGACGCCCTGTAGGGGGGCGGTGCCGGCGTTGCGGTCGACGATCACACTGGTCGTCTGGCTGTAGCCGGTGTTCGTGCCGTCGGTGAAGCGGGCCCGGATCTGGACCGTGCTGTCCTTCGGGAGGGTGCCGGTCAGGTTCCAGGTGAGCGCGGCAGGCTGGCCGGAGGTGACCGCCACCGGCCAACTGACGGCGCCTCCGTTGGAGGCCACGGTCACGTCACCGGCCGGAACGGTCTTCCAGCTGTCGGTGTCGCCCAGGCGGTACTCGTAGGTGGCGCCGGTGTAGGACGTGCGGCCGATCGCGGTCAACGTGACCGTACGGGCCGGGCGGTCACCCTCGGAGGGCGTCAGCAGCGCGGCTCCGTCGGCTCCGATCCCGAAGCTGTACGCGGTGGCGGCGGACGTCAGGTTCCCCGCCGCGTCGATGGACCGGACGTAGAGCGTGTGCCAGCCGGCCGCCGGGTCGACGGTCAGCTGGAGCGGGTCGCCGCCGGTGCCGTCGGTGGTGTCGTACAGCCGCTCCGGGGTGCCCTCGTCGTCCATTCCCCAGGCGTATCCCTGGCCGTCGGCGCTGGTGGTGTCCAGGGTGCAGACCGCGCCGCCGGACTGCGGGGCGGTCCAGGTGCCGGCGCCGTAGCCGGCGCACGACACGGTCGCGGCCGCCGGACGGGTGGTGTCGACCACGAACGGCGTGTACGCGGTCCAGTCGCTGTAGTCGGTACCGTCGAAAGCCCGGGTACGCAGCCGCAGGTGTTTGCCGTCCGGCAGTGCCCGGTTCGTCGGCACCGTGTACAGCGCGTTCACACCCGATGCGGTGGATGCCGAATTGACGGTGTAGGAATAGGTGGTGTCGTTGAACGCCGGATCGGCCGTTATTTCGAACTGGGCCTGGTACGTTCCACCATCGGCGTCGACCGCCTTCGCCCGTAATGTCGGCGTGGCGCTGGTGGTGTAGTGGACGCCGCTGGGACCGTGCACGGACTCTGGTGAGACCGCCCAGGACAGGGGTGTCGCCGGGGCCGTGTTGGCAGTGGCGGAAGGCAGGGCGCCGGACCTGACCGGGGCGGCCATGACCTGGCCCGTCGCCATCACCACGGTCGCGGTCTCCGCCGCCATGGCAAGGGCCACGATCGCGGCGGTCCGCCACATCGGGCGTGTTCGGGAACTAAGGACGCGCAATTGCTACTCCTTATTGACGCCTCCGGTGCCGGAGGAAGCAGAAGAAATAGCAGAACTTCCCGACCGATGACTAGATCGCCAGATCACTTCCTCCGCGAATGCACCAAATATTCCCCGTGGCCATGCTCCTTCATGCGCCAAATGAGTCATTATGGACAGTTTAAGGTCGAATTATGGCGCCGATATGCATCATGCGGTATTTCCACCCCGGGTCATCCTTGTACGAATACGTCGTGGCATGCCTGGCGTTCTGGACTGCTCGCCACGGCCCTCGCTGTCCTGGCGGCCGGCATCCCTGGCGGGCCGGCCGAGGCGTGGCGCGCGGCCCTGGACCGCGGCCGGCAGCGGTGTTCTACGCAGTCGCACGGACGGCGAGGACGGCGCGAACGGCTCGCGGCGGCGGGCGGGCGCCCGGAACCGGGGAGCCGGTCCGTACGTCCTAAGCAGGGGTGATCGGCCAGGGGGACGGGCCGCCCGGCACGTTAGGCTGCACTTCGGGGAGCGGCCTGGTGCCGCCATTCGAGACGACGTCGGGACCGGCGTGCGCGCCGCGGGGACCTGGACGGGGCCCGGCCGGGGCCGCCGCGGGTCCCGTCCTGCCACGGAGGTACTGGCCTTGCTGCACATCGACGCCTGGATCGAAGGCGTACCACCGGGCGCGGTGTACGCCCTGGTTGCACTGATCATCGGACTGGAGTCGCTGGGGATCCCGCTTCCCGGGGAGATCGCCCTGGTCTCCGCCGCCCTGCTGTCCGCGCGCGGCGTGGTCAGCCCGATCTGGGTGGCGGTCGCCGCCATCCTCGGCGCGATCATCGGTGACTCGATCGGCTACTCGATCGGCCGCAAGGGCGGCAAGCCGCTGTTCGAGAAGCTCGGACGGAAGTTCCCCAAGCACTTCGGCCCCAGCCACCTGGCCACCGCCGAACGCTCCTTCCACAAGTGGGGCATGTGGGCGGTCTTCTTCGGCCGCTTCATCGCCCTGCTGCGCATCTTCGCCGGGCCGCTCGCCGGCGCGCTGAAGATGCCGTACTGGAAGTTCCTGATCGCCAACGTCCTGGGCGGCGTCGTCTGGGCCGGCGGTACCACCCTGCTGGTCTACCAGGTCGGCAAGGTCGCCGAGCAGTGGCTCTCGAAGTTCTCCTGGATCGGCCTGCTGGTCGCCGCGGCCGGCGGTGCGCTGTCGGCCTGGCTGATGAAGCGCCGGGCGGCGAAGACCGCCAAGGAGCACGAGGCCGAGGACGCGGCGGCGCAGGAGGCGGAGGAAGCGCAGCGGACGCAGGCCGGGTCGCCCGCCACCCCGACGATCACCGCGCCCGCCGCGGACTGACCGACCCGGACCCTCCCGGGTCCAGCCCCGGTCCACCCGGACCACCACGCCCCACGCCCGCCGTCGCCGGACGTCTTCCGGCGGCGGCGGCGTTCGCGTGAGGCGACACCCGAACACGACACCCGAACACGACGGAGAAGTGGGAAACAGCATGCGGATCGGACTCCTGGGCACCGGCACCTGGGCGGGGCGGGTGCACGCGCCCGTCCTCGCGGACCACCCCGGCGTCGAGTTCGCGGGCGTCTGGGGCCGCCGCCCCGAGGCGGCCGCCGAGCTCGGCGCCCAGTACGGCGTCCCCGGCCATGCCGACCTCGACCGGCTGCTCGACGAGGTCGACGCCGTCTCCATCGCGCTGCCGCCGACCGTGCAGGCCGACCTCGCGGTGCGCGCCGCCGAGGCCGGCTGCCACCTGCTGCTCGACAAGCCGGTGGCGCTCACCGTCCCCGACGCCCGCCGGGTGGTCGAGGCCACCGCCGCGAACGGCGTCGCCTCGGTGGTCTTCTTCACCGTCCGCTTCGGCGGCGACCAGCTGCCCTGGATCGAGGAGCAGGCGGCCGTCGGCGGCTGGTTCACCGGCCGCTCGGACTGGCTCGGCTCGGTGTTCGCCCCCGACTCCACCAGCCCCTACGCGGCCTCGGCGTGGCGCAAGGAGAAGGGCGCGCTCTGGGACGTCGGCCCGCACGCGCTCTCGGTGCTGCTCCCGGTGATCGGCGACGCCGTCTCGGTCACCGCCGTGTCCGGCCCGCTGGACACCGTCCACCTGGTGCTGCGCCACGTCGGCGACGCCTCCAGCACCCTCGCGCTGAGCCTGACCGCCCCGGTCGCCGGCGGCGGCACCGGGATGGAGCTGCGCGGGCGGTCCGGCACCGTCCGGCTGCCGGAGCGCGGGGAGGGGCCGGTCGCGGCCTTCCACCGCGCCCTGGACGCCCTGACGACCGCCGCCCGCACCGGCGAGCCGCACCCCTGCTCGGCCGCGTTCGGCCTGCGCACGGTCGAGATCCTGGCCGCCGCCGAGCGCTCGCTGGCCACCGGTGCCACCGTCGCGGTCTGACCGCCCGACCAGCGCCGACCGACCACCCGCCCGCCGTCAGCCGCGCAGCAGCAGCTCCGCGAACTCCCGCACCCGGTCCTCGGTGATGCCCTCGCGCTGCTCGACGGCGAGCGGGTGGTCGGTCGGCTCCAGTTCGATCAGCGGGCGCAGGCCGACCGCCCGGGTGCGGACATGGGTCTTGAGCAGCAGCGTGGACTGCGGGTAGACCGGCAGCTCGGTCGTCAGCCAGCCGAAGTACGGCGGCTCCTGCTCCCGGGCCGGGTCCTCCCACAGCTCGTGCATCCGCGCGAAGTTCGTCTCGCTCAGCGACACCCAGACGCCCCAGGAGAACGGCTCGCCGCCGTCCCGCACCGGGATCTCGATCAGGCCGTGGACGTAGAACTCCCGGTCCTTGATCACGCACTGGTCCGCGGTGAGCCCGCTGTCCTTGCGCCGGGCGTACTTCGGCTTCCAGCTCACCGGGGCCGGGGAGCCGTAGGAGCGCGGCGGGCCTTCGTGCTGCCCCTGGCAGCACGCGCAGGCGAAGGAGTGTTCGGTCGTCGGCATGGCGCAGAGCATAAACGAGGCGGTGGGGGGCGCTGTCACCGCCTCGTGGGAGGGTGGAGGGGTGAATCTGGAGGACCTCGCCCGGCTGCGCCGGGCCCGTGACGCGATGGACCGCGACTACGCGCTGCCGCTGGACGTACCGGCGCTGGCGCGGGTCGCGCTGATGTCACCGGGGCACTTCTCGCGCAGCTTCCGCGCGGCGTTCGGGGAGACGCCGTACAGCTACCTCATGACCCGCCGGATCGAGCGGGCCAAGGCGCTGCTGCGGCGCGGGGACCTGTCGGTCACCGAGGTCTGCTTCGAGGTGGGCTGCACCTCGCTGGGCTCGTTCAGCTCGCGGTTCACCGAGCTGGTCGGCGAGAGTCCGAGCGCCTACCGGGCGCGCGGCCACGAGGAGGGCGCCGCGATCCCGGCGTGTTACGCCAAGCTCTACACACGACCGGTCAGGAACGCGGGCCGGGACCGGACACCGGTCAGGAACGGAGAAGCGGAACTCCCGCCCCACCCGTAGCGTGTGGCCCATGGACATCGAGCTTTCACAGTGCTTCATCGCCGTCGACGACCACGACAAGGCGCTCGCCTTCTACCGCGACGTGCTGGGCCTGGAGGTCCGCAACGACGTGGGCTTCGAGAACATGCGCTGGGTGACGGTCGGCGCCCCGTCGCAGCCCGACGTGGACATCGTGCTGGAGCCGCCGCTGGCGGACCCGAACGCCTCGCCGGCCGACCGTAAGGCGATGGCGGAGCTGCTGGCCAAGGGCCTGCTGCGGGCGGTCATCTTCGCCACCGAGGACTGCGACGCGACCTTCGAGCGGATCCGTTCGGCGGGCGGCGAGGTGCTCCAGGAGCCGATCGACCAGCCGTACGGCGTGCGCGACTGCGCCTTCCGCGACCCGGCCGGCAACATGCTGCGCTTCACCCAGCGCCGGGCCAAGTAGTCCACGACGGCTCCGCCGCGCGGCCACCGATGATCACCCCCGATCACCGGTGGCCGCGCTCGTGCGCGCGCCGTGTTCGTGCGGCGCCGTGTTCGTGCGTGCGCCGTGTTCTCGGGCGCGCCGTGCTCGTGCGTGCGAGCGTGCTCACTTCCCCGGCCCGGCCGCGGGGCGGCGGTCGGCGGGGCGGGCCGGGGGGATGGCCGGGGCCCGGAAGTCCCGCGGGCCGGTCCACAGCGCGGGCACGGCGTCGCTGCGGCGGGCCAGCTCGTAGGCGAGCGCCTCGTAGTTGACCCGCCAGCCGTGGAAGTGCGGCCAGGCCTCGGCGGCGGGCCGCTCGTGCGGGAAGCCGGCGGCGGCGAGCATGGCCACGGCGGCGTCGAACTCGGTGAAACTCAGGCGGATCGGCGCCTCCGGGGACGGGTCGTCGTCGAAGTCCACGCGCAGCGACCGGCCGATGTCGCGCAGCGCGGTGAACCCGGCGCGCAGCACCAGCCGGGCCTCCGGCGGGGCGGTGCGCGGGCAGACGGCGAGGTGGACGGCGGCGGCGTCCATGACGGCGATCAGCCCGACCACCCAGCTGCGGTTGGCCCGCGGGGAGCGGAAGGAGATCAGCACGGGGTAGTTGGAGTGGCTCTCGCCGATGTCGGCGGCCAGCCGTTCCCAGTCCCGGTAGAGCTGGGGGAGGGCGGTCTCGGTGTCCACCAGGGACTGCCGGGCCAGGAGCTCGGGACCCCAGGCGGGCTCGCCGGCCCGGGACTGCAGCAGGGTGACCTCCAGCTCGCGCCGGTTGTAGGCGGCGTAGAGGGTCGGCAGGTAGGCGATCTGCAGGGCGATCACCAGGGGGCCGCTGGCGGCGGCGAGGAAGTCGATCAGCGACAGGCGCAGCCGCTCGCCGCTGGCGAAGCCGAGGGTGAAGAGACTGGAACCCGCCTCGCGGATGGAGACGTCCCAGTCCAGCTGCGAGGTGCCGTGCAGCAGCAGCGTGTAGGCGACGAGCATGCCGCCGAGCCAGACCGCCAGCATGCCGGTGAGCATCAGCGGGGCCAGCCAGGTCTGCGCCCGGTCCTGCGCCTGGTAGGTGCCGAACGGTGCGGCGGCGAGCCGCAGCGCCGTTCGCAGGCCCCGCCACAGGCCGTGCACCAGGGAGGAGTACAGGCCGCGCGGGACGACGAGCGTGCGCAGGATGCTGGCGATGACGAGCAGCAGGAGCAGCACGCCGGCGACGGTGTGGATCAACCTCATGGCGCCCATTGTGGCGGTCCGTCAGGGAGGGCGGGTGCGAGGCCGGGCGGGCACCGGGAGGCTTCGGGAGCCGCCGCGAGGTGTCGGCGGGGATTGACAGGGCGCCGCCGTCGGCTGAATGCTAAGCAAGCGCTTAGTCAACGACGGCGCCGCCGGTCGACGAATGGAGAGTGCCCGTGGCCGAGACCCTGCCGGAGCCCCCCGTCGCCCCGCCCGGGCCGGACCTGGAGCGGCTGCGTGCGCACCTCGACCGCGAGCTCCCCGGCACCGTCGCCGGCCCGCTGCGCGCCGAGCTGATCGAGGGCGGCCGCTCCAACCTCAGCTACCGGCTCACCGACGGCGCCACCGTCTGGGTGCTGCGCCGGCCCCCGCTCGGGCACGTGCTCGCCACCGCGCACGACATGGGCCGCGAGTACCGGGTGATGACCGCGCTGCGCGACACCGGCGTGCCGGTGCCCGCCACCGTCCACCTCGACCCCGGGACGGAGGTGCTCGGCGCGCCCTGGTACCTGATGGCGTACGTGCCCGGCACCGTGCACCGGGAGGCCGACGCCCTCGCCGCGCTCGGCGAGCGCCGGGTGCGCGGCATCGGCGAGGTCCTGGTGGACACCCTCGCCGCCCTGCACCGGATCGATCCGGCAGCCGTCGGGCTTGCCGACTTCGGCCGGCCTGAGGGCTATCTGGAACGGCAACTGCGGCGCTGGTCGGCCCAGTTGGACGCCTCGCGATGCCGCGGGCTGCCCGGGATCGACCGGCTGCACCAACTGCTCGCCGCCACCCGGCCGGACTCCCCGGCGCCGGCGCTGGTGCACGGCGACTACCGGCTGGACAACGTGCTGGTCGCCGAGCGCGACGGACGGGACGCCGTCGTCGCCGTCCTGGACTGGGAGATGTCCACGCTCGGCGACCCGCTCACCGACGTCGGGCTGCTGGTGATGTACACCGAGCTGGCCGGCGTCGGCGGCGGCCTCATCCCCTCCGCCGCGACCGCCCCCGGCTTCCCGCGCAGTGCCGAACTCGTCGCCCGCTACGCCGAGTCGACCGGCCGGGACGCCGCCGCGCTCGACTGGTACGTCGCCTTCGCCTGCTACAAGCTCGCCGTCGTCGCCGAGGGCATCCACTACCGCTACCGCCAGGGCCGCACCCTCGGAGCCGGTTTCGAACGCGCCGCCACCATGGCGCCGCTCCTCGTCGAGCACGGCCTCACCACGCTGAAGGGACACTGACCGATGGACTTCGCCTACGACCGGCGCACCCTCGAACTGCGCGAGCGGCTCACCGCGTTCATGGAGCGGCACGTCCACCCCGCCGAACCGGTGCTGGCCGCCCAGCTCGCCGACCCCGCGCGGCCCGTCTGGGAGGTGCCGGCGGTGATCGCCGACCTCAGGGTCGAGGCGCGCAGACAGGGGCTGTGGAACCTCTTCCTGCCGGGCGAGCACGGCGCCGGGCTGACCAACCTCCAGTACGCCCCGCTCGCCGAGATCACCGGCCGCAGCCCGCACCTCGCCCCGCCCGCCCTCAACTGCGCCGCCCCCGACACCGGGAACATGGAGCTGCTCGCCGAGTTCGGCAGCGCCGAGCAGCGCGAACGCTGGCTGGAACCGCTGCTGGACGCCCGGATCCGCTCCGCCTTCGCGATGACCGAACCCGAGGTCGCCTCCTCCGACGCCGCCAACATCGCCACACGGATCGAGCGGGACGGCGACGAGTACGTGGTCAACGGCCGCAAGTGGTACATCAGCGGCGCGATGAACCCGGACTGCCGGATCCTCATCGTGATGGGCAAGACCGACCCCGGGGCGGAGAAGCACCGGCAGCAGAGCATGATCCTGGTGCCGCGCGACACCCCCGGGGTGGCCGTGCGGCGCGGCATGACCGTGTTCGGCTACGACGACGCCGACCACGGCGGCCACGCCGAGATCACCTTCGAGGACGTCCGGGTCCCGGCGGGGAACCTGATCGGCGAGGAGGGCTCCGGCTTCGCCATCGCCCAGGCCCGGCTCGGCCCGGGCCGGATCCACCACTGCATGCGGCTGATCGGCATCGCCGAGCGCGCGCTGGAGCTGACCTGCCGGCGCGTCCTGGACCGCACGGCGTTCGGCGCGCCGCTCGCCGACCAGGGCGTGATCCAGGACTGGATCGCCGAATCCCGGGTCCGCATCGAGCAGCTGCGGCTGCTGGTTCTCAAGACCGCCTGGCTGATGGACACCGTCGGCAACCGGGGCGCGCACACCGAGATCCAGGCCATCAAGATCGCCACCCCCCGCACCGTCGAATGGATTCTGGACAAGGCCGTCCAGGCGCACGGCGCGGCCGGCGTCAGCCAGGACACCCCGCTCGCCGCGCTGTGGGCGTTCAGCCGCACGATCCGGCTGGCGGACGGGCCGGACGAGGTGCACAAGCGCTCGCTGGCCCGGCACGAGCTGCGCCGCCATCGCTGAACGCCCGCCACCGCTGAAGCCCTGCCACTGCTGAAGCCCTGCGACCGCCGTCGAAGCCCCGTCACGGCTGGGCCCCCGTCACGGCTGGGCCCCCGTCACGGCTCGGCTCCCGGCGCCCGGGTGGCGCCCGGGTCCGACACCACCGGCCGGGTCATACCCGGGTAGCACCCGGTGGGTTGGCACTGCGGTATGACGTCCGAGCACCGGTCCGGCCCGTACCTTCGCCGTACGGGCCGGCCGGTGGGCGGCGGGCCGTCGCACCGAAGGACGGGGAGGCGGGGACCATGGGCGAGCGCGGCCGGGGACAGGACACACGGGGCCTGCGGGGCCTGCGCAGGGGCGTCGCCGTCGCCCTGGCGGCGACCACGGTACTGGGCGCGGCCGGGGCGACGGCCGTGCCGGCCTCCGCCGCCCCGGCCGTCGCGGAGCGCCGGGGCCTGGCCCGGGCCGCCCTGCCGCGGCCCACCGGCCCCTATCCGGTCGGCACCACCGCGCTGCGCCTCGTCGACACCGGCCGGGAGGACCCCTGGCAGCCGGGGCACCCCCGCGAGCTGATGATCAGCCTCTGGTACCCGGCCACCCGACCGGCGCACGAGAGGGAGCGCGCGCCCTACATGGTGCCGCGCGCCGGCCGGCACTTCGGTGGTCCGCAGGGCGCTGCCGTCTTCAACTACGGCGCGCTGCCGGATCGCACCGACTGGACGTGGGTCCGCACCCACGCCCGCCCCGACGCCCCGCCGCTGCTCGGCGCCGGACCGCGCCCGGTGGTGCTCTGGTCCGCCGGGCTCGGCGACCCCCGCACCTGGGGGACCGGCCTGGTCGAGGACCTCGCCTCGCGCGGCTACGTCGTGGTCACCGTCGACCACCCCTACGAGGCCTCCGAGGTGGCCTTCCCGGACGGGCGCCTGGCCACCTCGGTGTTCCCCGCGCTGGCCGCCCAGCCCGGCCTGGACATCGGGGCGCTGCTCCGCAAGGCGCAGGCCGTCCGGGTCGCCGACACCCGCTTCGTCCTGGACGAGCTGGCCGCGCTGCGCACCGACGGCCGGCTCCCGGCGGCCCTGGCCGGCTCGCTGGACCTCGACCGGATCGGTATGGCCGGCCACTCCGCCGGCGGCCTCACCGCCGCCCAGACGATGCACGACGACCCCCGGATCAAGGCCGGCGTGAACCTGGACGGCCAGCTGCACTACCCCGGCCCCGACGGCACCGGGGTGCAGCTGAGCAGCGTCGCCGAGGACGGCCTGGACCGCCCGTTCCTGCTGATGGGCACCGAGAACGCGGACTCCGGCCCCTACACCGCCCAACCCGGCTGGGCCGCCTTCTGGCAGCACACCCGCGGCTGGAAGGCGGACGTCACCCTGCTCCGCTCCCGGCACGGCTCGTACACCGACGCGCAGGCGCTGCTGCCGCAGCTCGCCCGCCAGGGCGCGGTGCCGCAGGAGGCCGTGCGCGGCGACATCGGCGACGTCCGGCCGGAGCGGGCGGTGCTCGCCACCCGCGCCTACGTCGGCTCCTTCTTCGACCGCTGGCTGCGCGGCCACGACGACCACCTGCTGGACGGGCCCTCGCCGCGCTTCCCGGAGATCCGCTACGAATGCTGACGCACCGTTACCTCGCGAGCTCCGACTCGGGGTTGGCCGCGTCCCAGGCCCGCCGGGAGTCGGCGATCGCGTCGTGGTGGTCGTAGGACCAGTCGGCCATCGCCCGCACCAGGTGGGTCAGGCTGTGCCCGAGCGGAGTCAGCTCGTACTCCACCTGCGGCGGGATCGTCGGGTGCACGGTGCGGGTGAGCAGGCCGTCGCGTTCCAGGCGGCGCACCGTGAGGGTCAGCATCCGCTGCGAGATCCCCGGCACGGCGCGTTGCAGCTCGCGGAAGCGCCGCACCCCCTGGGCGAGTTCGACCAGCACCAGGACCGACCAGCGGTCGCCGAGCCGGTTCAGCAGGTCGCGGATGCCGCAGTCCACGCCGTCCTCGCACCAGACCACCGGACGGTCGGCGGCGGCCGGGGTGGTTACCGCGGTGTGCCCCACTGACATCGAAGTGCCTCCTTATGCCGGACGGCCAGGGTACCCAGGATGGTCCCCGGGCCGCTGAGCAGGGCGGCGGCCCGGTACCGACTCCCCGCGCCCTGTTCCTGGAGGAATCATGCTGCTGGTCACGGGTGTCAACGGCGGTCTCGGATCGCTGGTGCTGGAGCGGCTGGCCGCCCGGCCCGGTGGCCCGGACGGCGTGCTGGCGGGCAGCCGTACACCGGAGCGGGCGCCGAGGACCGGCGTCCCGGTGCGGGCGGTGGACTTCGACCGGCCGGAGACGCTGGACGCGGCCTTCGCCGGCGTGCGAACGCTGCTGCTGATCTCGGCCGGCTACGGCGAGGACGACGTGGTGATCGCCCGGCACCGGGCCGCGATCGAGGCGGCCGAACGCGCGGGCGTCGAGCACGTCGTTTACACCAGCCTCTCCGGCGACGGCGACCACCTCGCCTACGCGCTCGCCCACCGCTGGACCGAGCGGCGGCTGCGCGCGTCGGCCACGCTGCGCTGGACGGTCCTGCGCAACGGCCTGTACGCGGAACTCCTCGGCTTCCTGGCCCGGCCGGACGCCGACGGCGTGATCACCGCCCCGCTGGGCGACGGCCGGCTCGCGGCGGTGGCCCGGGCGGACCTCGCCGAGGTCGCGGCCGAGGTGGCCCTGGCACCGGCCGGGCACGCGGGCCGGGTCTACGAGCTGGTCGGCGAGGAGGCGGTGGGCGGTGCCGAGATCGCCGCCGCGCTCACCCGGAGCACCGGCCGCACGGTCGAGTACCGCCCGGGCACCCTCGCCGGCGCGCGGGCGGCGGTCGCGGCCTCCGGCGCCGAGGCCTTCCAGGTCCCGATGGTCGCGGGCACCTGCTCGGCGATCGCCCACGGCTTCCTGGCCGGACCGGGCGGGCCCGGCGACCTCGCCACGCTGCTCGGCCGCGCCCCGCGCCCGGCCCTGGACGTCATCACCGCCGGCGCCGACGCCGCCTGGTGACCCCCCGGTCGTCGGTCAGAGGCCGCCGCCGAGGGTCACGCCGCCGTCCACCACCACGGTCTGGCCGGTGATCCACGCGGCGTCGGGGGAGAGCAGGAAGGCGACGGCGCCCGCGACGTCCTCGGGCACGCCGAGCCGGCCCAGCGGGTAGGCGGCGGCGACCTGCTCCTCGCGGCCCTCGTACAGGGCCTCGGCGAACTTCGTCTTGACCACGGCGGGGGCGACGGCGTTGACCCGGATGCCCTGGCCGCCCAGCTCTGCGGCGAGTTCGGCGGTGAGCCGGATCAGGGCGGCCTTGGAGACCCCGTACATGCCGATGCCGAGCGAGGCGCGGATCCCGGCGACGGAGGCGACGTTGACCACCGAGCCGCCGTGCCCGCCCATCCAGGCGGCGTGCGCGCGGCGGGTCCAGGCCAGCGGGGCGAGCACGTTGACGGCGAGGATCTTGGCGGCGGCGGCCTCGTCGACGGTCAGCACCGGGCCGTGGACGGGGTTGATGCCGGTGTTGTTGACCAGGTGGTCGAGCCGGCCGAACGACTCCAGGGTGCGGGTGACGGCCTCCTCCTGGTGGGCCGGGTCGTCGGCGCGGCCGGCGACACCGATGGCCACCTCCGGGCCGCCGAGGTCCCGGACCGCCTCGGCGAGCGGTTCCGGGGTTCGGGCGGTCAGGCAGACCTTCGCCCCCCGGGCGATCAGCTCGCGTGCGATGCCGAGCCCGATGCCCCGGCTCGATCCGGTGACGACGGCCACCCGGCCCTTGAAGGAGTTCACCACGGGGGTCCTTTCCCGACTGATCCCGACTGATCCCGATTGATCCCGACTGAGCTGCCTGTGCTGGCTGAGCTGGCTGTGCTGACTAAGCGCTTGCTCAGCATGGTGGCGGTGCGGGACCCTGTCAACAGCCCGCGGCGGCCCGCGGGCCGAACGCCCGTACGCCTGCCCGGACGACCGATCTGCGAGGATGGCGCCATGACCAGCACGCCCATCGCCGACCTCTGGCCCACCCTGCCCGGCGGCGCCGACGCCCGCCCGGAGGCGGCGTACCGGCTGCTCCAGGCCGCCGTGGAGTCCTTCGCCGAGCGCGGCTTCCACGCCACCACCACCCGGGACATCGCCACCGCCGCCGGGATGAGCCCGGCCGCGCTGTACATCCACTACCCGTCCAAGGCGGCCCTGCTGGCCGAGATCAGCCGGGCCGGGCACGCCGCGACGCTCGAACTGGTCCGGACGGCGGCGGCCGGCGAGGGCGACCCGGTGACCCGGATGCGGTGCCTGGTCGAGGAGTTCACCACCTGGCACGCCCGGGCGCGGACGGTCGGCCGGGTGGTCAACTACGAGCTGCACGCGCTCCCGCAGGACGCCTACGGGGTGGTCGCGGCGCTGCGCCTGGACATCGAGCGCGAGGTCAGCGCGCTGATCGAGGCGGGCGTGACGGCCGGCGCCTTCGAGGTCGCCGAGGTGCGTACGGCCGCCCGCGCGGTCACCTCGCTGGGCATCGACGTGTCCCGCTGGTACACCGACCGCAGCAGCGAGACGCCGCAGGAACTCGGCCGTCGCTACGGCGAGCTGGTGCTCCGGATGCTGGGGGCGCCGGGCGCGGCGCGCTGATCGAGGGGCCGGCCGGCCCCTCCTGGCGGCGGTGCCGTCCGGGCCGCGCGACGAGTTCGCGGGGGTCCGGACGGCGCCGCCGTTCAGCGTTCCGGGTCCGGGGCGGCGGCGAGCAGGGCGTCCAGCAGGCCGGGGAAGCGCGCGTCGAGGTCGGCGCGGCGCAGCGAGACGTACCGGTTGCGCCCGGCGACCCGGGTGGTGGTGACGCCGGCCTCGCGGAGCACCCGCATGTGGTGCGAGACGGTCGACTTGTGCAGGTGTTCCAGGCCGAGGTGGCGGGGGTCGCAGGAGTGCTCGGCGCCGTCCGCGTAGCTGGTCAGCAGCCGCATCCGGACCGGGTCGCCGAGCGCGTGCAGCACGGTGACCAGGTCGATCTCGGCAGGGGCGGGCTGGGGCAGCCGCTCGTCGTCGGACATGGCAGGCGGCCTCCTCGGGATCGGGCGCGGGGTTGGTGCGCGAACGGAACGGTTTGACAATCATCCACCAATCCGTACTGTTTGGCGAGCATCCAACTGTTGCCCTCACGTCCAACAATGTCCGCTCCTTGGGGGGATCGACGTGCCCGTCCGCCTGCTCCTGCTCGCCCTCGGCACCTTCGCCGTCGGCACCGACACCATGGTCACCGCCGGCATCCTCGGCCCGGTCGCCGACGACCTCGGCGTCTCGGTCACCGCCGCCGGCCAGCTGGTGACCGTCTTCGCCCTCGGCTACGCGCTGCTCGCCCCGCCGCTCGCCGCCCTCACCGCCCGCTGGCCGCGCCGCCGCCTGCTGCTCACCGCGCTCACCGTCTTCGGTGTCGCCAACGCGCTCAGCGCCCTCGCCCCCTCGTACGAGGCACTGCTGGCCACCCGGGTGCTGGCCGCCGCGGGCGCCGCGCTCTACACCCCGACCGCGAACGCCGTCGCCACCACCCTGGTCGCCCCCGAGCGGCGCGGCCGGGCGCTGGCCACCGTGCTCGGCGGCATGACGGTCGCCACCGCGCTCGGCGTGCCGCTCGGCACCTGGGTCGGGCGCACCGACTGGCGGCTGACGATGTGGCTGGTGACGGTGCTGAGCGCGGCCGCCCTGGCCGGGCTGGCGCTGCTGCTGCGAGAGCTGCCGGTGCCGGCCGCCGCACCCGGTCTGCGGGACCGGCTGGCGCCGCTGCGCGACCGGCGGGTGCTCGGCGCCGCCTTGACCACCCTGGTGTTCTTCCTCGCCTTCCAGTCCGTCTACATCTACCTGGCCACCGCGGTCGCCCCGGCCACCGGCGGGCGGGCGGAGCGATTGAGCCTGGTGCTGCTGGTCTCGGGTGTCGCCTCGGTGGCGGGCAGCTGGCTGGGCGGGCGGCTGGTGGACCGGGTCGGTGTCCGGCGGGTGCTGCTGGTCGGCAGCACGGTGGCGGCGGGCGCGTTCGCCGCGCTGCCCTGGGCCGGGCGCTCGATGGCCGGTGCGCTCGCCTACGCGGTGGTCACCCCGCTGGCCGGGTGGGCGGTCTCGGTCGCCCTGCCGCACCGGCTCGCCTCGCTGGACCCGGGCAACGCCCAGCTGCTGATCTCGCTCAACAGCAGCGCCCTCTACCTGGGCACGGCAGCGGGCGGCGGCGTCGGCAGCGCCGCGATCGCCCTGTTCGGCGGGCGCTGGTTCCCGCTCGCGGCGACCGTGCTCACCCTGGTGGCCGCCGCCACGGCCTGGGCCACCACGCGGGGCGCGGGGCCCGGCGCGGCCGGGGTCGGGCCTGTCGCGGCGCCCGCCGCGAAGCGGTCCCGGGTGGCGGTGCGGTAGCCCGGGTGGACGGTGCGGGCCCGCCGGTGACTCCGGTGGGCCCGCGTCGCGCGGCCGGGGCTCACGGAGCGGCGGTCACGACACCGGCGTCG
The DNA here is from genome assembly GCF_042887135.1 of Kitasatospora sp. NPDC057965. Classification (NCBI taxonomy): domain Bacteria; kingdom Bacillati; phylum Actinomycetota; class Actinomycetes; order Kitasatosporales; family Streptomycetaceae; genus Kitasatospora; species Kitasatospora sp. NPDC057965. The sequence goes on from NZ_JBHVPZ010000001.1 coordinate 350,549, forward strand.
TCGGGGCCGTCGGAGCCGTCGGAGCCGCCGGGACTGCCGGGACTGCCGGGACGACCGGGGCCGCCGGGGCCGCGCCGATCGCCCGGAACAGCAACTCGGCCGTCTCCGACCAGCGTTCGACGACGTCGGTCCGCTCGTGCAGGACGTCCGAGATGTGCTGGGTGCCGAAGAACGCGGCCACCAGCGAGCGCGCCGCCGCCTGCGGGGAGACCCCCGCGCGCAGCTCGCCCGCCTCCTCGGCGCGGACCAGCAGGGTGGCCAGCAGCTGGGTCCAGTCCACGTAGGGCGTCGGCAACTCGGCGTCGATCTGCGGCCGTTCGATCTGCAGCCGGGCGCCCGCCTGGACGACGATGTCGTCCCGGAAGGCCGTCGCCGCCCCCGCCAGCAGGCGCGCCGCGGTCTCCAGCGGCCCGTGGCCCTCGGCGGTGACCTCCGTCAGCAGCGCCGGCCAGCGCGCGTAATGCTGCTCGACCACGGCCACCGCCAGGGCCTCCTTGGTCGGGAAGTGGAAGTAGACGGCGCCCTTGGTCATCTCCACCCGCTCCGCCACATCCTTCACCGCGGTGTGGCGGAAGCCCCGGGCCGCGAACAGCTCGGCGGCGGCGGTGAGCACCAACAGCTTGGTGCGGGCCGCCCGGTCCTGTTTGGGATCGGGGCCCCGCCGGGTGACGATGGGCCGCACCCGGAACGGGGCGGCCGGGTCGGGCTCGGGCATGGTCGGCTCCTCGGGGGTGGGGGGTATGGGGGAGTCGGGGTGGGGCCCCGGGGGGCGGGCGTTCTCAACTCGGCCTTGGTCAGGGTGATTTGGACATGGTGGCGGGAAACTCCGGCTCGACGGTAAACCTTCCAGAAGGTATGTTCCTGAGCCGTCGCACCGGTCGGGGCACCGCAATGTAGCGGGCCCGCTGCGGCCTCCGCGACCGTGGGGGAGGGAGAAATCATGAATGTTCTGTCATCGGTTGTGTCCGCGCAGCACCGGCCGGAGCTCCGGGAAGGGTGGCGGGGCTTACGCTTCGACCGGCACCTACCGCGCGAGGCGGTGCACAAGGCGGCGGACGCCGAGGTCCTGCTGACCGACTCGGCGCGGCTGGGGGAGGGGCGCTTCGCCGTCGCGGCACGCTGGAGCCGCGACCACCACCTCGGCCGCCGGGACGGCCCGGGCGCCGACCCGGTGCTGCTCGCCGAGACCGTCCGCCAGACCGCGATCCACCTGGCCCACCGCTTCCACGGCAGCACCTACGGACATCCCTTCGTCCTCCACGGCCTTGCCGTCGACCTCGACCGGCCGCTGCCCCCGGCCGCTCCGGACGGCCTGGACGTCGGCCTCGACCTGGACTGCCGGCTCCTCGCTCCGCGGCGGCCCTCGCCCGGCCGGGAGCGGTTCGCCCTGGAGGGCGTCGCCTGGGCCGGCCGACGACCGGTCGGCCGCGTCCGGCTGCGCTGGGAGGTGCTGGGGCCCGAGCGCTACGCGGTCGTCCGGCAACGGTCCGCCGAGGCCGCCGGCGCCCCGGAGCAACCGCCGCCCGCCCCGCTGCCACTGGACGCCGCCCGGGCCGGGCAGACGCGCCCGGAGGACGTGCTGCTCGCCGCCGATCCGGAGCGCGCCGGCCGTTGGTGGCTGCGGCCGTTCGAACACCACCCCGTGCTCTTCGACCACGCGGTGGACCACGTGCCGGGCATGGTGCTGGTGGAGGCCTTCCGGCAGGCCGTCGCCGTGATCACCCCGGGCGCCGCGGCGGACCGCGAACTCCGGGGCCTCGACGCAGAGTTCCTCGCCTTCGGGGAGCCGGGCTCGCCGATCGCCGTGCTCGCCGCGCCCGCCCCGGAGGGGGTCGTGCGGGTGCGCGCCCTCCAGGACGGCCGTCCGATCGCCGAGGCCCGGCTGCGCCGCCCGGGGGCGCCGTGCTGAACCGCCCGGACGGCGGCGGCACCGGCCCGCTGAACGCCCGCGCCGTCGCCGAACTCGCCGTCCTGGCCCGGCGGGACGCCGCGTCGGCGGAGGCCGAACGGCGGCTCACCGAGCAGGTCGCCGCCGGGATCCGGAGCGCGGGCTTCCCCCGCCACTTCGTACCGGTCCGCTGGGGCGGCACCGCGGGGGAGTTCGGCCCGTTCGTGACCGCCGTCGCCGAGCTCGCCGAATCCTGTGCGGGCGCGGCCTGGTGCGCCGCGCTCTACGGCTCGCACGGCCGGCTGGCCGCCTACCTCCCGCCCGCGGGACAGCGCGAGCTGTGGGGCGGCGGGCCGGACGTGCGGATCGCGGCCTCGGTGGTCCCGCCCCAGGGCCGGGCCGAACGTCGCGGCGACGGCTGGCAGTTGGACGGCCTGTGGCGGCTGGCGAGCGGCGCCGACCACGCCGAGTGGATCCTGCTGGCCGCCTGGACGGGCAGCGGATCCGCCCGCGAGCACCGCGTCCTCGCGGTGCCCCGGGCCGAGCTGACGGTCCTGGACACCTGGCACTCCGCCGGCCTGCGCGCCAGCGGCAGCACCTCGGTCACCGCCGAGGCGGTCCAGGTGCCCGAGCACCGCACCCTCGTCCTGGACACGCTGCTCGTCCCGCAGCAGGGCGCGGCCCGCTGCCACACCGTGCCGTACCCGATGGTCGCGGCGCTGGTCTTCGCCGCCCCGCTGCTCGGCATCGCCCGCGCGGCACTGCGCGAGTGGACGGCCGGGGCCCGGCGCGCGGCGGTTCCGCACCCGGCCGCGCACACCGTGCTCTCCGGGGCGTCCACCAAGGTCCGGATGGCCGGGCTGCTGCTGGACGCCGCCGCCGCCCGGGCCGACCGCGGCGAGGTGAGCGCACTGGCGGTGGCCGAGAACCGCCGCGACGCCACCACCGCCGCCGCGCTCTGCCGGGAGGCGGTGGACGCCCTGTTCCTCGCGGGCGGGGTCGGCGCGCAGGACCCGGCCTCGGTGCTGCAGCGTGCGTGGCGGGACGCGACGGCGGTGGCGGTGCACCGCACCCTGGACACCGACGCCGCGGCGCGCGCCTACGCCGGGACGGTCCTCGCCGCCGACCCGATGGCGGCCGGTCACCGATCGGATCCCGCCTGATGTGCGGGGAACCGGCGTGCGCGGGGCCGCCACTGAGAACATTCGTTCAGAAAGGTATGTTCTTCCCCAGGGAGGGCACATGATGAAGCAGGAGCGGGCACAGCGGACCAGGGAGAAGGTGCTGGACGCCGCGGCCGAGGAGTTTTCCGCCCAGGGATACAGTCGCGCCACCCTCAACGCGGTGGCGCAGCGGACCGGTATGACCAAGGGCGCGCTGTACGGGCACTTCGCGTCCAAGCGCGCGCTCGCCGGCGCGCTGATGTCGCAGTCGCACCAGGTCTGGGAGGAGATGCGGCTGGCCCGTGACGTCCCGGGCACCGAGGCGGCCGTCGTACTGGAGGGGCTGGTGCTGGACCTGGCGCACCGGCTGAGGGAGGACGTCCGGCTGCGGGCGGCGCTGCGGCTGGCCACCGACATCCCGGAGCCGGCGCAGCCGCATCCGCTGCGGCCCGCCCCGGCCCCGGCTCCCGCGTCGTCCGCGTCCTCGCCCACGTCGGCGTCCACGTCGGCGTCCACGTCGGCGCAGGCGGGGCCGGACATCTTCGATGCCGTGCAGCGCGGCCTGGTGACCCTGATCCGCCGGGCCCAGGGCGAGGGCAGCATGGCGCCCCGGCCGCCCGAGCTGGTCGCCCAGCTGCTGCTGGCCGTGCTGCACGGCGCCCCGCACGTCTGCTTCGGCCCGCCGGAGGCCGCCGGACCGGGGGCGTACGACGCGGCCTGGCGGCTGCTGCTGGAGGCGCTGACCGGCGCCGACCGCGACCGGCCGTTCGTCGGCGCCGTGCCGTCCGTCGCGTCCGTGCCGCCCTTGGCGACTGCGCCGTCCGTGCCGTCGCCGCCGTCCAGGCGGACCGGGCAGTCCGTGCAGTCCGCTTGACCGGACCAACCCCGACCCGCCCCCGACCCGCCGCCGCCCGTGCCGCCCGTGCCGTCCGGCCGCCGACGTCCGCTCAGAGGCGCGGTGGCGCAGGCGGCCAGGGGTCGGTGCGGCCGGGCCGGGCGACCCGCCGCCAGGGCCAGCGGGTGGTGAGCCAGTGGTCGAGGGCGGTGGACAGCTCGCGGTCCAGGGCGGATCCGGGGCCCTCACCGGTCCAGAAGAACAGATCGGCGTCGTTGCGCCGGTCGCCCGGCGGGTCGAGGTGGACGCAGCCGAGCAGACGCCCGTCGCCCGGCGACACCACCGCCAGGGCGAAGGACGTCCGTCGGGTGAACTCCTGTTGGTGCCAGGCGAGCTGGACGAGGTCCTGCTCCTCGGTGAGGTCCGGCGGGGGCCAGTCCCAGGCGCTGCCGAACTGCTCCCGGAGCTGCTCCCGGGAACCGGTCACCAACGCGTGGTCCTGCGCCAGGTCGCGGATGGTGATCGGGCGCAGCAGGAAGCCCGGCGCCTCCAGCCGCTCCGGCACCTCGAAGCGGTGCGGTACGAACGGCCCGCCGAGGGGCCCGGAGAGGTGTCCGGCGGCGTCCGGCGCGGCTCCGGTCTCCCGGTCCGGCGGCAACGGTGGCAACGGTGGCAACAACTCCTGGCGGAGGATGGCCCGGTGGACGGCGGTGAGGCCGGCGCCCGGTTCGACGCCGAGCTCGTCGACCAGCCGCCGCCTGGTCCGGCCGTAGAGCGCCAGCGCCTCCGCCTGCCGCCCGGTGCGGTACAGCGCGCTCATCAGCAGGGCCTGCGGGCCTTCGCGCAGCGGGTGCTCGGCCGCCGCCCGCCACAGCCGATCGACGGCCGCCGCCGGGCGCCCGCAGGCGAGTTCGGCCTCGGCCGCCGACTCCACGGCGGCCAGCCGGAGGTCCTCCAGGCGGACGGCCTCCGCCTGCAGCGGCGGCACCTCGCGCAGGTCCGCGAGGGCCGGCCCTCGCCACAGGCCGAGCGCCTCGACGAGCCGTGCGTGCGCGCCGTGCGCGTCGCCGTCGGCCAGCCTCGCCCGGCCGTCGGCCGCCAGCCGCTCGAAGCGGTGGACGTCGACCGCGTCCTCATCCGCGTCCGCGGCCGCCCCCTCGGCCGGGCCGAGGTCGAGGCGGTAGCCGCCGGCCGTGCCGAGCAGCCGCGGCGCGGGACCGTCGGAGCCGCCCGGGGCGTCGCCCAGGAGGGTGCGCAGCCGGGAGACGTAGCTCTGCAGCGTGTTGACCGCGCTGGCCGGCTCCCGGCCGTTCCACACGCTGTCGACCAGGCTCGCCACCGGGACCGACCGCCCGTGCGCCACCAGCAGTGTGGCGAGCACCGTGCGCTGCCGGGCGCCGCCCAGCGGCAGCGCCCGCCCGTCGTGGTGCACCGCGAGCGGCCCCAGCACGCCGAACCACCATCCCCGACCGGCCATCCGCCGCCCTCTCCGTCGTACCCGCTCCACGGTCCGGTGCAGCGTACGCGCCGATTGCACGCATCTTGCACGCCGGGTGGGGCAGCCTGTCCGGACGGCCCGTCGGCCACCGCCCCCGATCAGGAGAACCGCCAGGATGACCACGACCCACCTCCCGCCCGCCGGCCTGGCCGTGCGGCGCGCCGTGCCCGGCGACGCGCCGGCCGTCCGTGACCTGCTCAACCGGGTGGACCTGCTGGAGATCGGCCGGGCCGAGACCGAACTGCACGAGGTCGAGGCGGACCTGGCCCACCCGGGTGTCGACCTCCGCGACGACTCCTGGCTGCTCGCCGACGGCGAGGAGCTGGTCGGCTACGGCCTCGTCCGGGACCGGTCCGGCGGGGAGCGGGTCGACCTCGACCAGTACGTCCTGCCCGAGTACCAGGCCGGCGCGCAGTACCTGTTCACGCTGATGGAGCGCCGGGCGGTGGAACGGGCGGTGGCCAACGGCGCCTCCCGCGCCGTCCTGCACCTGCTGTTGAACACCCGGCCCACGCTCGACACCGGCGCGCTCCGGGAGCGCGGCTGGGAGCGCGTGCGCCGCTACCACGTGATGGCGCGCCGGGTGGACGCCCAGGCCGACCCCGTCCCCGCGCCGCCGCCCGGCATCACCCTGCGCGACTGCCGCCGGGAGGAGGACCGCCGCACCGCCCACCGGCTGCAACAGGAGACCTTCGCCGGGGACTTCGACTTCCGGCCGCGCACCTTCGAGCAGTGGTGGGAGGACATCGACGGCGACCGCCTCGACTGGTCGCTGACCTGGATCGCCGCACTGGAGGGCGTCGGCGACGTGGCCGTGCTCCGCACCCGCGACAACCGCGCCGGCGAGGGCTGGGCGGACCGCCTGGGCGTCCTGCCCACCGCCCGGGGCCGCGGCCTCGGCGGCTACCTGCTGCGCCACTTCTTCGGCCACTACGCGGCCCTCGGCCATGAGCGGGTCGCCCTCGGCGTCGACACCGCCAACGCCACCGGGGCCCTCGCCCTTTACGAGGCCCACGGGATGTCGACCCACTTCGCCGTGGACACCTGGGAACTGGTCCTCCCGGTCTGACCCCCGTACCGCCGGGCCCGGCCGGGCCCGGAAACGACTCCGCGCCCGGCCGGACACCCGCCAGGTCGGCGTCAGTTGACGAGGTAGCTGAACCCGACCGTCGCCGCGGACATCCCGGCAGCCACCTCCCGCGTCACCACCCCGCGGCAGTTCGGCGCGGAGTAGACGTCGACCGTCGCGTTCGTGAGGTTCTCGATGACCACGGGTGAGAGGGTCGGGTAACACCCCGATGCCGGGTTCTGCTGTGCCACGCCGTTCACCACCAGCACCCCCGTGGCCGCCTGCGCGGGCATGGCGAGCGCGAGCGCTCCGGCGGCGGCCAGCATCCCGGCCACGGCGATCCGACGACGCATGACTGTTCTCCCTTCCGAGGGCGCACAACCGGTAGGCGCCCTTCCGGGCCATGGATTCCCCGGCCACCCGGTCCGTCCCGGAAGCCCGGTCGCAATCCCCCGAACCGGCGACGGCGCACGGGTTCGCGAGCGCCCGGGCGGGCGCGGAGACGACTCCGCGCCCGCCCGGGCCGATGCGGGGAGCACCCGTGCCGGGGGATCAGCCGTTGGCGAGCGCCTGGACGCGGTCGAAGGCGCCGTCGAGGAGGTTCTGGTCACCGGGGAAGGCGCACTCATGGGAGTGTCCCTGTGGGTCGGGGGCGCGAGTTCGAGACGGGAGCCGCCGACCGTTCGCGAGGGCCGGACGACGTACGTCGGGCAGCCGGTGTGCTCGCCGGCCGGGACGAATCCCGCTTTGAGGAGGACGCGGCCGGAGGCCGGGTTGTCAGGGTGGTGCTTGGCGTGGACCTCCGGCAGGCCGAGGCGGCCGAACGCCAGGGCGAGGATCTTGTGAACCCCTTCGGTGGCGTAGCCCCGGCCCCAGGCGTCGGGGCGCAGGATGTAGCTGATAGTGGCGGCGGGGCGGTCACAGTGCAGCTTGACGATGCCCACGAGGTCGCCGTCCACGGTGAGGCCGAGCATGTACAGCGTGCGGGGGTTCTGGGCTGCGTGGGCGGCGGCGCTTTGGGCGTAGTAGCGGGCTTCGGCGGCATCCATCGGTGCCCGGCCCAGGTACCTGGTCGCCTCCGCGCTGTAGATCCGCAGCAGGGCCTCGGCGTCGCCGGGAACCAGCTCCCGTAGCTCGATCACCCGTCTACCGCTTCGATGAGCTTGACGAGTTCGGTGGCGGTGGGCCGGTCGTCGGGGGCGGCCAGCAGGACGTAGCGCAGCCGGGCCTGGAGGGCGGGCCAGGGCGTCGCGGTGGCCATCGGGACGGCACGGTGGGCGATGGCCTTGCGTTTCGCCTCCACCGGGGCGTCCTTGGCGAGTCCGCCGGCCTCGTAGTCCAGCGGCCAGGCACCGGTGGCGCAGGTCCACAGGGTTGCGGCGAGGGCGTAGACGTCGGTTGGCTGGGTCGTTCGGACGGGCTGGGGGCCGTTGATGATCCGGGCGGCCAGTTCGGGCGCGGTGAGGTGGATCATCGTGCCGTCGAACCTCGACCAGGGTGTGTCGGCGAGTCGCCGGGACCAGGCGAAGTCGAGGAGCCGGACGCCGTGCTCGGTGTGGATGCCGTGCTGCGGTTGGAGGTCCCCGTGCACCCACCCGGCGTGGTGCAGGTCGGCCACGGCGCAGCACAGGTCGACTGCGGCGGCCAGGGCGTCGTCCCTGCCCTCGTCCTTCTTGCGCAGGGGCCGGAAGACGTCCCAGGTGGACGGTCCGGCCAGCCACGGGGTGACGTACCAGACGCCGTTGGCGAAGCGCCCGGTGGTCACGGTGTAGCCGGGGAGCTGGTCCAGCACGGAGGCTTCGCGGCTGGTGACCTCGATGGCCTCGCCGGTGCCGAGCTTGATGCTCACCGCCCCGCGCGGACCACTGGCCTTCCAGACCGCCGAGCCCCGCCGGTCGCTGATCTCCTCCAGGTCGACCGGTCCGCAGGCTGCCTCCGCGGCCTTCAGCGCGGCTGCGGCAACGGAAGTGAACTCGCCCATTCTCGTACTGCCTTCCACTCGCAAGGGATGTGCTCGAAGACGTCCCGACCGTCATCGACCGCCACGGACAGCGCCGTCGCGAGGTCGGGCGTGGTCTCCAGGAACTTCGGGTCCAACGGCCGCACGCCCGCCCGTACCGGGAGGAACGAGAACGGCGGCGGCGGGATGCTCTGCCCGCGCCGGCCGGTCTCGACGGCGCCCTGGGCGAACTTGCCGAACATGATCCCGACTTGGGCGTAGAGGTTCTTCAGCGCCCAGTGGGGCCAGGTCAGCAGTTCGCAGTGGTCCGCGCCTTCGCAGTGCCCGAGCAGCACCACGTTCTCGCACGCGAGAACACCGTACGGTCGGCCCATCAGCGGCCGGACCCATTCCGCGGCCTGGACCCCGGCGTAGAACAACTCGGCCTCCACGGCGTACCGGTGGCTGCCCGGGGTGATCTCGTAGACGGTCCATCCGGTCATGCCGCGCCGGGTGGACGGCCTGAGGAACGGGCAGTGCTCGTGCAGCCCGGCGAGGTAGCCGTTGGTGTCGACGCCGAGCGGGTTCTCCGTCCGGGCTTCGGCGAGGCGGAGCGCCCCGGCGGTCGGCCGGGACGCTCCGTCGACTGGTGTGGTGATCACAGGTAGGACGCCGCCGGGGTCAGGTCGTCGCCGTCGCCGGGGCCGGGCTTGGGGCCGCAGTCCCACTCGGCGGTGACGGTCCCGTTCTCCCGGTACCGCGTGAGGGCTTCGGTGTTCACGGTGCCGTCGGCGTTCGTGAACCAGATCTCCGGCAGCGGCCCGTACGCGTCCTCGTACGCGGCCACCCACGCGATGGGCCCGTGACCGTTCATCTCGACGTGGTCCAGCGTGCGGCCGGCGTGCTGGAGCGCGAACGTGTGGTGTGCGGCGGGGTCCGCGAGGAGGGTGTGCCACGCGGAGTCGATGGCGGCGGAGAACATCTCCGGCGCGGTCTGGCCCGCGTCGATCCGGTGCGCGGCGATCGTGAAGAACTTGCCCAGCTCGTCCAGCTCGACGCCGGACTTGAGGGTGGGGGTGTTCATGCGCCTCTCCAATCAATCGGGTTGGCTCTGCTCGCCCGGGAGTGGGCGAGCAGTGGTGCGGGGTGGTGCGGCCCGGGCTCGGCGGAGGGCCCGTTCCGACGAGCCGGGGGCTCATGGGGCGCCCGAGGGCGCGGTTGGTGGTTACTGACGAGCCGAAGTCAGTAGAAGCGGCCGGAGGCGATCAGCGCTATCAGCGCGACAGCGCGAGGAGGACCAGCCCCGGGCAGGGGTCGCTGGAGCTGTTCCGGGTCACCCAGGCATGGTTGGCGAGCTCGCTCGGGGTCTGCGCGACGGTGCCCGTCAGCCGTTGGTGCGGCGCCGAACCAGGTCGCCCTGGAAAGCGTTCCACGGAGGGTGCGCGATCGGCCGCGTTGGCCGCTCGGTAGTCGTCCAGCGGGAAATCGGACGCCGAGGGCTCGGTCACGACTTCTCGGTTCACCCGGGGGGCGGTGCGTCTCGTCATCGGTCTGTCCTCCTTCGCCGTGGCGGCGGGGGTGCGTGATAGACCGTAGGGAGGCGGCTACAGACGGTGCCAGGAAGTTGCACGCGGTTGCACAGGTTCACCCGAGAGCGCTGCGGGCCTTGGCGATTCGACTTCGGGCTTCGGTACCGTGAACGGCGATCTTGGCCAGCTCGGCGAAGGCGCGAAGGTATGTGCGAATCTCGCCAGGAGCGGTGACGTTGATCTCCGCCGTCAAAGTCTCGACTGCCACGAGGCTCTCGTCGAAGGCGTAGAACGCTTCGAGTGGCCAGACGGTTCGACGAGCCCGAATCGGGACGACTCCGACCGAAACGTTCGGGAGGGAGGAGATCCCGAGCAAGTGGTCAAGCTGCCCAGCAAGGGCTTCGTCGTCGCAGACACCGTAGTAGAGAACGGCCTCTTCCAGGATCAGGGCGAACTGATGGCCGGCATCGTGCAGGACACGGGATCGCTTCAGCCGGGCCTTCACCGCGTCCTCCACGTCGTCCGGGGTGCCCTGGAAGGTCGTGATCGAACGGAGCAGCCCGGTTGCGTACGGGGCCGTCTGCGTCATCCCCGGCATGACGTTGGAGGCGTACACCTTGAACTTTCGTGTCCGCTGGTAGAGCGGCAGCGTCTTCTGATGCACCCGCCTCATGCCGTCGCGGTGGAGGTCTCGCCACTGCGTGTACATCGACTCGGCGGTACGCGACGCTGCGATCAAGTCCGATGCCTTCTCCGCAGACCCGCACGCCGTGCACCAAGCACGGATGTCGCTGTCGGAGGGAACCGTCAGGCCGCGGGCGATGCGGGATGACTTGGACTTGTGCCACCCACACCGCGCGGCCAGTTCAAGCCCTGAAAGTCCGGCGTCCCGCCGGATCCGGTCGAGCTGATCGGCGAGCGCCTTCCGTGCGGCTTGGGCACTGGAGAGAGGAGAAGAGGACATGAACTGGCCGGCTGCGGTGACTACTCGGCGATGCTGAATGCCTCGTGAGGGACAGCACGCTCCCACACGGCGTCGAAAGCCGCTGCGCAGTTCCGCGCCACAGCGGGATCGTCACTCTGATCCGTGTGCACCCATCGGCCATCGCCGTCGAAGATGTTGAACTGGACGATCTTGCCGTCGAACAGCCAGAAGTCGTTTCCGGGCAGCAGAAGATCAGAGGCAGCGGGAGAGCCGTGATCCCCCGACTTCTCGTCCTTCGCAACGAACCGTAGTGCCATCTGATCCTCCCGTGTCGAGCCGGTTGCGCTCAGTTGCAGACCTGAACCGGTGCTCATACTCCGCCCAGGAGGCTCCCCCTGTCAGGACTTTCCACGTCTGATGCACCGCCAGATATGAGGCGGAGAGGGATGTCCGGTCACGACGAGGGGCGGGGCTTGGTGCCATCGGCTGGGGGTGCGGCCTGGTGCTGCCGCTCGGCCTCGTCGCGACGCCGCAGGAACTCATGCCGCGAGACCCGGGCCGCCGGGCCCTCGGACGAGGCCCTGCGGCGTCGCGCGGACGATCGTCCACCGCGAGGCGTGCTTGAACTCCCAGGTCCCTCACGTCGTTGCCGGTGAGCAGTGGTCCCACGGCATGACCTTGCCGTTCGGCGTGGGGCCCACGTCTCTGCCGCACTCGTGTGCGAGCCGGAGACGCGGGCCCCACGGACGGCCGAACGAGGCTGAGCGCCTACTCGGGATCCTCACGCAGGTTGCTGGAGGTGGAGGGCTTCTGCTTGTCCGACTTCGGGGGCCACGCGTACGGGGGGAGCCTCCGGTGCAGGGGCCGTCCGGTCCCGCCGTCCTTCTCCTCGAACTCGGCGGCTCGGATCGTACCGAAGGAGACCTCGCTGTCCCGCATCACGTCCACGCCTTCCACCCGGAACGCGATCCATCCCGCGCCGGGCTGGGGCCCCGAGACCCAGGGGGTGACAACGCTGCGGACGTTGGTCTCGCCCGCCACGATGGTGCCGCGGTGGCCGTCAGGGTCGGTGATCTTCACGCCCGTGTCGGTGAAGGCGAGGCGGCTCTTCGTACCGTTCGGTCCCTCGACCCACTGGGTGTTCACGCCCTTCACGTCGGCCGTGTCGGCGGCGATGGTGCCCCAGTCCTGGCCGCCGTTGCTACGGACGTTGATGCCGGACGGGGGGAACTCGATCCGGCCGTCCGTGGCGTCGCGGCCTTGGACCCACTGGGTGTTCACGCCCTTCACGTCGGCCGTGTCGGCGGCGATGGTGCCCCAGTCCTGGCCGCCGTTGCTTCGGACGTTGATGCCGGACGGGGGGAACTCGATCCGGCCGTCCGTGGCGTCGCGGCCTTGGACCCACTCGGTGTTCACGCCCTCAGCGCTGACGCGCTTGGCGGCGACAGCACCGAGGTCCTGGCCGGAGCCGTGGTGAACGGCGATACCCGCGTCCGGGAAGTCGATCCAGCCGGAGTCGGTGCCCCGCCCTCCGACCTTTTCGGTCCTCACCTTGTCGACATCGGCGGTCCCGGCCGCAACCGTCCCCCGGACGCCGTTGTCATCGTCGACCCTCACGCCGTCCTCGGTGAATGTGACCCGGCCCTGATCGGTCGTCCCCTCGACCCACGGGGCCCGCGCTCCGCTCTCGAACTCGGGGACGACCGCGTGGACGGTGGTGGTGAGGAAGTACCCCTCCTCAACCTGCCCGTTGCTGTCGGCCGTACCGGCCACGAGGGTGTAGGTGGTGCCCCGTGTCAGGGCACGGGAGGGGGTGTGCTCGTAAGCCCCGAACGGCACGGGAACGGGCCGGGCCGGCGGGGGGACGGGCTCCGAAAGCCCATCCGGGTAGCGGATCCAGTAGGTGAGGCTGTCCGGGCCGTCCCAGCGCAGGACGACGTCGTCGCCGGCGCCCACCAAGGCGCTCTCCGCGCGGAGGTTCTGCGGGACCAGTGGCCTCTGCTTCACCAGCGCGAGGTTGGTGATGAAGGGATAGCGGTTCATGGACGAGCCGCTGGTCGCCGCCTTCTCGTTCAGCGAGATGACAACCAACCCGGCCTGGTCGGAAACGGGGATGTCCTCCAGTTTCAGGACGAAGGACTCCTGCCCTGGCAGCTTCACCCGCTTTCCCGAGGTGAAGGCGAACCGGAAGCGTCCCCCGCTGTGCCAGACGAAGCTCGGTGCTGTACCCGCCGGCTTCTCGTAGGTCCCGGTGACACTCGCGTTGATCGCCGACACGTCGTCCGTCAGGTCGTCGCTGCCGGTGCCGACCGGAATCAGCACATCAACGTGTTCGATCTTCACCTCGGAGAGGCTTGTGTTCGAGACGACGATGTACACCGTCCCCACGGACGGCGCCCCGGGACGCGAGACTTGAAGCGGTGTCGGATCCGTGACGATCTCGTAGTGCAACACAGAGGGCACGGGTAAGTACTCCCTACCTTTGCTTTCACGCATGCGGGCAGAAGAAGCGCAGTCGGTTCGGGCTGTTGCCGGGCGCCGCCGGGATCCTTCGAGGCCACATGTCCCGCCGGGGAATGCCGGCAGCCTGACCGACAGTAAGCAACCCCTGCTGCACGAACCCCGCTGTCTTTGCGCTCTGTCCCGAATTGACCTCTGCCTGACCAGAACCACGTCGCAACTCCCGTCCAGCCCTGCGGGGGGAGGCGATCCATGAACCACCCCTACTTACGTGCCGGGACAGTTCGCCCGGACGGTTGCCCCTCTCCTGTCCTGCTCGGGTGGATGGGCGGCCGAGGCCACGGCGCCGGGCGTGCGGCAGGGCGTGCGGCCTGGGCGCGCGAGCCGTGCGGGGGCGCCCGGCCCGGCGCCCCCGCACCGTCGCGCCCTTGCGCCGTGGTCAGCCGGTCGTCGCCCACTCCTCGCGCAGCCGCCCGAACACCTCGTGGAACTCGGGGAAGGTCTTGCGCACACAACCGGGGTCGTCGAAGGTGATGCCGGGCGTGCGCAGGGCGGTGACGGAGAACGACATGACGATCCGGTGGTCGCCGTGGGAGTCGAGCGCGGTGCCGCGCGGGACGCCCGGCCGGATCTCGATCCAGTCGTCGCCGGTGGCGACCTCGATGCCGAGCCGGCGGAGGTTCCCGGCGCAGGCGTCCAGCCGGTCGCACTCCTTGACCCGGGTGTTGGCCACGTTCTCGATCCGCACCGGCCCGTCCGCGAACGGGGCGAGGGCGGCGAGCGTCGGCATGGTGTCGGAGATGTCGCGCATGTCGACGGTCAGACCCGACAGCCGGCCGTCCCGGGGGCCCTGGACGGTGACCCGGTCCGCGCCGACCTCCACCCGTGCGCCCATCCGGGCCAGCACGTCGACGAACCGCAGGTCGCCCTGGAGCGCGTCCTTGCCGAGCCCCGGGACGGTCAGCTCCCGGCCGGTGAGCGCGGCGGCAGCGAAGAAGTAACTCGCCGTCGAGGCGTCCGGCTCGACCGGGTAGGCGGTGGCGCGGTAGCCGCCGGGCGCGACCTCGAAGACCCGGCCGGTGCGCGTCACCGTGGCGCCGAAGGCCCGCATCATGGCGACGGTGATCTCCACGTACGGCGCCGAGACCAGGTCGGTGACGGTGATCCGCAGGCCCTGCTCGGTGAGCGGGCCGAGCAGCAGCAGCGCGGTGAGGTACTGCGAGGACAGGCTCGCGTCCAGGCTCAGCTCGCCGCCCCGCACCCCGTCGGCGGTGATCCGCAGCGGGTGGTGGCCCTCGGCCTGCTCGTGCCGCAGGTCGACGCCCAGGGTGCGCAGCGCCTCGGTCAGCGGACCGAGCGGGCGGCGCCGCATCTGGGCGGAGGCGTCGAAGCGGAAGGAGCCGCGCCCGGCCGCGGCGAGCACGGGCAGGAAACGGGCGGTGGTCGCGCCGTCGCGGCAGAACACCTCGGCGTCCCGGGCCGGGCCCTGCGGGCGGCCCTCGACCGTCCACCGGTCCGGCTCGCGGGTGAGCGTGTAGCCGAGCGCGTCAAGGCCCTCGGCGAAACCCTCGGTGTCGTCGGAGCGCAGCGGCCGGTGCAGGGTGGTGGTGCCGTCGGCGGCGGCGGCGAGGAACAGCGCCCGCGCGGTCACCGACTTGGAGCCGGGGATCTCGACGGTCGTCATGGTGCCTCCGGGGTGAGTGGGCGAGGGGGGAGGGACGGGGTCGTCCCGGCCATCCTGCCGGAGGCGGTGCGGGGTGCGGGGGGTCGTCCGGTTGCTGGACGATTCGCCGGACGGTGACGGTGGAGCCGGCGGACGCTGGTGGGAGCGGGGCGGGCGTCAGGGCAGGTCGGGGCCCCGGGCGGTTGTGGCACGATGCGGGGGACCGGCCCGAACGGCCGCCCGCCCCGCCCGGGTCCCGGCCCGGGCCCGCCCGAGAAGAGGCCCCGTGCCCGAGAGCAGCACCCGATCGGCCGCCGAGGCCGTCAGCACCGACCGCCTCGCCTTCCGCACCGCGACCACCGCCGACGTGCCGGCCCTGCTCGCCCTGGTCGAGTCCGCCTACCGGGGCGACGCCAGCCGCGTCGGCTGGACCACCGAGGCCCACCTGCTGGAGGGCCAGCGCACCGACACCGAGGGCGTCACCGCGGCCGTCACCCACCCCGACGGCGTGGTGCTGATCGCCGAGCTGGACGGCGACCTGCTCGCCTGCTGCCAGCTGGAACGCCGGGGCGAGCACGCCTACTTCGGCATGTTCTCGGTGCGCCCCGGCCGCCAGGGCGGGGGCCTCGGGCGGGCCCTGCTCGCCCGGGCCGAGCGGTACGCGGCCGAGGAGTGGGGCGCGGTGGAGATGGAGATGACCGTGATCGAGCAGCGTGCCGAGCTGATCGCCTGGTACGAGCGCCGCGGCTTCCTCCGCACCGGCCAGTACACGCCGTTCCCGTACGGCGACGAGCGCTTCGGCATCCCGCTCCGCCCCGACCTGCGGTTCGAGAAGCTGATCAAGGGGCTCACCACCGGCCGGTAACGGTGGCTGTAGCTGCGGCGACGGCGGCGGTGTCGGCGGTGTCGGGTGGTGGGTGACGGCCCGGAGGGTCCGCCCCCCCGGTGGGCGGACCGCCTCCGCGGCCGGCCAGGGGATCAGCCCCGGACCGGCTACGGCAGCAGGCCGCGCTCGCGCAGCAGCGGGACCAGGTGGTCGCGGACGGCGGGGGCCAGTCGCAGGGCCGGGTCGAGGCAGTCCGTCCAGCGCAGGTCGGCGAGCTCCGCGGCGGGGGCGGGCGTACGGTCCAGCCCGGCCTCGAACACGGTCATCCGCATCGGGACGCCCTCCAGCGCCGCGACCGCCTCGATGTCGGCGAGGTGGCGCGGTGCGACGGGGGCCGCGCCGAGTTCCTCGGCCAGCTCGCGGGTCAGCGCCGTGAGCGGCTCCTCCCCGGCGTCCGGCTTGCCGCCCGGGAGGTAGAAGACGTCCGGCGCCGTCTTCTTGCTGACGACCAGCAGCCGGCCCTCCTCGACCACGGCGGCGGCCACGACGGTGAGCGGTGCGGGATCGGTCTCCGGTGTTTCGTGCTCGAACATGGTCGTGATTGTTCCAGTCGCCGATCACGCGGGTTCGCGCGGGTCTGCGGGCGGTCGTGTGCGCAGGGCCTCCGCTCCGGCGGGCCGGTGGGCATCGTCCTCGCCGAGGGCTCCGACGGTGCGTCCCGGGCGGCGGCCCACTGGGCTCCGGTGACGTGGGCCTCGTGCGCGGGGCCTCGCCGAACCCGTACGAATCGGGCGCGCCCTGCTCGATGCGGCCCTTCCCGTAGCGGCCCTGGCTGCCGGGGGAGCGGCGGGCGGCCGAGATCGACGGCCGACCGCTGCCGGAGGCCGCCGTCGGTCCACGGGAGTCGTCCGCCGCTCAGTGGTAGATGCTGCGGCAGAGGCGGGCCTGCTCGGAACCGGCCGCCCAACGGCCGAACCGCTCCGCCTGATCGCAGATCGTGCCCGCCCCCGCGCCGGGCGCCACGCCCGCCGCGGCGGCGCTCACGGCAGTGGAGGGCGCGGGCGCGGCGCCCGGCGCCGGTGTGGACGCCGGGGCGGGACCGGAGGACGGGGCGCCCGCCGTCCGGCTGGGCGCCGGGCGCGGCGAACGGCTCGGCTTCGGTCGCGGCGACCCGGCGCGATCCCCGCCGTCGGCCCGGGGCACGGCCGCCGTCTGCGGCTCGTCCTCCGCCGCCTCGGCCGCCGCACCGGCCGCCGCACTCGCCGCCGCTGCCGCACTGGCCGTGGCGGCGGCTCGCGCGCCCTCGCCGCTGGTGGTCGTCGGCGGCGGCAGCGGGGACGGCGCGGGCACCGGCAGCCGGTCGATCGCCGCCGAGGCGACCGGGGACGGCGGGAGCGGCGGGGGCGCCGAGGGCCCCGGGAAGGCCAGCACCCCGGACGACTCCTCGCCCGGCCCGGGGCCACACATCGCCAGCACCACCGCCAGCCCGGCGACGATCCCGGCCGAGCCCGCCATCCACCCCCGGCGTCGTCGCTGCCGGGCCTTCTCGGCGGCCGCTTCGGCCATCGCCTCCCAGGGCGGCGGCTCGCTGGGGTTCGTCGGCGGGGCCGGCACCGGCGGAGGCTGCCACGCGTGGGCCGGCCACTGCCACTGCACGACGCCGGACGGCTTCGTCACCCCCGGACCGGCCGGACCGGCCGAGCCCCCCGGACCCGTCGGCCGCGCCCGGCCCGCCGCCGTCGGTCCGCCCACCACCGGTCCGCGCGGCGGCGGCGGACCACCGGTCGGCACTCCGCCATTCGGCGGCGGACCGCCGGTTGCCGCCGCGCCGCCGCCCGTCGATTGCCCGCTCATGTCCTCGTCCTCCTGCCATCGCCTGCTCCGGCTCCCCGGCGGCTCACCCGTCGCCGACGCCCGGTCGTACGGGAACGGGGCCGGTCCGGGGCCGCCGTAGGGCCCCGCTCGCCGTACTCAACGAGCGCGCCGACGGCGGGACATGACCCGGAAGAGCGCCCCGGGGCGCGACCGCCCCTCCTCACGCCCCCGGCCGTACGCTGCCTGCCGTACCCCGGGTGCGCTCCCCGGAGGTCCGCCACATGCTGGGCACATGGAAACCAACAGCCCGTCCGGCACGGCGCAGCCCCAGGTCAAGGTCGCCGAGTTCCGCACCGACAGCCGCTACCGGCTGGTCCACTTCGAGGGCCACGGCTGGGAGCCGCTGGGCCCGGAGGAGTTCGAACCGCGGATCCACCAGCTGTTCCCCGACCTCGACCCGCGCGACCCGGCCCGCGTCCAGTGGGAGGACCGCCCGTGGGAGTGGCCCACCTGGCACCCGGGCGAGGCCTGACCGCAAGCGTGACGGCCATCCGGGGTAGCGTTGGCACGGCCTGTTGACAGTTCCGGCGGGCCCGGTTGACGCCGGACGGCGGAGGGGGAGCGATGGCGACGGGGGAACCGGGCGCGGACCGTCCGGTGGGCACCACCGGCTACGGCGCGGCGGCCGAAGAGCTGGCGGCGCAGTACGAAGCCGTCACCTTCGCCGACGTCCACCGCGAGGCCCTGTACCTGATCCCGACCCGGCCCTGCGACGTCCTCGACGTCGGCGCCGGCAGCGGCCGCGACGCCGCCGCGTTGGCCGCCCTCGGTCACCGGGTGGTCGCCGCCGAACCCACCGCCGAGCTGCGCCGGATCGGCGAGCGGCTGCACGCCGGCAGCGGTGTCCGCTGGGTGGACGACGCCCTGCCCGCCCTGCCCCGCCTCGGCGCCGAGGGCATCCGCTTCGACGTCGTCCTGCTGACCGCCGTCTGGATGCACCTGCCCCCGGACGAACGCCCGTCGGCAATGGCCGCGCTGGCCGGCCTGCTCGCCCCCGCCGGCCGCCTCTTCCTCTCCGTGCGCCACGGCCCCGTCCCGCCGGACCGCCGGATGTACGACGCCCCGGCCGACGAAACCCTCGCCCTCGCCCGGGCCCACGGTCTGCACCCCCTGCTGCACACCGAACGCCCCGACCTGCACGGCCGCACCGACGTGCACTGGACCGTCCTGGTCCTCGCCGCCGACGGCCCGCCGCCCGCCCGCCCGCTCAGCTCGCGAAGCCGCCGTTGCTCAGCAGGAGCTGACCGTTGACCCACTGACCCTGCGGCGAGCAGAGGAAGGCGACGAGGTTCGCGGTGTCCTCGGGCGTGCCGAGCCGGCCGAGCGGCGTGTGGCCGACGACCGCCGTCCGCACCTCCTCGGTCATCCAACCCGTGTCCACCGGGCCGGGGTTGACCACATTGGCGCTCACCCCCAGCTGGGCCAGCTCGCGCGCTGCGGCGAGTGTGATCCGGTCGAGCGCCCCCTTGCTCGCCCCGTAGGGCAGGTTGCCCGCCGTGTGGTCGCTGGTGAGCGCGACGATCCGTCCACTGCCCGCCGGCCCGGCGAACCGACGCCCGTACTCCCGGATCAGCAGCCAACTCGCCCGCGCATTGACCGCGAAGTGGCGGTCGAAGCTCTCCACCGTGGTGTCGAGCAGCCCCGAGTCCACCGACTCGCAGTGACACAGCACCAACGCCGTCACACCACCGAGCCGCCTCTCCACCTCGTCGAACACCCGCGCCGGAGCGTCCGGTTCAGCCAGATCGGCCTCCACCGCGACACTCGCCGCACCCTCGTCCGCGAGCGCCCGCCCGACCGCCTCGGCGGCCCCGGCCTCTTCGCCCCAGGCCATCCGCCGGTCATAGGGCGTCCAGTAGGTGAAAGCCACATCCCACCCGGCCCCGGCAAGCCGCCTCGCCACCCCGGCCCCGATCCCCACCGTCCGCCCGACACCGGTGACCAACGCCACGGGCCTGGAGCTGGGGGAGCGCGGGGATTCGCCGCCGATCGTCATGACAAGCGATCGTCCGCTCGGAGATGGCAGGCCGTCAAACCCTTTACGCTGCCTCCACGCAAGCTTCCCGCCCAGTGCTGCACGGGAAGTCGGACCGGCCGACTTCCTGTGCAGCACGTTGGACCGGGTGCTCCCGCACCCACCACGAGGCACCCCGAAGCCGGAAATGCCCGGATCTCGACAAGTTGCAGAATCCCGCCCCACCGCCCCCTGGACCCGCGGCTCACGGCCGCTGCTCCCCGCACACGCGGGGATGGTTCCGACCTCGGCCATGGCTGTTGATGGCTCCGCCGCTGCTCCCCAGGGGACCGGGGAGCGGCGGCGGGTGGGAGGAGGCCTCGTGGGTGGCCGGGCTTAAATCCGCTGACGGGGGTGGCCAGTTGGCAATAATGGGCGGCGTGGAGGAAATCGAGGTAGTCGTCGCGCATCGTGAACGGGCCACGCTTCGCGTCGGCGAGGTGTTTCTCAAGGTCGACGCCGATCAGGCGCGTACCGATGTCGAGGTGGAGGCGATGGGCAGGGCGCCGATTCCGACGCCGCCCGTGCTCTGGCGGAAGCCGCCCGTGCTCGCGATCGGGGCTGTTCCCGGGGTGGCGCTGGGGCGGCTGGGGGAGGTGTCGGGGGCTTCGGCGGCGGCGTGGCGGGCCGCGGGGGCGACCGTGCGGCGGTTGCACGATGCGCCGTTGCCGCCGTGGCCGGGGCGGGGCGTGGACGAGGTGGCGGCGCGGCTGAACGCCGAGTGCGAGTGGCTCCTCGCGAACGATGCGCTGCCCGCCGGGCTCGTCGCGGGCAATCGTCGGATCGCCGAGGTTGCGCTGCGCCCGTGGAGACCCGCGTTCATCCACGGGGATCTGCAGGTCGCCCACGTGTTCGTGAACGGTGACGAGGTCACCGGCGTGATCGACTGGTCGGAGGCGGCCCCGGGCGACGCCCACTACGACCTCGCCACGTTGACCCTCGGGCACCCGGAGCGCCTCGGTGACGTCCTCACCGGCTACGGCGCCGACGCCGACGTCGACCTCGAACTGATCCGGGCGTGGTGGTCGTTGCGGAGCCTGCTGGTGGTCCGCTGGCTGGCCGAGAACGGGTTCGACCCCGCTTTGCCGGGCTGCGAGGTCGACGTGCTGAGAGCCCAACTGAAGGGTGACGTCGAGTAGCGGGTCCACGGAGCGGCGCACCTGGGCGAGCAGTGCCGCGCCCTCCAGCAGCTCGAAGCCGTCCGCCGTCAGGCGTTTCGCGAGCACGGGCTGCCGGCCCGCGTACACATCCCTGTCGACGGACCTCCGGCGGAGCGAAGGTGACGGCCGGTCGGCGGTTTCCCGCTCGGGCCGTGATCGAATACCTTTCCGCACATGACAAAGAGTCACCCGTCGACCTCCGCCCCGAAGAACGGCCGCACCGGCCTGCTCGCCGCGCTGCTCGCGTCCGTCCTGGGCGTCACCACCGTCGCACTGACCACCCCCCACGCGGCCTCCGCAACCTCCGCCGCCCCTGCGGCCCCCGCGCCCGGTGAGGTCGTCGTCGACGAGGGCTTCAACGGCCCCGGCCTCCCCGCCGGCTGGAACGCCGTCGAGGGCGCCTGGAAGGTGGAGAACGGCCGCCTCGTCGGCGCCTCCACCGACTGGAACCAGCAGACCCGCATCACCTTCGGCCGCCACCTCACCGACTTCCGCATCGAGGCCACCGCCCGCTTCGACACCGTCGTCGACGGCGCCCGCTGGGCGGCGCTCGGGCTCGACGTGCCCGCCGACGGCACCACCCCCTGGTCGATCGCCACCATGCGCTCCACCACCACCGCCGCCAACGGCCTGGAGTTCGCCCAGCGCACCCCCGCCAACACCTGGAACGTCACCAACACCGGCTCCGCCGCGACCGCCGCCGGAACCGGGCGCGATGTGCGCATCGCCGCCGAGGTGCACGGCACCACGGCCCGCTGGCTGTTCGACGGCCGGGAGGTGATGCGCACCACGCAGGTCGCCCGCAGCGCCGACGGCGGCCAGGCCCTGATCGTCAACGGCGCCCAGGTCTCCTTCGACGACCTCAAGGTGACCGCCCTCGCCCCCGGCGCCTTCGTCCGCCAACCGGGCGCGCCGCTCACCGTGTTCGCCCACCGTGGTGCCTCCTCGGCCGCGCCCGAGAACACCCTCCTCTCCGACGAGGTCGCCCGGCGGGCCGGCGCCGACTGGATCGAGAACGACGTCCAGCCCAGCCGCGACGGCGTGCCGTACGTCCTGCACGACGACACGGTGAACCGCACCACCAACGGCAGCGGCCGCATCCGCGATCTGACGGCCGCCCAGCTGGACGGCCTGGACGCCGGCTCCTGGTTCGCCCCGACGACGGCCGGTGCGCGGGTGCCGAGCCTCGCCGCCCAGCTGGACGACCTGCGCACCCGCGGCGGCAGCCTGCTGCTGGAGATCAAGGGCCCGCACACCCGCGACGAGGTCGCCCGCATCGTCAAGGACATCCGCGACCACGGCATGACCGGCCGCGTCCTGGTCCAGAGCTTCGAGGTCGACGCCCTGCGCTACACCCGCGAACTCGCCCCCGACCTGCCGCTCGCCCTGCTGCGCGGTGACCTGGACCCCGACCCGGTGGCGGTCGCCCGCGACCTCGGCCTGTCCGCCTACAACCCCGCCGATGCCGCCCTCGCGGCCCGCCCCGGGGTGATCGCGGCCCTGCACGCGGCGGGCGTCGCGGTCAACGTCTGGACCGTCGACTCGGCCGCCCGCTGGAAGGCCCTGGACGCCGCCGGCGTCGACGGCATCATCACCAACCGCCCGGCCGAGCTGGCCGGCTGGCTCTCCGCTCGCCCGTAGCCGCCTACGGCTCGGGCCCACCGCCCGCCCGGTCCCGCCCGGTGACCGGGCGGGCGGTACCCCCGAACCGGGGTGGCGGGCGTCGACAACCGCAACGGCTTCTGCCGCGGTCAGCGGGCCGAGGGCGTCGCCGCCTTCCTCTTCCACCTCGACCGCATCGGTCTGAAGGCCGACGTCGAACAGGCCTTCCAGGCGGTCCACGCGACCCGCAGCGGCGATCTGGCCGCGATCAGGCGGGCCCTCGCGGCCCTCGACGACCGCAACCTGCGGCTGCTGAACGCCCTGCTCGACCCGTCCGCCCCACCCCCGCCCGAACCGAAGGCCCCCACCGGCCGGCGGTTCCGGCGCAAGGACACCAGCGGCCCCTGACGCACGCGCCCCTACAACGTCCCGAACCGCGCCGGCCCCGTCGGACGGTAGGTGTGCGCCGTGATGCCGGACGGGGTGGTGCGGGTGCCGGTGAGGCGGAAGGCGGTGGGCGGGCCCGCCTCGGGGAAGAGGCGGTGGCCGGTGCCGAGCCGGACCGGCGCGGTGACCAGGTGGTACTCGTCGATCACCTCGTGCGGCATCAGGACCCGGGCGAGGGCGCCGCTGCCGTGGATCTGGATCTCGGTGTCGCCCAGCCGCTCCTTGAGCGCGGTCACCTCGGCGACCAGGCCGCCGGGGGCGGCGCCGGTCAGCACGGTGGTGTTGTACCAGGCGGGCTCGCCCAGGGTGGTGGAGGCGACGTACTTGGGCAGCGCGTTGAGCGGGGCGGCGATCGGGTCCGCCGGGTCGGTGACCTTCGGCCAGTAGCCCGCGAAGATGTCGTACGTCCGGCGGCCGAGCAGGAAGGCACCGGCCCGGCCGAGCACGCCGTCCATCAGGGCGCCGAACTCCTCGTCGTCGGCGAACGGGAACAGCCAGCCGCCGTGGGCGAAGCCGTCCTCGCGGTCCTCGTCCGGTCCGCCGGGCGCCTGCATCACGCCGTCGAGGGTCAGGAAGGTGGTCAGGACGAGCTTGGCCATGAAGGGTCTCCCCGGTCGGATGCCGCCCCCGGGGTCCAAGATCCCAGACGGCCGCCCGCGCCGCCGGTGCGCCACGCCGGTCGTCCGGCGCCCGGGCGGGCCCACGCCGGTCGTCCGGCGCCCGGGCGGGTCTGGAAGAGTGCGGGGCATGAGACTTCGCTGCGCCGTACTCGACGACTTCCAGGGTGTCGCCACCACGATCGTGGACTGGTCGCCGGTCTCCGACCGGGTGGAGGTGGTGGCGTTCCGCGAGCATCCCGCCTCCGAGGACGAACTCGTCGCGGCGGTCGCCGACTTCGACATCGTGGTCACGCTGCGCGAGCGGATCCCCTTCCCGGCCTCGGTGTTCGCCCGGCTGCCCCGGCTGCGGCTGCTGGTCGCCTCGGGGATGCGCAACTCCGTGATCGACCACGCGGCGGCCCGCGCGCACGGGGTGACGGTCTGCGGGACGGCCAGCTCCTCGACGCCGCCCGTGGAGCTGACCTGGGCACTGCTGCTGGGGCTGGCCCGGGGGCTGGTGGAGGAGAGCACGGCGCTGCGCACCGGCGGGCCGTGGCAGAGCACGGTGGGCGCCGATCTGGCGGGGCGCCGGCTGGGTCTGCTGGGTCTCGGCAAGATCGGTGCCCGGGTGGCCCGGGTGGGGCTGGCGTTCGAGATGGACGTGGTGGCGTGGAGTCCGAACCTCACCGACGAGCGGGCGGCGGAGGTGGGGGTGGACCGGGCCGGGTCCCTGCCGGAGCTGCTGAGCGGGAGCGACTTCGTCTCCGTGCACCTGGCGCTCGGCGAGCGCAGCCGCGGGCTGCTGGGGGCGCCGGAGCTGGCGCTGATGAAACCGGAGGCGTACCTGGTCAACACCTCGCGGGCGGCGATCGTCGACCAGGACGCGTTGCTGGCGGCGCTCGCGCGGGGCCGGATCGCGGGGGCTGCGGTGGACGTGTTCGACCGGGAGCCGCTGCCGGCCGGCCATCCGATGCGCAGCGCGCCCCGGCTGCTGGCCACGCCGCACCTGGGGTACGTGTCGCGGGACAACTACCGCCGCTACTACGGCGAGGCGGTGGAGGACATCGCGGCGTTCCTGGCCGGCTCGCCCGTCCGCGTCCTGGGCGGCTGACGGCTGACGGCTGACGGCTGACGGCTGACGCCGACCGCCGAGGGTCCGTCGCCCGCCCCCTCCGTGAAGGGGCGGGCGACGGGCCGCGGCGCGAGCGGGCGTCAGGAGACCGAGACGGCGCTCCACGCGGCGGCGACCGCGTTGTACTCGGTGCTGTTGGCGCCGTAGAGGTCCTTGGCGGCGTTCAGGGACGCGGTGCGCGCGCCCTTGTAGTCCGTGGTGGACGTCATGTAGACGGTCAGCGCGCGGTACCAGATCTTCGCGACCTTCTGGTTGCCGATGCCGGCGACCGTCGAGCCGTTGCAGGTCGGGCTGTTGTAACCGACGCCGTTGACGGTCTTGGCGCCGCTGCCCTCGCTGGCCAGGTAGAACCAGTGGTTGCCGACGCCGGAGGAGTTGTGCACGTCGAGCTGGCCGACCTTGCGGCTCCAGCAGTCGGCGGAGCTGCCGTCCAGCGAGGGCTTGTCGAAGCGGCGCAGCCACGGCGGGGTGGACTGGTCGCTGAACAGGTAGTCGCCGGTGTCGACCGGGTTGTTGGCGTACCACTCGACCATGGTGCCGAAGATGTCCGAGGTGGCCTCGTTGAGGCCGCCGGACTCGCCGCTGTAGCGGAGGTTGGCGGTGGCGCTGGTGACGCCGTGGGTCATCTCGTGGCCCATGGTGTCGAGGTCGACCTGCTCGGGGTCGGTGACGCCGTCGCCGTCGCCGGTCATCATGCAGAAGCAGCTGTCGGACCACTGGGCGTTGTCCCACTTGGTGCCGACGTGCACGAAGACGGTGGCGCCCTTGCCGTCGTTCTTGATGCCGCTGCGGTTGAAGGTGTTCTTGTAGTAGTCGTACGTCCAGGCGGTGTTGGCGTGGGCGTCGACGGCGGCGGTGGCGCGGTCGGTGGAGAACTTCTTCCCGTCGCCCCAGACGTTGTCGGCGTCGGTGTAGAGGGTGCCGGAGCCGGCGTTGATCGCGCTCGCGGAGAGGTTGCGGGCGTCCTTGGTGGTGTGGCCGCGCAGCGGGTCGATCAGCGCGTAGCCGCCGCCGCTCTGCGCGGTGGTGTCGATGGCGATGTCGCCGGTGTACTCGGAGTGACCGGTGCCGGAGGCCTGGTGCTCGGAGTCGTAGGCCTCGATCTGCTCGCCGCTGTCGGCGTCGGTGACCACGACCCGGCCGGCGGGCTGCCCGTGGTCGCCGGTGCCCTGGACGGTGGTGCGCCAGGCCAGCCGCGGGGTGCCGTCGGCGGCCCAGACGACCAGCTCGGGGCTGCTGCCGGCGTCACCGATGCCGGGGGCGGCCGCCAGCGCGCGACCGGCGGTGAGCTGGGCGGGGACCTTGGGGACGATCGTCTTCACGGCGGCGTCGTGGGCGGCCGCGCGCGAGGAGTCCTTGAGCCGGCCGCGGGCGTCCTGGTGGACCACCAGGTCGCCGCCGACCACGGGCAGGCCGAGGTAGGTGCGGTCGAAGCGGACGTGCCGGCTGCCGTCGGCGTCGAGCACGACGTCCTTGACGACGAGGTCCTGGCCGTCGCCGAAGCCGAAGACCGCGGCGTTGCGGGCGACGTTGGCCCGGGCCTGCGCGATGGCGGCGTCACGGCCGGCGGGGGCGGCCGAGGCGGTGCCGGCGGTGACGGTGGCCGCGACGAGGGCGGCGGTGGCGGCTATGGCTCCGGCCGCGAGGCGGCGGCGAGAAGAGGAGGAGGGGCTCACTCTGACTCCAGTCGGGGGTGTTGCGTGGTGCGGGGATGAGGGCTGCGATGAGATTGACGGTGATCAGTCAGTCAGAGCTAGAGGCGGCGTCAGAACTTTGCCAAGTTGTGTCCTGTACTGATCAAGAGTGACGGCTCGTGAGCAGCCTGCTTACGCTCCTGCCATGACGAACCCCCAGCCCCTCCCGCCCCTCGACCTCCACTGGCGGGGCGAGTTCACGGACCGTGAGCTCGACGCCCTGCACGCCGCCGCCTTCGGTCACCCCGCGTCCGAGGCCGACGGCACCCCCGAGCCCTGGCGCGCCCGGCTGGAGCGGCACAGCCTCGGCTGGGTCTGCGCCCGCCCGGCCCCGGACGGTCCGCTGCTCGGTTTTGTCAACGTCCTCTGGGACGGCGGCGTCCACGCCTTCCTGCTGGACACCGCCGTCGACCCGGCCGTCCGGCGCGGCGGCACCGGCACCCGGCTGGTCGCGGTCGCCGCCGAGAACGCCCGTGCGGCCGGCTGCGACTGGCTGCACGTCGACTTCGAGCCGCACCTGCGCGCCTACTACCTCGACGCCTGCGGCTTCCGGCCCACGGACGCGGGGCTGCTCGCGCTCTGAACGGCCCGCCGCTCGGAGCTCGGCGCCCGACGGTGCCCGACGCTCCGGCGCCGCCCGACGCTCCGACGGTGCCCGGCGCTCCGGCGCGAGCCGGTGTCCACCGCTCGGACGCCCGGACCGCCGTCCGGGCGAACGGTTGTACTCTGCACGCGGACGGTCGGCGCCGGCCCGTCCGGTGCGGCGCCGTCTCCGTGACCCTGCCCGGCACCGGACCCGTAGGAGGCCCGCCGCATGAGCACGTCCGACCCGCGCACCTCGTCCGACTCGGCCGCCCCGGTCCCGGCCCCGGCCGACACGGCCCAGGCCGCCGCCACGACCCCCGCCGCCGGCGTGGACCCGCTGCCGCTGCTGCGCGCCCGGGCCGTCGACGTCGTCCGCGACGGGCGCCATCTGCTGCGCGGGATCGACCTCGCCATCCGGCCCGGCGAGCACTGGGCGCTGCTCGGCCCCAACGGCGCCGGCAAGTCCACCCTGCTCGCCCTGCTCGGCGCGGTCTCCCACCCCACCCGCGGCGAGGTGGACGTGCTCGGCCGCCGGCTCGGCCGGGTCGACATCCGCGAGCTGCGCGCGCATCTCGGCCACGTCAACCCCCGCCACCCGCTGCGCTCGCCGCTGACCGTGCGCGAGGTGGTGCTCACCGGCGTGACCAACACCATCGAGCCGGACCTGCACCGCAAGCCCGCCCCGGAGGAGCTGGACCGGGCCGAGCGGCTGATCGAGACCCTCGGCATGGCGGCGACCGCGGAGTCCGCGTGGACCACGCTCTCGCAGGGGGAGCGCGGCCGGGCGCTGATCGCCCGCGCGCTGATGCCCAGCCCGCGGCTGCTGCTGCTCGACGAGCCCGCCACCGGGCTCGACCTGACTGCCCGCGAGCTGCTGCTGGACAGCCTGGACCTGCTGCGTCACCAGCACCCGGAGCTGGCCAGCGTGCTGGTCACCCACCACCTGGAGGAGCTGCCGGAGTCCACCACGCACGCGCTGCTGCTGCGCGGCGGGGAGACGGTCGCGGCCGGGCCGGTGGACGAGGTGATGACCACCGAGCTGGTGAGCGCCACCTTCGGGCACCCGATCCGGATCACCCGGCACGAGGGCCGCTGGACCGCCCGGGCCGCCGCCCGTCGCACCCCGGAGGTCTGAGACCCGGGACCCGGACGGGCTCCGAAGCCCGAGCGAGGTTCGAGAGGGGGCGCGCACCGCCGGTGCGCGCCCCTTTACCACTTCTTTGCCCTCTTGGCCACGACCCGGTGCGCCCCCGGTGGCCGGAACTCGTCGGCGGACGGACGGCCGGGGCTCCGTCGGCCCGCTCCCACCTGCACCGTTTCGTGACCGACCCCGGTGTAGACGGCAAAATCTGATATCCCTAAGGTATGCCTTAGCTAAGTGGCCGGGACGGTGCGGATGACGCCCTCCCGGTCGCCCGCGCTGAGCCCTGCCCTGATTCGCCCTGCCCCGACCGCTGGAGCCCGCATGCCCGCCCGTCGTTCCACCGCAGCCACGTTGCTCACCCTCGCCGTGGCGACCGCCGTACTGGCCGGCTGCTCGAAGAAGGACGACAAGGCCGCAGCCGACGCCGTCGCGGTGAACGCCACCGACAGCGCCTGCGAGCTCTCGAAGACCAGCTTCCCGGCCGGTCACGTGGCGTTCGACATCTCCAACAAGGGCTCGAAGGTCACCGAGGTCTACGTCTACGCGGCCGGCGACAAGATCGTCACCGAGCGCGAGAACATCGGCCCGGGCACCAAGACGACCATCAACGCCGAGATCAAGGCCG
The DNA here is from genome assembly GCF_042887135.1 of Kitasatospora sp. NPDC057965. Classification (NCBI taxonomy): domain Bacteria; kingdom Bacillati; phylum Actinomycetota; class Actinomycetes; order Kitasatosporales; family Streptomycetaceae; genus Kitasatospora; species Kitasatospora sp. NPDC057965. The sequence continues at coordinate 379,221 of NZ_JBHVPZ010000001.1, forward strand.
GCACCTACGAGGTCGCCTGCAAGCCGGGCATGGTCGGCGACGGCATCCGCCAGAAGATCACCGTCACCGGTGACGGCGGCTCGGCCGCCCCGGCCGACCCGCGGCTGACCGCGGCCGTCGACGCCTACCGCAAGTACGCCCAGGAGCAGGCCGACGCCACCATCCCGGCCGTCGAGGCCTTCGCCGCCGCGATCAACGCCGGCGACCTGGCCAAGGCCAAGTCCCTCTACGCGCCCTCGCGCACCGGCTGGGAGCGCACCGAGCCGGTCGCCGAGAGCTTCGGTGACGTCGACCCGAAGACCGACACCCGCGAGGACAAGCTGGAGCCGGGCCAGGAGTGGACCGGCTGGCACAAGCTGGAGAAGTCGCTCTGGGCCGACGGCACCATCGGTGACGCCGAGAAGAAGCTCGCCGACCAGCTGGTCGCCGACCTGAAGGACTGGCAGAAGAAGATCCCCGAGGCGGAGATCACCGCGACCAGCATGGCCAACGGTGCCAAGGAGCTGCTGGACGAGGTCGCCACCAACAAGGTCACCGGCGAGGAGGACCGCTACAGCCACACCGACCTGGCCGACTTCGTCGCCAACGTCGAGGGCGCCAAGAAGGCCTACGAGCTGCTGAAGCCGGTCGCCGCCGAGAAGGACGCCGAGCTCGCCAAGACGCTGGACTCCGAGTTCGCCGCCATCGAGACCCTGCTCGCCAAGTTCAAGCAGCCCGACGGCACCTACACCTCCTACGACAAGGTCACCGACGCCGAGCGCAAGACCTTCTCCGACGCTGTCAACGCGCTGGCCGAGCCGCTGTCGAAGCTGGCCGCCGCGGTGGTCGTGAAGTAGCACCCGCCGCCCGGCGCCCGCCAGCGGCGCGCGCCGGGCACCGCACCGCGCACCACCCCCCGCACTCCGCCGTGGCGGCCCCGTGGCCGTCACGGCGTCCGTGAGTCCAGCACAGAGAAGGGCCCGCCCGCCGATGGACGCCGAGAACCAGCAGCAGAACGGGACGCCGTCCGGCAACGACGCCACCGCCGCCGACACCGCGAGCCGCACCGCGGTCAGCCGCCGCGCCGTGATCGGCTGGGCCGGTGCCGGGGTCGCGCTGGGCGCGGCCGGCGTCGGCTCGGTGGCCGCCGCGACCCGTCAGGACGACGACGGCCCGGCCGCCCCGGCCGCGGCCACCGCCGACATCCCCTTCTACGGCGACCACCAGTCCGGCATCGCCACCCCCGTCCAGGACCGGCTGCACTTCGCCGCCTTCGACGTCTCCGCGACCGCCACCCGCGAGTCGCTGGTCAAGATGCTGAAGGAGTGGACCAAGGCCGCCGCCGCGATGACCGGTGGCCGCGAGGTCGGCAGCGGCGCGGCCAGCGGCCTGCCGGAGGCGCCGCCGGACGACACCGGCGAGGCCCTGGGCCTGCCGGCCTCCCGGCTGACCCTCACCATCGGCTTCGGCCCGAGCCTGTTCGAGAAGGACGGCGTGGACCGCTTCGGCCTCCAGGCCAAGCGGCCCGAGGCCTTGATCGACCTGCCCAAGTTCAAGGGCGACAACCTCGATCCGCAGCGCAGCGGCGGCGACCTGTGCGTCCAGGCCTGCGCCGACGACCCCCAGGTCGCCGTGCACGCGATCCGCAACCTGGCCCGGATCGGCATGGGCACCGTCAACATCCGCTGGTCGCAGCTGGGGTTCGGCAAGACCTCCTCGACCACCCCGGACGCCCAGACCCCGCGCAACATGATGGGGTTCAAGGACGGCACCCACAACATCGCCGGCACCGACACGGCCAAGCTGGCCGACCACGTCTGGGTCGCCCCCGGCGAGGGCCCGGAGTGGATGACCGGCGGTTCCTACCTGGTCGCCCGCCGGATCCGGATGCACATCGAGACCTGGGACCGCGCCCCGCTCAAGGAGCAGGAGGACGTCTTCGGCCGCACCAAGGGCGAGGGCGCGCCGTACGGGCGGACCAAGGAGCACGACGCCCCGGACCTCAAGGCCATGCCGCAGGACTCGCACGTCCGGCTGGCCCACCCGGACTCCAACGACGGCCTGATGATCCTGCGCCGCGGCTTCTCCTTCACCGATGGCACCGACGGCCTCGGCCGGCTGGACGCGGGCCTGTTCTTCCTGGCCTACCAGCGGGACTCCCGCAAGGCGTTCGTCCCGCTCCAGCAGCGGCTCGCGGCCTCCGACGCGCTGAACGAGTACATCCAGCACGTCGGTTCGGCCCACTTCGCCTGCCCCGCGGGCGTCCGCAAGCCCGGCGAGTGGTGGGGCCAGGCCCTCTTCGGCTGAGGCCCCGAGGCCGACCCCCCACCCGTCTCGCCCGTATCACCCTCTTCACCTCCCAGGGAGCCAGCGTGTTCGCCAACTACCTGATCGGCCTGCGCGAAGGACTCGAAGCCAGCCTGGTCGTCTGCATCCTCATCGCCTATCTGGTCAAGACCGGCCGCAAGGACCGGCTGCCCCCGGTCTGGGCCGGCATCGGTGTGGCCATCGCGCTCAGCCTGGCCTTCGGCGCCGTGCTGCAGTTCGGCTCCACCCAGCTCAGCTTCGAGGCCCAGGAGGCTCTGGGCGGCACGCTGTCGGTCATCGCCGTCGGTCTGGTCACCTGGATGGTGTTCTGGATGCGCCGCACGGCGCGGCACCTGAAGACCGAGCTGCACGGCAAGCTGGACGCGGCGCTCGCGATGGGCACCGGCGCCCTGGTGCTGACCGCCTTCCTGGCGGTGGGCCGGGAAGGCCTGGAGACCGCGCTGTTCATCTGGACCGCGGTGCAGGCCACCTCGGACGGCTACAACCCGATCATCGGTGCGGCGCTCGGTCTGCTGACCTCGGTGGTGCTGGGCTGGCTCTTCTACCGCGGCGCGCTGAAGATCAACCTGGCCAAGTTCTTCACCTGGACCGGCGCCATGCTGGTCGTGGTCGCCGCCGGTGTGCTCGCCTACGGCGTGCACGACCTCCAGGAGGCCGGCTGGCTCGGCGGCCTGGACAAGGTGGCCTTCGACATCAGCAGCACCATCCCGAAGGACAGCTGGTACGGCACCCTGCTCAAGGGCGTGTTCAACTTCCAGCCGGATCCGACGGTCTTCCAGCTGGCCGTCTGGGAGGCGTACCTGGGCCCGGTGCTGACCGCCTTCCTGGTCGGCACCGCGGGCGGCGGCCCGGCCAAGCCGGCCGCCCCGAAGCCCAGTGCGGCGAAGTCGGCCGCCTGAGCGAACACTTCGCGCCATCGGCGCACCCGCGTAGGACCCCAGAGCGCCCCGTCCGGCCACCCGCCGGACGGGGCGTTCGGCGTTCCCGGCGTGTCGGCAGCCGCTGTACCTGGCAGCCGGTCAAGAAGTTCACCTCCTGGATCTACCCGCGTAAACCCGGCCGCCCCCATCCTGGTGGGCAGCCCGGGCAGGTTCCCGCCCGGGGGCTTTCCCCTGCCCTCCTCGACCCAGGAGTCCCCGCATGTCCGCGATAGCCGCGCCCCGCCGCGCCCTGGCCGCCGCCTTCGGTGCCCTGCTGCTCGCCCTCACCACCCTGCTGACCGGCGCGGGCACCGCCCAGGCCGCCCTGCCGACGCCGATCTCCGCCGCCACCGCCCGCGGCTACCTCGCCGCGATCGCGGTGGCCGCGGAGTCCCACACCACCACCTACGACCGCGCGCTCTTCCCGCACTGGATCACCATCTCAGGCACCTGCAACACCCGTGAGACGGTCCTCAAGCGCGACGGCAGCAACGTCGTTACCGACGCCAACTGTGCTGCTGTCAGCGGCAGTTGGGTCTCGGTCTACGACAACGTGACCACCACGGGCGCGTCGGGCTTCGACATCGACCACCTGGTGCCGCTCGCCGAGGCCTGGCGCTCCGGCGCCTGGGCCTGGACCACCGCCCAGCGCCAGGCCTTCGCCAACGACCTGACCCGCCCGCAGCTGGTCGCCGTCTCGGCGAGCTCCAACCGCTCCAAGGGCGACCAGGACCCGGCCAACTGGCTGCCGCAGGCCTCCTACCGCTGCACCTACGCCCGTGCCTGGGTGCAGGTCAAGTACTACTACGGCCTCTCCGTCGACAGCGCGGAGAAGAACGCCCTCTCCTCGATCCTCAACGGCTGCTGAGGAAACGTTCGTCCACGGCCTGGAACGACCGCACCGCCCGCCGGGAGCGATCCCGGCGGGCGGTGCGGTGTGACGGGGGCGGGGCGGGCGCTACTGGCTCTTGATCGCGCCCAGGATGTCCATCCGGGCGGCCCGGCGGGCCGGCCAGAGCGCGGCCAGCAGGCCGATCACCGCGGCGGTGGCCAGGAAGAAGGCGATCTTCCCCGGCGGCACCACCATGGTGATGTTCTTGAACGTGTCCGCCAGGGTCCGGGTGCCGGCCCACGCGGTGACGATGCCCAGGAGCACGCCCACCACACCGCCGAACAGCGCGATCATCAGCGACTCCAGCCGGACCATCCGGCCGATGCCGCGCCGGTCGAGGCCGACCGCCCGCAGCATGCCGATCTCCCGGCGGCGTTCGAAGACCGACATCGCCATGGTGTTGATGACGCCCAGGACCGCGACCACCACGGACATGCCCAGCAGTCCGTACATGATGTTCAGCACGGCCGTCACCATCTGGCTGTTCTCGGCCTTGATGTCCTTCTCGCCCTTGACGGTGATCAGCGGGTTGCCACCGGTCGCGTCGCGCAGCGCCTGCTTCAGCTCGGGGGTCGCGCCGTCGGAGCCCTTGACCAGGACCTTCTCCAGGCCGGAGCCGGCGGCGGCGTGCGGGCCGACCAGCTGGTTCGGAGCGACCAGCCCGGCGACCAGGCTGTTGCTCTCGATCAGGGCGCCGACCGTCAGGGTGCCGCGGGCGCCGTCGGGGTAGGTGATGTCGAGGGTCGAGCCGACCGTGAGGTCGTTGCGCTCGGCATAGCCGGTGGTGGAGATCAGCTTGCCCTGCTTGAGGGCGTCGGCCGCACCGGCGGTGACCTTGAGGTCGACCAGCTGGTCGAAGGTCGCGGCGTCGACGGCGGTGAGCAGGGAGGTGTCGCCGTCGGCGACGGCCTTCACGGAGACCTCGCGCAGGACGCTCGTCGCGGTGACGCCGGGGACCTTGGCGATCTGGTCGGCGACCTCGGGGGAGAGCATGGAGAAGTTCTCCATGGCGACCGCGTAGTCGGCCTTGAGGTCGCTCGCGGTGGCCTCGTCGACGGCCTTGTTCACCGAGGCGCCGACCACGGTCAGCGCGGTGATCAGGGTGACGCCGATGGTGAGGGCGGAGGCGGTGGCGGCGGTGCGGCGCGGGTTGCGCACGGCGTTCTCGCGGGCCAGCTTGCCGGGCGTGCCGAACAGCTTGCGCAGCACCGGGGCGAACAGCGCGATCACCGGGCGGGACAGCAGCGGGGTGAGCACGAAGACGCCGATCATCAGCGCGCCCGAGCCGAGCCCCACCACGTTGACCGACTTGGCGGCGGCGCCGCCGAGCAGTCCGGCGACGCCGATCGCGGCGAAGAACAGACCGATGATGTTCCGCACCAGCAGGGACTTCTGGGTGGCGGGCTGCTCGGCCGAGCTCATCGCGGCGATCGGGGCGATCCGGGAGGCGCGCAGCGAGGGCAGCCAGGCGGCCAGCACGGTGACCAGGGTGCCGACGAGGAGCGAGGCGATCACCGTGGACGGGGCGATCACCAGCGGGCCGGTGGGCATACCGGTGTCCAGCGAGCCGATCACGGCCTGCAGACCGGCGGCGATGCCGATGCCGGCGAGCAGACCGCCGATCGAGGCGGTCAGGCCGACCAGCAGGGCCTCGGCCAGGACGGAGAGGGTGATCTGCTTGCGGCTGGCACCGACGGCGCGCAGCAGGGCGAGTTCCTTGGTGCGCTGGGCGACGAGCATGGTGAAGGTGTTGGCGATGATGAAGATGCCGACGAAGAGCGCGATGGCGGCGAACATCAGCAGCGCGGTGGACATGCCCTTGGTGCCCGCCTCGATCATCCGGTCCTGCTCGTCGGCCAGCTCCCGGCCGGTGCGGGCCTCGACGTCCTCGGAGGCGGGCAGGGCCTGCTTGACGGCGGCGAGCAGCGCGGTGTCGTCCGCGCCCGGCTTGCCCTTGACGTCGATCTCGGCGAACCGGCCCGGGGCCAGGTAGAGCTGCTGGGCGGTGGCGGTGTCGAAGGCGGCGAGCGAGCCGCCGGAGATCACCCGCGGGTCGTTGGTGGTCACGGTGCCGGTGAGCTTCAGCTCCATGACCGGGCCGTTGACGGCGACGCGCACGGTGTCGCCGACCTTGAAGCCGCCCTTCTCGGCGGTCTTGGCGTCCAGCGCCACCTCGTCGGCGGTGCGCGGGCCCCGGCCGTCGACCAGCGGGAAGCGGGGGTCGGTGCCGTCGGCGCCCGGGACGTAGTTGGTGCCGGTGGTGGAGAAGCCGTTGCCGATCAGCGCGCCCTTGCGGTCGGCGATCCCGGCGAAGCCGCTGACCACGCCGCGGGCCTCGGCGGCGCCGGGCAGCGCGGCGATCGCCTTGCGGGTGTCCTCGGTGAGGGAGGGGCCGTCGGAGGCCTTGGTGCCGTGGTCGTAGCCCTTGCTGACCGCGGCGCGGTCGTTGACGGTGACGGCGATGTCGGAGTAGCTCTTGGCGCTCTGGGAGCGCATGGCGTTGCCGAAGGTGTCGGTGAAGACGAGGGTGCCGGCCACGAAGGCGGTGCCGAGGAGCACGGCGAGCGCCGTCATCAGCAGTCGGCCCTTGTGGGCCAGCACATTGCGCAGTGCGGTGCGGTACATGGGGTGTCCTGGAGTGTGCGGAGGGTCGGGTGGCGGACGCGGGGCGTCAGCTGGTGCGGCCCTTGGCGTCGAAGCGGCGCATGCGGTCCAGGACGGTGTCGGCGGTGGGGTTCGCCAGTTCGTCGACGATGCGGCCGTCGGCGAGGAAGACGACGCGGTCGGCGTAGGAGGCGGCGACGGGGTCGTGGGTGACCATGACGACGGTCTGGCCGAGTTCGCGTACGGAGTTGCGCAGGAAGGAGAGGATCTCGGCGCCGGAGCGGGAGTCGAGGTTGCCGGTCGGTTCGTCGGCGAAGATGATGTCGGGCTTTCCGGCGAGGGCGCGGGCGCAGGCGACGCGCTGCTGCTGGCCGCCGGAGAGCTGGCTGGGGCGGTGCGAGAGGCGGCCGGAGAGGCCGACGGTCTCCACGACCCGGTCGAGCCACTGCTTGTCGGCCTTGCGGCCGGCGATGTCCATCGGGAGGGTGATGTTCTCCAGGGCGGTGAGGGTGGGCAGCAGGTTGAAGGCCTGGAAGATGAAGCCGATGTGGTCCCGGCGCAGCTGGGTGAGCTGCTTGTCCTTGAGGCCGACGAGTTCGGTGTCGCCGATGGTGGAGGAGCCGGAGGAGACGGTGTCCAGGCCGGCCATGCAGTGCATGAGGGTGGACTTGCCGGAGCCGGAGGGGCCCATGATCGCGGTGAACTCGCCCTGGGGGAAGGTGACGCTGACGTTGTCGAGGGCGACGACGCGGGTCTCGCCCTCCCCGTAGACCTTGTTCAGGCCGGTGGCGCGGGCGGCCGCCCGGCCGGTACGGACGGCGGTTGCGGACATCGTCACGAGGGCTCCTTGGAGGTGCGAGGTACGAGGCACGAGGCGCGAGTAGGAATATCGGAAGATTGCCTTCCCTTTACATTCTTCCAACCGGCCCGTGCCCGTTTTGTCGCCCCCGGGTACGGCCTCCCCCCGCCGTACCGGCGGTCCGGCGGGGGTGCTTCTCATCCTCAGGTATGACCTCCGACCCTGAGGCACCGTGCGGCAACTACTCGATCGCGACGCCCCAGCGCACCGCGAGTCCGGCCAGCCCGTCCTCCACCGGCGTCCCGCCCGGCGTGAACCGCCAGACGCCACCGCGCCGTTGGAAGGAGCCGAGGACCATCGCGCTCTGCGACACCCCGCCGGTCTCGGCCGCCCACTCGGCGGGGCCGTCGGTGTCCGGGCCGAACGCGCCTGCCACCGTCAGCCCGTGCACGTACCCGAGCGGCAGCACCGGCGGCTCCTCCTCCTCGGTGGACACCGCCACCACCACCTCGTCCACGCCCGGCGCCAGCCGCCCCGGCTCCAGGGTGAGCTCGGCGCGGCGCACCGGCTCGCCCGGCACCGAGCGGGTGGGGTGCAGCCGCACCGCGCCGGCCGGGTCCTGCGGGTTGTTGAAGAACACGAAGTGCTCGTCGTCCAGCACCCGGCCGTTGGCGCACAGGAACGCCGAGACGTCCAGCTCGACGGCGTCCCCGCCGGCCGTGCGGCTGCGCCAGGACAGCGCCAGTGCGGTGGCCGCGCCCTGCTCGGGCGGGTCCCCGGCGGGCGAGGCCCCCGGCACGCGGTGACCGGCGCCGTTCGTCCGCTCGCCCAGGCGTCCGCGCAGGCCCTGCTCCGCCAGCAGCTCCACCAGCTCCGGCCCGCTCACCAGGCTCAGCGGCTTGTTGCGGATGTACTCGTAGGAGCCCGGCCCGAAGCCCGCGGTGGTCACCAGGATGCCCTTGATCGCGCCGTGGTGGCGCACAGTCGAGTCGAGGTCGCGCACCGCGGTGGGGGAGACCGTCGAGCGGTAGCGCTTGGCCTGGATGACGATCCGTCCGCCGGTCACCGGATCGAGGTCCTCGGCGACCACGTCCACCCCGACGTCACCGCTGCGCGCCGTGGTCATCACCCGGAAGCCGCGCAGCCGGAACAGCTCGGCGATCAGCTCCTCGAACTCGATCGGGTCCATCTCGAAGAGGTCCGGGTCGTCCTCGCCGCCCTGCCCGGCCACACTGCCGCCGACCGTCTCCGGCAGCCGGTCCGGCCGCACCTCGTCCAGTCGCTCGGGGCGCGCCGACAGCACGCCGCCCAGGCCCTGGAAGCACTCCACGGCCGCCACCCGGTCCAGCGCCAGCCCGGCGAACTCGCCCCGGTCGACCGTCACCGTGGTGAGGAACCGCTCCGCCTCCCGGCCGGTGGCCGGGTCGATGCCGCGCACGAAGCCGTTCAGCACCACCGAGGCCAGCAGCCCGTCCCCGTCCGCCCGGTACAGCTCGGCCACCACCCGCAGCGCGGTCTGCGCCAGCACCTCCCGGTACAGCGCCTTGCGCTCCGTCGCCGGGCGGGCCACCTCGGCCTCCCGGTCGTCGGACTTCACGTACCGCACCCGGGCGGTCGCCGGGACCACGTCCGGGCCCGGCAGCTCCCAGTTCACCACCAGCTGGCGGCTGGACGCCTCCCAGGCCGCCACCAGCTGTCGCGGGAAGCCCTCCGGCCAGCCCGCCGAGGCGTACAGCACGGCGGTGAAGTACTCCTGCACCGCCTCCGCCTCGCCGGACCGCAGCCGGCGCAGCAACTCCTCGGTCCGGGCGGCCCGTTGCTCGTCCTCCCGGCGGAACCGGGCCACCCACTCCAGGTACTGCCCGTGGTACTCGGCCAACCGCCGCTGCCGGTCCGCCTCCGCCGCCTGCGCCGCGTACCAGTCCTGCTCGAACCGGGCCCGCGCCTGCGCCACGTACTGCTCGTACTGCTGCCACACCCCGGGGTTGCGGGCCTGCACCGGGTCCGGCGGCGGCACCTGGTAGCGGGCCTGGTCCGGCATCGGCACCGGCTCGCCGAGCCGGCCCGGCTCGAACGGCGGCACCGGGCGCGGGGCCAGCAGGCTCTGCGCCCGGAACGCCGCCGCGCCCGCGCCGGTCGTCAGCAGGCCGCGCAACTCCTCCACCCGGGCGTCCAGTTCGGCCGTCCGCCGGGCCGCCTGGGCCTCCCGGTCCTGCTGGTACGCCTTCTGCGCCTCGCGCTCGGTGCGGGCCGCGGCCTTCTGAGCCTCGCGCTGCTCCCGCTCCCGCCGGTTCTGCTCGGCGGCCTGGGCGCGCCACCGGGCCTCCTCCCGGCGCTGCTCCTGCCGCTGCGTCTCCGCCCAGACCGCCAGCACCCCGTTGTTCCGCCGCCCCGCCACGTCCACCCCTTCGTTCCACACCGGTCCGCCGCGGCGCCCGGCTCCCGGCCGCGCCGCCGCCGCGCCCGCCACAATAGAACGTGTACCGGGGGCGTGCGCAAAGCCCCGGCGACCTGCGGCGTCGGCGGGGGTGAGCGGGCGTCAGGGGGCGGTGGCCGGCTCCCGCGCGTCCGCGTACCAGCGCCACTCGGTGCGGCGCGGGCGGCCGGGCGCCGCGGTGCGGCCGGTGGCCCAGAGCAGGGCCGGCCAGGGCTCGGCGCAGGGGGCGGCGGGGGTGGCGGGGGCGGATGCGGCGCCGGGCGCCACGTCCGGCGCCACGTCGGGGAAGAGCCGGGCGAGGGTGCGGCGGCAGACGTCGGCCGGCGGCTCCCAGGGCAGGCCGAGTCCCTCCGCGACGTCGTGCACGTGCACCAGCGTCTCCACCAGGCTCATCGCGACGAACCCCGCCGGGTCGGCGAGCCCCCAGGGGTGGAAGGCGCGGACCTCGGGGGTCCTGGCCCGGGCGATCGCGACCATCAGCCCGCCGCTCGCCTCCAGGACCTCCAGCAGTCCGTCCGGGCCGTCCTCGCGACGGGCGAAGGCGAAGCTGTTCGGCCCGCCGGGGAAGGGGCGCCGGGCGACGAAGGGCACGTAGCGGTCGCGCGGCGGCTCGGCCGGGCCGAGCTGGGCGGCGTAGGCGAGCAGGTCGTCCGCGAGGTGTTCGACGGTGGTCCAGCAGTCCCAGTCGACGCCGCCGGCCGGGCGGGACCAGTCGGCGTCGGCGGGGGCCGCGCGCAGGGTGTCCACGGCGAGCCGGAGCACGTCGGCCAGGTCGTCGGGGGTCGGGTCGCCGGGCGGCGTGGTGGGGTCCGTGGTGGTCATGCGCAGGACGGTAGCCGGTCGGGCGGACTTCTCCCAGCGATGCCCCTGGGGGTATCTCTGCTACAGTCGACAGTGTCCGGTGGATACCCCTGGGGGTAAAAAGCCCAGAGAAGGAGAGGCACGTGTTCTTCGTCGACACCCTGGAGATCGAGGGCCTCGGCAACCGCGGCTACGTCACCGGCGGCCTCGAACTCGCCCGGATCACCGGCGCGCACCACCTCGTCCCCGCCGACGCCGCCGTCTCCCACCGGCGGGTGCTGGTCCACGACGGCGACGACTTCGACGTCGACCGCGTCGCCGGTCTCACCCTGCGGGCCGTCGCCACCGCCTGACCGCCCTCCCGGCACGGCACGGCACCGCCCTCCCGGCACGGCAATACCCCCTCGCAGGAGCACCACCATGCACCACCACCCCCGCCCCGCCCCGGCCGCCCGAATACCGGCCGCCCCCCGCCCGGCCCGCCCCCACCTCCCGGGGTGGTGCCGATGACCACCCTGCTGCTGGCACTCGCCGCCGGCGCGGTCGTCGGACTGGTCCTCGGCGGGCTCGGCGGAGGTGGCGGCATCCTGGCCGTCCCCGCACTGATCTACCTGCTCGGACTCTCCCCGGCCGCCGCCACCACCGCCGCCCTGCTGATCGTGCTCGCCACCTCGATCTCGGCGATCGTTGCCCACACGCGGGCCGGCACCATCCGCTGGCGCACCGCCCTCGCGTTCGCCGCCGCCGGTCTGCTGCCGGCCGCCCTCACCGGCGCGGCCGCCGCCAGGCTGCCGCAGAGCCTGCTCACCGCGGCCTTCGCCCTGGTCGCGGCGCTCGCCGCCGTCCGCATGCTGCGCCCGCCCCGTCCGGCTGCGTCCGACGGACCGGCGACGGGCGACGGACCGGCTGCGTCGCCCGGACCGGTGCCCGCTGGTGCCCGCCCCGGGCGGGCGGCCGCCTCCGGGGCCGGACTCGGCGCGCTGACCGGCCTGCTCGGCGTGGGCGGCGGCTTCCTGGCCGTGCCGGCACTGGTCGGCGCGGTCGGGCTCTCGATGGAGGCCGCCGTCGGCACCAGCCTCCCGGTGATCGCCGTCAACGCCTCCGCCTCGCTCGTCACCCGCGGCGGCGGCGCGGCCGGACTCGACTGGGCGGTGATCGCCCCGTTCACCGCCGCCGCGGTACTCGGCGCCTGGGACGGCAAGCGGCTCGCCGCCCGCCTCTCCGGGGCCGTCCTCCAGCGGACCTTCGCCGTCCTGCTGCTCGGCGTCGCGGCCGTGATGGGCGCCGACGCCCTGCTCTGACCCCCGACCACCTCCTTCCCCCTTTTTCCCCTACCGCAAGGAGCCTCCATGGCCGCCCTCACCGAGCTCACCCCGGCCCAGGCGCACCCCCGCCTGGCCGCCCTCACCGTCGTCGACGTCCGCAGCCCGGGCGAGTACGCCGCCGGTCACGTCCCCGGCGCCCTGAACATCCCGCTCGACCAGCTCGACCTCGCCCTCCCGGCCCTGCGCACGGTCGCCGAGCGCGGCGAACTGCTCGTCGTCTGCGCCTCCGGCAACCGTTCGGGCCGGGCCTGCGAGGCACTGGCCGCGGCCGGCATCCCGGCTGCCACGCTGGTCGGCGGCACCAGCGCCTGGGCGGCCGCCGGACACGAGGTGCAGCGGCCCGAGGGCGCCCCGGTGCGGGCGCCGTGGGCGATGGACCGGCAGGTCCGCTTCGCGGCCGGCGGGCTGGTGCTGGCCGGTGTGGTCGTCGACCTCGTCCGGCCCGGTGCCCGCTGGGTCTCGGCGGCGGTCGGCGCGGGCCTGGTCTTCTCGGCCGTGACCAACACCTGCGCGATGGGCTCCCTGCTCTCCCGCCTCCCGTACAACCGCCCCCGCCCCGGCCAGGTGGCGGACCTCGAAGCGACCCTCGCCACCCTCACCGGGGCCCGCTGACCGCACCCGCGCCCCGCGCCGCTGCTCCGTCGCTCCGCCGCCGACCCCCCGTCGGCGGCGGAGCCGTTCCCGGCCCGTCCCGGCCTGCCCGTCCCGCGCACCCACCCGCCGGCGGAGGCAGGACTTTCCCGGCTGTCGGTGGCCGAGGGTAGCCTCGGGGGTTCGGACGGTGTGCGGTGAGGTGGCGGGTGAGCGTGGCGGGCGGCTGGATGTCCACCGGGTTGGGCTGGCGGGACGGGCGGGCCGTGCTGAGCGCGGTGCACGGGCGGCGGGTGCACGAGCGCGAGGTGGTGCCCGGGGTGGAGGTCGGCTGGCTGGTCGGCGGCCCGCGCCGTTGCATCGGAGCGTGGCTGGAGGGGCAGGACGAGCGCACGCCCTGCCCGCACCACTCCGTGATCGCGCCCGACGGCGCCGCCGTGCAGTGCGCCTCCTGTCAGAGCGTGGACCGCGGGCTGGCGCTGGCCCGGGACCAGATCCTCGACGACGGCCGCACCTACCGGCTGTACCTCGCCTGGTTCGGCGAGGGGCTGCTCAAGGTCGGGCTGACCGCCGAGCAGCGCGGTACCAGCCGTCTGCTCGAACAGGGCGCGCTCGCCTGGACGTTCGCCGCCCGGGGCGCGCTGCCTGCCGTCCGCCGGGCCGAACTGACCGTGGCCGCCTCGGGGTTGGCCCGGGAGCGGTTCAAGAGCCGGGTGAAGGTGGACCACTGGTGGGACCACGGTGACGCGGACCACCGCCGCGCGCTGCTCACCGCCGCCCGGGACCGGGCGCACGAGCTGCTGCGCGGGCACGGCGTCGAACTGCTGGCGGACCACCCGGTCACCGACCACGTCGGGGTCTTCGGGCTGACCGGCGGCGCCCCCGACGTCTACCACGCGGTCGAGGGACTGGCGGACGGCGCGGTGCTGGCCGGGCGGCTGCGCCCGCCGATCGGCCGGCACCTGCTGCTCGACCAGCCGGCCGGCGCCGCGCCGCTGCTCCTGGACAGCCGGCTGCTGACCGGCTGGACGCTCGCCCCGGCGCCCGGGCGGCCGGCCTCGGGCCTGACGCTGAGCGAGCGGGTCCGCCCGGCCGAGCCGGACACCCAGGAGGCGCTGTTCTGAGCCGGCGGGCCGTCGACCTCGGTAGTTGCGTATGAAAACCGGCGCGCCTAGGCTCGACCCTGCCTGGTTGCACTTCGCTACCGCATGGCTTTCCACTGCCCGCGCGAGAGGCCCGCCGTGATCGACGCCCACGAGACCTTCGACGGCACGTTCCCCTACCGCCCGCACTTCAGCACCGCCCCGGGCTTCCCGATGCACTACGTCGACGAGGGCGCCGGCCCGGTCGTCCTCTGCCTGCACGGCGAGCCCACCTGGGGCTACCTCTTCCGGGACGTCGTGCGCCGCCTCGCACCGGCCCACCGGGTCGTCGTCCCGGACCACATGGGGTTCGGCAAGAGCGCGACGCCCGCCGACCGCGGCTACTGGCTGCAGAACCACGTCGACAACCTGGAGGCGCTCGTCCTGGACCTCGGTCTGCGCCGGATCACCCTCGTCGGGCACGACTTCGGCGGGCCCGTCGGCATGGGCCTCGCGGCCCGCCGGCCCGAGCTGATCGCCCGGGTGGTCAGTGTCAACGGGCCCACCCCGTTCGGGCAGCCCGGCCTCGGCGACGCGCTGGCCGCCAACGCCGCCGACTCCCCGTGGTTCCGCTGGATCGCCAGGGCGCACGCCGACGGCACGCTGGACCCGGTGCTCGGCTCCCTCGACGTCACCATCCTGAGCACGCTCAGGCTCAACGGCTTCGAGAACCCCGCCCTCGCCACCGACACCTGGCTGCGCGCGTACGGCGCGCCGTTCCCGACCGCGGCCGAGAGCATCGGCGCGATCGGCTGGGCGAAGGGCTTCGCCACCGGCGCCCACCGCTTCGAGCAGCCCGACGCGGCGGCCCGCGCCGCGCTGGCGGCCGTCCCGGCGCTGGCCCTGTGGGGCGCCGCCGACCGGACACTGAACGCCCGCCACTTCCTGCCGCTGTTCCGGGAGGCCTTCCCGGCCGGCCGGGTGGTCGAACTCCCGGGCGCCGGCCACTACAGCCCGGAGGACGCCCCGGAGGCCGTCGCCGACCACCTCGCCCGTTTCCTCGCCGACACCGCGGACGCGGCGGCCGCCTGAGCGGGGGCCGCGGTACGCCCCCACGGGAGACCCTCGACGGCTGCCCCCACGCTCGCGGGGAGGCCCCGGCCGCCCAGGAGTCGGACCGGCCGCGGCACCGCTCCCGGACCGGAGCCCGGGAGCGGATCGCGTGTCGCTCAGACCACCGCGCCGTTGTGGTCGCGCGCCCCTGCCGCGCCGACCGTGTGCGGCGTCCGCGCCTCCCGCGTCTCCCCGGCCTCGCGGGTCTGCCGGCCTTCCCGCGGCCGGTCCGGGAACCGTCCCTGGAGCAGCACGACCACCGGCATCGCGGTGAACACCGTCGACGCCGTTCCCACCAGGATCCCGGCCAGCAGCGCCACCGAGAAGTCGGCGAGCGAGTCGCCGCCGAGCACCGCCAGGGCCACCAGGACGAACAGCGCCCCCATGCCGGTGTTCACCGTGCGGGGGAGGGTCTGTGCCACGGCGCGGTCCGCGAGCTCCGCCCAGCTCGCCTTCGTCCCGGTGCGGCGCAGCTCGCGCAGCCGGTCCAGGACGACCACCGTGTCGTTGACCGAGTACCCGACGATGGTGAGCAGCGCGGCGAGGAAGACGCTGTCCACCGGCCTGCCCAGCCAGGCGAAGAGGCCGAGGACGAGCAGCAGGTCCTGCGTCATTGCGATCACCGCGGCGGCCGCGAAGGTCCACCGGAAGCGGATCGTGAGGTAGAGCAGCTGGGCTGCGACCGCGAGCCCGAGCGCGGCCAGCGCGTAGCCGCGCAGCTCGTTGCCGAGGCTCGGCCCGATCAGCTCGTCGCGCTCCACGGACAGTTCGCCGGTGACGCCGGTGAGCGCCTGACGGATGCGCTGCTGCTGGTCGTCGCCGGTCTCCTTGGTGCGGACGGACACGCCGGTGTCGCCGGTGGTCTGCACCACGGCCTGGGGGAACCCGGCGCCGACCACCGCCGCGCGGGCGGCGTCCGCGTCGACCCGCTGCGCGGCGGTGTACTGCGCCACCCGGCCGCCGGTGAACTCGACGCCGAAGTCCAGGCCGCGTCCGCCGATCCCGGCCAGGGCGAGCAGCAGCAGGCCGGCGCAGGCGCCCAGCCAGCGCCGGCGGTGGCGCATCAGCCGGGGCGGGCGCCGGGTCAGCCGGGTCCGGAGCCGGCCGACGGTGGCCATGCCGGTGAGGGTGGGCCGTCGGGTGACGGCCGGCCGGCGCACCGCCCACTCGGCGAGCAGCCGGGTGATCAGCATGGCCGAGAACATCGAGGCCAGCACGCCGATCGAGAGCGTCACCCCGAAGCCCTTGACCGGGCCGGTGGCGAATACGAAGAGCAGCCCGGCGGCGAGCAGCGTCGTCACATTGGAGTCGGCCACCGCGCTCCAGGCCTTCGCGAACCCGACGCGGAGCGGGCGCCGCAGGTCGCGTTCCCGGCCGCGGCCGGCCGCCCGGGGCGCGGTGTACTCCTCCCTGGCCCGCTCGAAGACCAGCACGTTGGCGTCCACCGCCATGCCGATGGCGAGCACGAAGCCGGCCAGCCCGGGCAGGGTGAGAGTCGCGCCGAGTGCGACCACGGCGGCGTACGAGATCAGTCCGTAGAGGGCGAGCGCGACGGTGGCCAGCGCCCCGAGCAGGCGGTACACGGCGATGATGAAGGCCGCGGTGCAGAGCAGGCCGATGGCCGCGGCCAGGGCGCTGGCCCGGATCGCCTCGGCGCCGAGGGTGGGGCCGACGGTGCTCTGCTCGATCACCGTCACCGGGACGGGCAGCGCGCCGCCCTTCACCAGGGCGGCGAGGTCGCGGGCCTCGTCGGCCGAGAAGCCGCCGGTGATCTGCGTCGAACCGCCGGTGATCCCCTGCCCGCAGGGCACGCTGTTCTGGACGCCGGGGGCGGACAGGACGCGGTCGTCGAGCACGATGGCGACCCGGCGGGCGGGGTCGGCCGGGGAGGCGCACGCCGCCTCCCCGGTGAGCCGGGCCCAGGCGTCGCCGGCCGAGCCGCGGAAGGAGAGGTCGATGCTCCAGCCGGCTCCCGTCCGGGTGTCGAGGACGGCCGAGGCGTCCTTGACGCCGTCACCGGTCAGCGCCGGCGGGCCCAGCCGCAGGTGGCCGCCGGGCAGGCCGGGATCGGCGAGGACCCGGGAGCCGTCGGCCGCGGGGGGCCCGGCCGGGCCGTCGGCGGTCGCGGTGACGGGGTGGAAGGTGAGCTGCGCGGTGCGGCCGATGACCCCGGCGGCCTCGCGGGGGTCCTGGACGCCGGGGAGTTCGACGACGATGCGCCGCTCCCCGGCGCGGGCGAGCGAGGGTTCGGCGACGCCGAGGCCGTCGACCCGGCGGCGCAGCACCTCCAGCGCGCGGTCGGTGGCGTCCGCGTCGGCGCGGACGGTGGGCGAGTCCTGGGTCTCCAGGACGATCCGGGTGCCGCCGCGCAGGTCGAGACCGAGGCGGGGCGGGGTGGTCAGGGCGACGTAGAGCGAGACACCGACGACGGCGAGCGCGACGAGCGCGCGCCAGAACGTGGCACGGCGAGTAGACATGGGTACTCCACGGGCGGTCCGCGGGAGCCGGGCGTCCGCGGAGGACGCCGCACCCGGGACGGGCGGACGCAAGGGAACGGCGCGCCGCCGGCAACGCCCCGGGCCGCGGGCAGGCCGCGGCACCCGGGGTCGGCGGGCGCGGTGGAACGTCAGCTGGACCGGGTGGAGGGGGGACCGCGGGTGTGGCGGGGGTCGTAGTGGCCGGACGGCGGGGCCCGCTCCTGGCGCGGCCCCGGGGCGTACACCCCGGGCCGGGGCCGGGGCACGTCCGTCCGGGCGGGCGGGAGCGCGACCGGCGGGAGCACGGGCAGCCGGACACCGGGCTCGGCGGCGGCCGCCCGCCGCAGGGCGACGTCGAAGCCGGGACGGTCCGCGGCGCGCCGCACCTCCGCAGCCGGCGGGCCCAGCCGCACGGCGGCGACGGCCGGCGGCGCGTCAGGCGCCGGCTGCGCCGGGCCCGTCGCCGTACCGAGGAGGACCTGACAGACGGCCCAGGCCGCGAGGAACGCGCAGGACAGCGCGGCCGCCGCGGCCCGACACACACGTCGCTCCACTCCGGCCCCCTCCCCGCTCGCGCCGTCACCCGGCCCCGCCCGCAAGAACCTCTCACTCTAGGCGACTCCACCGCCGCGCGGGCAGGTGCGGGCCGCAAGAGCGGTCCGGCCGGGTCCGGGGGCACGCTCCGGCCGCCACCGCCGCACCGCCCATGGCCGTTGCCGAGGAGGCCAGGTCGCTCTTCCCGGTGCCGGCCGAACGGGACGGGAAGACGGTTCAGTGCTGGAGGGAGGCGAGCCAGGAGGTCAGCAGGCGGTTCACCTCCTCGGGGCGCTCCTGCTGGATCCAGTGGCCGCAGCCGTCCAGGATGTGGGTGGAGGTCAGGCCGGGGAGGGTGGTCGGGAAGGCCTCGATCGCGTCGGCCATCCAGGTGGTGGAGGCGTCCAGGGCGCCGCCGATGAACAGGGACGGCTGCTTGATCGGGGCGCCGCGGTACTGCGCGAGGTCCTCCCAGTCGCGGTCCATGGCGCGGTAGCGGTTGAGGGCGCCGGTCATGCCGGTGCGCTCGAACTCCCCGGCGTAGACGTCGAGGTCGTCCTCGGTCAGCCAGGCGGGCAGCCCGCCGCCGGGGAAGCGGTCGCGCAGCCGGCCGCCGTCGCGGGTCACGAAGTGGGGGTCGGGCTCGCCCGGGGTGGGCATGGTGTCGGCGGACATGGCCGCGTAGAAACCCGCGAGCCAGCCCCGGAGGTCGGGCTCCATCTCCGCCTCGGCCCGGCCGGGCTCCTGGAAGTACGAGACGTAGAACTCGTGGTCGCCGCCCATCCGCGCGAAGAGGTCGGTGGGGCGGGGGCCGCCGGGCGGCGCGTAGGGGACGCTCAGCAGTGCGACGGCGCGGAAGACCTCGGGGTGCAGCAGGACGGAGGCCGCCGCGATGTTGGAGCCCCAGTCGTGCCCGACGACCACCGCCTGCTCCTCGCCCAGGGCGCGCACCAGCGCGACGTTGTCCGCCACCAGGTCGAGCATCCGGTAGGCGTCCGTCGCGGCCGGCCTGGAGGAGCGGCCGTAGCCGCGCACGTCGAGTGCGACCGCCCGGTACCCCGCCGCGGCGAGGGCCGGAAGCTGGCGGCGCCAGGAGTACCAGGACTCGGGGAAGCCGTGGACGAGCAGGACCAGCGGTCCGGTGCCCTGTTCGACCAGGTGCAGGCGCCCGGCGGGGGCCTCGACGGTGCGGTGGCGCAGATCGGCGGACGGCGTGGGCTGGTGCATGGATTCTCCTCGGTTCACGGGCGGCCGCGGTGACGCACCGATCCTGCGGTGCCGCGACCGTCCGACGCGAGGGGCTTTGTCATTCTGGCAAACTGGCAGGACAGGGCGGTGGAAGCGGCACGGCCGGAGGGAGCGGGGCGACGGTGACGGACGACGGCACGGCCGACACACTGGCGGCCATGGGTCCTCGGCTGCGGACCGCGCGCGAGCGGCGCGGCGCCACGCTCACCGACGTCAGCCGCACGACCGGCATCTCGCTCAGCACGCTGTCGCGGATCGAGACCGGCCGGCGCAAGCCGACCCTGGAGGTGCTGCTGCGGCTCGCGAAGGTGTACGGCAGCTCCCTGGACGAGCTGGCCGGCACCGCACCCGTCGCCGCGGCCGGACCGCGTACCCCGATGCCGCAGCGTCCCGACGGCGGCAAGGTGGTGCTGCCGTTGACCCGGTACGTGGGAGGCCTGCACGCCCACAAGCACGTCCTGCCCGCCGTCGACGCCCCGCCGGCACGGCCGCGCCAGGTCTCCCACGACGGGTACGAATGGCTGTGTGTCCTGTACGGGCGGCTGTGGCTGGCGCTCGGTGAGCAGGACCTCGTCCTGAGCGCCGGGGAGGTGGCCGAGTTCGACACCCGCACCGCCCACGGAGTCGCGAACGCCGGACCCGGCGGACCGGTCGAGTACCTGATCATGTTCGGGCCGCAGGGAGAGCGCCTACGCCCACTCACCCGGGCCCTCGGCCGCGGAGCCCGGTAGCGCGGAGCAGAAGGATCCTCCGAGTAGTTAACGCTTCTGCCGTCCCTGGACTCTTAGTCGTA
This sequence comes from Kitasatospora sp. NPDC057965, assembly GCF_042887135.1. Classification (NCBI taxonomy): domain Bacteria; kingdom Bacillati; phylum Actinomycetota; class Actinomycetes; order Kitasatosporales; family Streptomycetaceae; genus Kitasatospora; species Kitasatospora sp. NPDC057965. The sequence continues at coordinate 399,144 of NZ_JBHVPZ010000001.1, forward strand.
GAAATGTTGAACGACAGCGGAGGAGTGCCGGTGGATCCCGTCACGGGCTCGGTCGTGGTGGCAGTGCTGGGGTTGGTGGGGGCGTCGATCACCCTCGTGGGGCGGTTATGGCCTCGTCGGCGGAGCGGTCCCCGCTCCTCCCCGCCCCCTCCCGTTGTTGTCGTCCTCGCGCTTCGCACGTGCGACGCCGACGCCGACGACGGCGGTCCGGGGTTGCCGGTGGCGAAGGAGAAGCGGGGTCGCGGCGCGCGTGAGTGAGACCGGCCCAGACGGGGAGGCCGTCTCGGCGGCGTCCCTCGGACGTCTGCCGGCCCCCGACAGCGGTGGCGGAACGAGCCCCCGGAGCGAGGAGTTCGCGTACTTCTACCGTACGTGCCTCCGCAGACTGGTGGCGTTCCTGATGTGGCAGGGGGCTCCGGCACCCCTGGCCGCAGAGCTGGCCCAGGACACGATGGTCAAGGCGTACGCGCGGTGGGACCGCATCCAGTCGCCGGAGGCATGGTGCCGCAGGGTCGCGTCCCGCGAGCTGGTGCGCGCCTTCAGCCGCGTCGAGGAGAGCATCGAGGACCTCGATTTCGAGCCGACCTCCTTGTTGCCGGCGCCGGACGAAGCGATGGAATGGGAGCGGCAGCAGGACATTCTGAACCTGCTGAGCGGTCTGCCTCCCCGCCAGCGTCAGGTCATGGCCTGGACGCTGGACGAATATTCCCCGACGGAAATCGCGGCCGAGCTGGGAATGAAGCCGACGGCGGTCAGGGCCAGCCTCTTCAAAGCGCGCCTGACCGTCTCCAGAAGGATGACCGAGAGGGAGGGGGAGTGATGGGCGAGGAGTCTGTCCCTGGACGCCCGAACCGTGAGTTCTCGGGCCGGCTCAAGGATCTGCGGAAGACCTTCCTGGACGGGCTCGGCGATCATCTCGACGTGGAGGCCGGGCTGCGGGAGGTGATGATCTGCGCCCAGCACAAGGACCTCACCGAGAGCCTGGACGCGGTGCTGGACGTCGAAGCCGGGCTCGCGTCCATCACCTCCCGGAGCACCGCCAGGACCGACTTCGAGGAGGCCGCCGCACCCCTGTACGACGTCGGTCTGATGCACCAGCGGTTCGAGCTGATCGGGCCCGAGCAGCGGCTCGTGCTCCGGGAGCATCCGCTGGTCACCTCGGCGATCCTCGCCGACCTGCTCATCCGCACGGTGGTGCTGGCGCAGGACCTCACCCACGGTCTCGGCTTCGGCCGGTACCACCGGATGCCGTTGAAGCGGGCCGCGTTTGTCGCCCAGGGCATCGCCCGGGGAATCGCCCACGAGTTGGACGGCCGGGCCGCTCTCGCGTGGGAGCTGCGGGACATGGCGCACGAGATCGTCGCGCTGCTGGAGTCCCACTACCCCGCGATCGACCAGGCGGGAGTCATCGGGCAGATCCTCGTCCGGGAAATGGCGGCGACGATCGACCAGCGGGTGAGGAGCGCCGATCACCCGGCTGTCGCGGAGTTCCTGCGGGCCTGCCAGGTGTTCATGTACGCGGTGCGCGGCGGCGATCTGCCCCGTGCCGTGCGGGAGGTGGAGTACCTCACGCGGGCGCTGGCCGTTCACGTCGGCGAACTGCTCGGGATCGGTGAACCGGAGAACCTCGACCTGGAATTCCTTTCCGAAGTCCTGGACGATTTCACCACGGCTGATCTGAGCACCGCCGACCTCACCAGGGTCGACCTCGCGGGAGTGCGCTGGTCGGAGTTCCGCACGCGATGGCCGGCCGAGATCAGCGTCGACCGGCTCAGGGAGGATTCGCGCGAGACGCTGCCCGGGTCCGGGATCTACATCGTCCGGCCGGGAACCGGGACGCGCGACGTGACGAGGGTCTGACCGCGCGCACGCGGCCGGGGCCCGTCGGAAGGGCCCCGGCCGGGGAGCCGCACGACGGCGGTCCCGGGAACGGCCTAGGCCAGCTTGCTGCGCAGCGCGCCCGGGCCGGAGCGGGCACGGCGTGACACCGGTGGGCGCGAGGGGCGGACGTCGCTGCGGGGGGCGGCGGGCTCCTCGGCGGCCGTTCTGGCGTGTGCCGCCCGGGCGGTCGCCAGGGCGAGGCGGGCCAGTAGCGGGTCCTCCCGGACGCCTGCCGCGTGCTTGGCGGCCTGGCACCAGGTGCACCAGACCGGCGAGGCGGGCCCGTCCGGGTACGCCATCGCCTCCGGCGGCAGGTAGTGGCTGCCGCACTCGACGCACTCGAAGACCAACCTCATCCGACGATCACCGTCCCGGATCCGTGGCACCGACCGCACGGCGACCAGAAGACGTGGATCTTCGGCACCATGCTCCCTTCCTCGTCCCGTTCGACCGTGGCTTCGGTCTTCTGGGTCCCCCCGGACCCACCGCATCCGGAGCAGGCCTGGACCTCGGGCATATGCACACTCCTTTTCGGCGGGGACCACGGTAGCGCGAAATCCGGGGACTCAGCACCGATCCTGACGAAGAGTCGAAGGAGCGGGGCGTGCGTGTCGAACCCGCGCGCCGGGTGCGGGCGTTCGAGGAGGCGCCCTCCGGTTCAGCAGGCCACCGTGCGGAAGCCGCAGTTGCCGCTGGTGGACTCGGGGGTGTTGCCGGTGCGCGCGGCCACCCGGTAGCGGTTGCAGTAGGAGTCGTGGCACAGGTACGACCCGCCGCGCAGCACCCGCCGGGTCCCGCTGTGGTCCTCGTCCGGCCCGCGCGGGTCGAAGCGTGGCGAGCGGGCGTAGTAGCCGGGATCGAAGCGGTCGGCGCACCACTCCCAGACGTTTCCGGCCACGTCCGCCAGGCCGAAGCCGTTCGGCGGGTAGCTGCCCACCGGTGCGGTCGCGAACCAGCCGTCCTCGCCGGTCGGCAGGTCGGGGAAGCGGCCCTGCCAGATCCGGCAGCGGTGCGCGCCGCCCGGGCGCAGCTCGTCGCCCCAGGCGTAGCGGGCGCCGGTCAGCGGTCCGCGGGCGGCGTACTCCCACTCGGCCTCGCTGGGCAGCCGGCGTCCGGCCCAGTGGCAGTAGGCGAGCGCGTCGCGGTGGCTGATGTGCACCACGGGGTGGTCGAGGAGGTCCTCGGCGTCGCCGAGCGGGCCGAACGGGTGGCGCCAGTCGGCGCCGCGCACCTCGATCCACCAGGGTGCGGCGGCGGAGCGGCCGAGCACGTCGGCGGGGTCGGCGAGGACGAACAGGTGGAAGACGGCGGAGGAGCCGGCCAGCTCGGCGTCGGTGCGGTGGCCGGTGGCCTCGACGAAGGCGGCGAAGCGGGCGGTGGTGACCGGTGCGGTGTCGATGGTGAACGGCTCCAGCTCCACCTCGTGCACGGGGGTCTCGCCGTCCGCCGGATAGCCCTCGCCGAAGGCGTCCCCCATCGCGAACACCCCTCCGGGCAGCGCCACTTCGGGGTGCTCCGGGCGCCCGGCCGGCGGGCGTGACGGGGGCGGCAGGAGCGGCGCGGGGGCGGGTCCGGGGCCGGCCGGGGCCGACGGCATGCAGCAGGCGCGTGCGGCGGGGGGTTGACTCATGGGCCCAAGCTATAGCACTTTGCACCTAGGTGAGAATGCACCTAGCGACGTTCGAGGAACCGGCGGGAGCCGGGGAGAGGGCACCGGTGAAGTTCGACCACGTCCTGCTGGGCCTGCTGGCCATCCATCCGCGCAGCGGGTGGGACCTCAAGCAGTGGCTGGCGGGGGAGGGGCAGTTCGTCCGCTCGAACGCCCACCCGAGCCAGATCTACCGGCTGCTCAAGCGGATGGCCGAGCAGGGCTGGGTGGTCTACGAGACCGACCCGCGCGACGGCCGTCCGGACGCCAAGGTCTACCGGCTGACCGACGCCGGGCGGGCCGAGCTGGTCCGCGAGGCCCGCTCGCCGTACGAACCGACCAGCCGCTTCCAGGACCCCGACTTCATGGCCCGGTTCTACTTCTCCGCCCAGCTGGCACCGGAGCAGCTCGTCCCGCTGATCGACACCGAGCTCGAATACCGCCGCCGCCAGGTGGCGGTGATGCGCCCCCGGGACCGCTCCCTGCAGTTCCCGGAGGACACGCAGGAGACGGACGTCCGGCGGCTGCGGATGATCCGCGAACTCACCCACGCGTACGGCACCTCCGCCGTCGACGCCTGGCTCGACTGGCTGGAGCACGTCCGCGGGCTGCTCGTCGACGGAACCATTCCCACCGCCGACCCCACCGCCGACCCCACCACCAGCCCCACCACCAACCCCTCCGCTCCCGAGGAGACGCCCCGGTGAAAGCCGTCCTGGTCATGTTCGACAGCCTCAACCGGCGGTTCCTGCCGCCCTACGGCTGCGACTGGACCGTCGCACCGAACTTCGCCCGCCTCGCCGCCCGCGCCGCGACCTTCGACAACTGCTACGGCGGCTCCATGCCCTGCATGCCGGCCCGCCGCGAGATGCACACCGGCCGGTACAACTTCCTGCACCGCTCCTGGGGCCCGCTGGAGCCCTTCGACGACTCCGTCCCCGACCTGCTGAGCAAGGCGGGCGTCTACACCCACCTGGTCACCGACCACCAGCACTACTGGGAGGACGGCGGCGCCACCTACCACAACCGCTACGACAGCTACGAGTTCTTCCGCGGCCAGGAGGGCGACAAGTGGAAGGGCCACGTCGCCGACCCGGAGATCCCTGACACGCTCTCCTGGCGCGAGGGTCCGATGTGGCGCCAGGACTGGGTCAACCGCCAGTACCTGGCCGACGTCGCCGACCACCCGCAGACCCGCACCTTCGACGCCGGGCTGGAGTTCATCGCCACCAACCGCGAGCAGGACCGCTGGTTCCTGCAGATCGAGTGCTTCGACCCGCACGAGCCGTTCTACTCCTACGCCGAGCACAAGAAGCACTACCCGCACGACTGGGACGGCCCGCACTTCGACTGGCCCGACTACAAGCGGGTCACCGAGAGCCCGGAGGCCGTCGAGCACGCCCGCAACGAGTACGCCGCGCTGCTCACCATGTGCGACGACTCGCTCGGCCGCGTCCTGGACGCCTTCGACGAGCACGGCCTGTGGGAAGACACCCTGCTGATCGTCTGCACCGACCACGGCCTGCTGCTCGGCGAGCGCGGCTGGTGGGGCAAGAACATCCAGCCCTGGTACGACGAGAACATCCACACCCCGCTGTTCGTCTGGGACCCGCGCAGCCGGGCCACCGGTCGGCGCGACTCCCTCGTCCAGACCGTCGACCTCGGGCCGACCGTGCTGGAGTACTTCGACGTGCCGCGCACCGCCGACATGCAGGGCCGTCCGCTCGTGGACACGGTCGCCCGCGACGCCCCGGTCCGCCCGCACGGCCTGTTCGGCGTCTTCGGCGGGCACGTCAGCATCACCGACGGCCGCCACGTCTACATGCGTGCCAGCAAGGACGCGTCCAACCGGCCGCTGTACGAGCACACCCTGATGCCCACCCACATGCGCGGCCACTTCACCCCGCAGGAGCTGGCCGGCGCCACCCTGGCCGGTCCGCTGCCGTTCACCAAGGGCGTGCCGGTGCTGCGGATGCCGGCCACCTCCTGGGGCAACCCGTACGCCTTCGGCACCCTGCTGTTCGACCTGGGGACGGATCCGGAGCAGGAGCACCCGCTGGTCGACGACGAGCTGGAGCTGCGGATGGCGGCGCTGCTCACCGAGGCGCTGCGGGAGAGCGACGCGCCCGCCGACCAGTTCGAACGGCTCGGCCTGCCCGCCGAGGGGCCGGTCACCGCCGAGCACCTGCTGGTCCGCGCCCAGCGGCCGCAGGCGCTCGCGGCCGGCGAGCCGCTGCCCGCGCCGGAGGAGTTCCCCGCCGGCCCGCTCTCGGTGCACACCCCGCTGCGCGCGCTGCTGGCGGACGAGGGGGCGCGCGAGGTCGTCCTGGAACGGCTGCCGATGCTGGCCAACCCCGGCCTGCGGGCGATGCTGGGCGGGATGTCCCCGTTCCGGCTCGCCGCCATGGGCCCCTCGGTGGGCGCGGCGGACCTGCACGCCCTGGCCGGAACGCTGGCCGCGCTGCCGGGCGCGGGCGGCGCGTAGCCGGGGAGCGGCGCCCCCCCCCGGCGGGGGGGGGGGGCGCGCCCCCCGGGTGGCCGTCCCGCGGCACCCCCCCGAGCGGCGCACGGACACCCCGGTCAAAGCGGCGG